>NZ_AWTR02000001.1 GCF_000469665.2 Holospora obtusa F1 | reverse complement strand
TATTGAAAGTGAAAACCTCATTGAATCATTTTGCAATAAAACAAAAACTATTGTTAAAAGCCAATGTTTTAATGTTCAATGAACTTCAAATTTTGAAAGGTGCTACGTAAGATGAGTTATTAATTATCATTCAATACTCTGGAAATATTTCGCCTTATTTTTTTTCTTATTCTCCTAACCTTAGTCCCTAAAAAAATCATGAGCTAAATCTAAGTATATTCGCAGCTTCACTCACTGCTCCATAGATCAATTATCTATTTTTTTTAATATGACATTTTGTAACGAATTAAGTCATATACCTCTAAACTTGATCTCTTTATAACAGGTCCAATCTATAAAATTTATCTTACCATTTTAACCTGATTCTAGATTTTTTGTTGCTGCGCTCTTTTTTTTCCATCATAAAAAAGCGCAAGTCAATCATATAAAAATAAAAGAATGATTAAGTAAAAAATAATAGATCTTTAAAGCTTTAAAGATTTCTGCATCCCCTGATTAGCCATAATTTTAGCAATATCAACCATATCACAAGCTGCTCCTCTTAACGTATTATCCGAGCAAACCCACACAGATAAACAATAGGGAGTAAGTTGGCGAATCCTTCCTACTGAAACAACCACTTGTCCTTGCATTTCTTCTGATGTTTTATAATCTTGCGACACCTCTACATGAGAAGCGTGACTCCAGGCGCTTTTTATATCCTGTAGAGAGTACGCTCTTTCTAATTCTACCCAAACTGCCGAGGCATGCCCTTTCAGAACGGGAACGCGCACTGCAAAGCTAAAAATAGGGCAATCGACTTTCAAAATACGCTGCAATTCTTTTTGAATTTTTTCTTCTTCACTGCTTTGCCCATCTTCATTTAAAGTACCGATGTGTGGAATTACATTAAATCCAATACTTTTTGGAAAATAATAAGTGTTTACATGTTCACCAGATAGTTTACTTTGAGTCTCTAAAACGCATGCCTCAACGCCTTTATTTCCTGCCCCAGAAACGGACTGATACGTAGAAATATGTACAGATTTTAGTCCGTACATAGTACAAAGAGGGTTTAAAACGCACGCAAGTGGACTGACAATACAATTGCTGTGACTGCACAATTGATCCTCTTCTTTTAATGTATTGTGATTCACGCCGGGAACGATCAAAGGGACAAAAGGATCCAACCTGCGCCAAGAGCTGGAATCTACAACACGAGCTCCAGCATGCAGAGCTTTTTCAATCCATAATTTTGATACCTCTTCATCTGTTGCAAATAAGCAAAAATCAAAATCAAAAAAATTCGCACAATCAACAGGATAAACGTTGAAAAGATGATCATCTATTACTAAATTACTAAATTTAGAAGCAAACGCAGAAATTTCCCATTGCTCCTTATCAGCCATCATTAGCTTTAGTACATTTCTTCCTACAAGACCAGTAGCACCGATAAGAGCTACCTTGTATTTTGGATGATTAAGCATATTTTAAACAGATCCTGAAGCGCTTAATATACTTCCTTCAAAATTTTTCATTTTTTGTTTTAACATCATGTCTTCGTACACAATACATAACGCAAATTTTTTTAATATCTCTAAAACTTCTTCGACAGTTGTATGTCTCCACAATAAATACGTTTGCCAAGGTTCCAAAGAATCTTCTTGGCAATGTGTATTAAATTTCTCCAAACTCGCCTGAGAAATATTTTCACGTACTTCAAGAACAAGATCTTTAGCTATTTTTCTTGGCATCATGTACCCAACATTCCAAGCTTGTCTTCCATTATCTATTGCCCAAAGCACACGACTTTTTGCGTACTGCTTGGAAAATAAAACTTGAAAAAGATTCCAATAATACGCATGAAAAAAGGAAGCGCCTACATGAAGACCATCTAATAAAGCAATGGCTGCGCGTAGCGGAGTAAAAGGACCTGGAGCCGTAAACGTCCCTGCATGACGAAGATCGCCACGATCAACGCCTTGTTCAAAGATAGAATGCACTAAGCATGCCAATTGTTGGTCTCCATGATCTTGATTGTGATTTGATTGAGTAATAAGACGTAAATTTGCAGAAAGGTCTTCAAAAGAAAAAATTTTATCCAACTCTCCACCGATCTCCCATAACGCAACAACGACAAAAGGGAACCCTGTAAAAGTTAAAATCGACACCGTTTCTTGATTCATCTTCTCCATTCCTCTACTATTTTTTTTACGCGACTGCACTGACGAACATTTTTTAGTTTTTCTGCACGAATAATTGTGGTAATTTCAGAAGCAGCTACAAAAAAATCATCATTAAATACGATATAATCGTAATGAATCCATTGCTCCATCTCAAAACCGCTAGCCAAAAGACGACGAGAAATAACTTCAGGAGAATCTTGTCCCCGTTGCTCGAGTCTTGCTTTCAGTGCATCTCGATTGGGAGGAACCAAAAAGATACTCACAACCTCTCCTTTTAATCCGGAATGAGATTTTAATTTTTTTAGCCCCATCTGATCTAAGGCACATATAACATCTTTTTTTTTAGTAAAACATTCTAAAATGTAATCTAAGGGAGTTGCGTAAAAATGATCATGAACCTGCGTCCATTCTATAAAACGAGACTCAGCTTGATGCATGTGAAAATCTGCTTCTGAGACAAAAAAATAATCTTTTCCTTCTTGCTCATTTGGTCGAGACGCTCTTGTAGTGACAGAAACAGATGCGCAGACATTATCTAAAGAATTAGCTATATGCTTGCACAGAGACGTTTTACCAGTTCCAGAAGGAGCAGAGAGAACGAATATGATGCCATTAGAGCTTTTATTTTGAAATTCTGGCATTTAAATCTTAGGTTTCAATAAAAAAATAATTTGTCCCATTATAACACAATTTATTTTTTGAGATCAACTTAAAAAACGAGTATGAAAAATTATAAAAATCATACAAAATTATGATAAAGATCTGTGATTTTAAGAAGTAAATTTTTAAGCATACTGAACACGTTGAGTGACGAAAAGTCTGTGATGATTTGAGAAACAAAATCTAGTTCTGTTCTTGTTTTATTATGATATTTTGCTTAATTTCAAAATTAGATTGAATCACAACTAATCCAGCGATTACGGCAGTTTCAGTCCGCAAACACAACGAAGATAAGCATAAAGGGTACAAATTTTTTTGATTTTGGAACAATTGAAGTTCACACGGACTCCATCCTCCCTCTGGCCCTATCCACAAACTTTCAAAAGAACAATCTTTATCCAGATTGTAAGGCGTATTCCAAGGATCTTTGTGAGCTACCCAACCAGCGCCATGTGCAAGTACAGCCTTTTTAAGGCTAAGTAAAGGCATAATTTCAGGAACTGTATAACGCTTACTCTGCTCGCTTGCTTCCTGTACAATACGTCGCAATCGCTCGAGATTAATCCGCTGAATAGAGCTGCGCTGAGCTACCACAGGATGAATGTGTGTTATTCCTAATTCAGTACTCTTTTCTAAAGCCCAATCAAGACGCTTAAAGAGAGAAATGTAGAGGTGCAAAGGCTTAGGAGACTGGGGTTGGTCAACGATACATTCCATGACTTCAAGTATTTTATCTTTTTTCGAGCACGCTGCCTTCCATCCGCCATCTTTTCCGTTAAAAACCTCTACCTCGTCCCCAGGTTTTAATCGCATCACATGATATAAGTAGTGAATATGCTGAGGAGACAATAAGAGTTCACCTTTTTTCAAACTTTCATTTACAAAAAGACGAATCATAGTTTCTTTTTGAGATTTAAAAGTGTACAATTATTAATATCATTTTGTGCATCTAAAAGCAAATCTTTAAAACAATATAAAAATGTTCAAAATTAGATTTATTTTATATCGAGATAATAAGTAGTATGATTTTATTAGCAAAAATTATTTGTCCAAAGGGCGTAAAGGGAAGATTAAAAATTGAAGTTTTTACCGAAGATCCCTATTTTATTACAAAATGCCCCTTAGTTGTGAATGAAAAAAAGGAACACTTAAAATTTATTTTTTGTGGATGGATTAAAAAACCTTCTCAGATAGAAGCGCAGTGCCAGGGGATAGATTCAAGAGATAAAGCAGAATTTTTAAGAGGAATGAATTTGTATACATTTTTTGAGCATTTTCCATCGCTTCCTTACGATTGTTATTATTGGAAAGAATTAGAAGGGTGTGCACTGCAATACGGAGAAATCGGTTTAGGTACTGTGATAAGGGTCAATAACTTTGGAGCAACGGATTTATTAGAAATTTCTAGCTCTAAAAGCTCTTCTTCGTTTTTTATTCCGTTTCACAAAAATTTTATTAAGGATGTGTGTAAAATTCGTAAGATCATATCATGCACTCAAGAAGTTGAAGAGTTAATCAACATGATATTGTAGGAGAAAAAGTAGTTTTTTATGTGGTATGAGGAAAATTTTTATTTGGAAACCATACACCTAAACGTAAGTGTTGCTGTAAATCGTAAGACGTGTAATCACCGTTGTTACATTTAATTAAAGAATTATAATAAAAATACTTATCTAAATTTAATTAAATAATTTACAGAGCATGTTTTTAAAATATGCTCAGTTGATAGAGATTTGATAAAATTGCATACAGATTCTCTTAAATTATTTAGGATACCATAGATTCTATTTTTAATCGACACTACAGCTTAGATCTAAAGGGGTGAGTAATAGAAATATAATCAAGCTTGATTACAATCAAAACACGACATCCAAGAAGTAGCGTAAGCAGGTGGTGGATCAGGTACCAAGAAGGCACAGGCCATTAAAGTTAAACCACGCTTAGATAGTGTAGTCACGAGATATTAGCCCATAAAGCGATACATCGAATTTGTACTGCTGCCAAGAATGATCTGACATTTTTCGCATAACGGCTTGCAGTACCGCGCCAGCGCTTGAGATGGAGAAATGCATTTTTAACAAGATGCCGCAACTTGTATAAATCTTTATCATAGCTTTTGTGAACTTTTCGGTTTTTTCTTGAAGGTATGACTACGGTCATGCCTTGGCCTTGGCTTTGGGCCTGAGCAACAATCGCATCGCTATCATAACCTTTGTCTGCGAGTAAATACTCGGCTGCGATATCGCTTATCAATTGCCAAGCTTGCGTGCAATCAGCCGTGGTACCGTCTGTAATAATGATTCTGACCGGAATACCATGTGCATTCACGGCCAGATGTACCTTTGTATTAAGCACCCTTTTGAGCGGCTCATCTCTTGATTGCCACCTTTCGCACCAGCTGTATGAGGATGCACTTTGATGTGACTTGCATCAATCACCAGCCATTTATAATCCGGAACATCAACTCATTCTTCGAGCAACTTCTCCCAGATACCTTTGTCTCTCCATCTGATAAAACGACGGTGCGCACTGCTCCAGCTTCCATAATCTGGCCATGGCGCTCCTGTCCTTAAGATCCAGAACATGGCATTAATACATTGGCGATTAATCTTTAGCTCTCCCACCCCAAACACCTTCTCGTCCTGGTCAATGAGGCTCTAACACAACTCCATACGCGCTCTGAAATATCGTGGCGACGATGGGCTTCTGACATACAATACCTATGCATGCATTCATGAAATAACTGCATCACTTATATCATACTTCCTATCTCGTGACTATACTATTTAGGGTATTTAATGATTCTTGTCATACAAAAATCTTGTATGAATGTAGCAAGCTATACGTAAATAGCTATACGACGGATTAATTTTTATTTACAAAGGATCAAGAATGTTCAAGTTTAAAATGCGCATTCTATTTTTTTTGAAAAAATTATGGTAAAATTTTTAAAAATAATTAAAGCTTTATATGTGGATAAAAAAAATTAATAAAATTTTTTTATTATTTTTTATAACTTCAAATTCTCAAATGTCTTTCTCACAAAAACAAAATTTTTTTCATCATGCTAGTATTGCATCTATTTCTGAACAAAAACTTACTAAATCAATTGAGCAAAATCTTGAAAAAATAGAAGAAGAAATTGAAAAAGAAGAAAAAAATATAGAAAATCTTCTTGGTTCTGGACCGTTAACTTACATGCTTAGTGACAATAATGTTTTTGAACTCTTTTCTTTTGGTAGAAGATGTGATGGTAGATGGTTCATTCGTAAAAATAAAAAAAATTTTTATTTAAGAGAAATGATCGCAAAAAGAGATCTTTTTTTATTAAGAATAGCGAGAAGAAGGATAGAAAAATTAAAAGATTATCGTCCTTTTTTAGATTATTTTATACATTTAGGAAAAGAATTTTGGGAAGCATTTTATCAAATTTTTCCTGTACATCGTGATTGCTGTGCACGGGAATCCAGTATGGCTGGTCGAGTTGGTTCGTTCTGTATGTCAGTGAGTGAGTTTGAAGAAGATCTAAAAGATGTACAACTGTTAAGATAATTTATTAAATCAGACTACAGTAAAAACAGTTAAATTGTAATACAAAATATGATACATTTTGTCTAAAAGAAGTAGATAATGTCAACGCGTCCATACAGTATAGATTTAAGAAAAAAAATTATAAATTTTATCAAATCAGCTGACAGTCAAAAAGAAGCATCGAGAGTTTTTGGAATAAATAAATAAAATAACAATCAACAGATGGTATTTGCGTTATAAAAGTAAAGAACATTTTTATCTAAAGATACTTTTGGATGCAAAGCCAACTATAGAAAAAAGTCTTTTATTCAATACTCATCATCTCGATGCTAGATCAGAAAATAGTGCTCGTGAATTTGGCATGAGTGTCAGTGGTGCACGTTATGAACTGATGTTACGCAGCAATAGTTGATTTCTGCGTAACATCAGTTATTGAAAGTGAAAACCTCATTGAATCATTTTGCAATAAAACAAAAACTATTGTTAAAAGCCAATGTTTTAATGTTCAATAAACTTCAAATTTTGAAAGGTGCTACGTAAGATGAGTTTCTAGCACTTTTGCTGGTCCATTTTAGTGGCGATTCGGGGGAACCTCGAGCAATTGGATCAACAAGATCTTCTAATGTTTTTAAGATATCGGAATGTTTATTTTTGACTGACTTTCTTCCATCAACAGCTGCTCTGACTCTAGTTTGATCTATACTATTTAAGCTGTCTAATTCTTTCAAGCCCTTATCAATTGTTTGTTAGACATTTGCGTTGCTTTACTCACAATACCTCCATAACCATAAGACCTAGCTTCTGTAGCAGCCCATAGCCTGCGCCCCTCTCTCATTTAGACAGAATTTTATTGCTAGATATTTTGCTTGTATTTGGGCAATAGGGTGTTCTTTTTCAATATTATCTTTCACATCTCAAGGCATTATGCAATCATCTAAGTTATTTTTTCACGATTCCTGAGGCCAATGAAGATAAAATGAACAGAAGATAACAAAACTATTTAATGCTAATATGTGTTTTTTGTGTATCGGCGGTTAAAGAAGCTAGGCTTTAACTATAAAAAAAGTCTTTACCTATTTGCAAGCAAGCCAAGAAAAACGAGAGCGATATAAAGAAACTATAAAAGGTATACCACCAAAAAGTCTTATATATATTGATGAAAGCGGTATTGAGATGACCATTTGTGCAGAACGCAGGATGGGACAGAAAGAGAAAAAAGCTTGCTGCCAAAAAGAGCGGTAACTATTATAGCCGGGTATGGTAATCATAAATCGATAGCGCCTATGGTATTTAATGGTTCTTGTTATACAAAATTATTTGAAGCTTGGTATCTCAGTTATTGATTAAGGAATGAGAACCTGGGCAAATTATAATAATGGATAATACTGGATTTCATAAATCACAAAGAACGAAAGAGTTGATCGAATTTGTAAGTTGTTAACTACTCACCCGATTGGAATCCAATAGAGAAATTTTGGACTAATATAAAAAGATGGGTTAAGAACAAAATTAACCAGTTTGATAAACTTTACGAGGCTATTTCCGCATTTTTTCAAATCCCATTTTCACGCTAAATTACCATATCGTATTTTATCTCTTGACGACACCATCTAGGATTAAAATAAAACCTACACTTTATGACATAAAAATATTTAAGCTAATAAATAATTGCAACCGTATTTTACGCACAGGCTATACAGTAGGCCTATCAAAAAAACCTAATATTATACTTATTTTTTACAACAGCTAGAACTTTTTTTAACAGAAATTTTTTTATGTGATTCTCCATTCCTACTTATCATTACTCTGAAAACACCTTTATATCTAAAAAATGTATGAAACGGAATAAAATCAATACATATCAAGGATAATTTTCTCTATTTTTGTACCAATTCAAAAACATAATGGTATTCCACAAGCGATATCCGTAATCTGCTTTTTCTTTGATATGTAAACACCAAAGCTTCTGAATAGCTTTTGAATGAAATCCTAAATTCTCTAAATCTTCTGTAATTAACAAGGACTCTACCCAAGGCCGTAAATCAGTTCTCAACCAATGTCCTAACGGAACTCTAAACCCTTTTTTTTTGTCTTGAGCGATAAATTTCGGAAGCCATTTTAAAGCAAGTTGTCTTAATAAATATTTAGCATTTCCCCGATAAATACGGTAATGTAACGGCAATGTCCAACCGTATTCGATAACAGTATGATCTAAAAATGGACTCCGAACCTCTAAACTATACGCCATACTAGCTCGATCTACCTTTGTTAAAATATCTCCAGGAAGATAACTTAATATATCCCAGTACTGCATAGAAGCAACGGGATCCCACAACTGAGTTTTAGAAAATGAAAATGATAAAGGTTCTAAGTCTTTTTTCCAAAAATTTTTGATGGGATGTTGCAAACATACACTGTGATAAAGATCCCAAAGATCATCCATTCCTAAAATTTGTAACATGTTTGTTAACTTTTTATACCGATATCCAGAAAATATTTGTAGGCCTGCGATACTGACTAATTTTCGCATCCAAACGGGAATACTTCCTAATTTTTGTACAAGTTTTCCGATCCATAAGTACCGATTATATCCTGCAAAAGATTCGTCTCCTCCGTCTCCAGAAAGGCATACCGTAACTCCGTGATTTTTAACTTGCTTACATAAAAAGGCGGTGGCGAGTTGAGAGCCATCTGCAAAAGGCTCATCCCAATACGCTTCAGAAAGTACAGTTAATGCATCTTGTCCTGTCATGTAAAAAGTTTTGTGAAGCGTTCCAACGTGATAAGCAATGGATTCTGCATTAGGCGCTTCATTGTACTCTTTGATATTAAACCCAACTGAAAAAGAACGCACAATCTCTTTGTTGTCTTTTTTTTGAAGACATTGCATCATTGCAGTCACCAATCCGCTATCTATTCCTCCAGATAAAAATACGCCAAAAGGAACATCGCAAGTCATACGTCTTTGCACATTGTCTATTAACAATTCTTCTAAAGTTTGAAGCTCTTTTTCTATAGGACGTTTTGATAAAACTGTATTTTGTAATATATTAAAATGATCCCAAAAACAGTGCAAGGTTTCTGTACCTTGCCAAGAAATTTCTAAAACAGTTCCCGGAACAAGTTTTTGAAAGCCTTCATAAATTGTAAAAGGATCTACCACGTATCCCATATGAAAAAAAGAAGACATTGCCTTTTCGCACAAAGTTCCTTTCCATCCAGGGCAATGATGCAATGACTTTAGTTCTGAAGAAAAGACAACCATTGTTCCAATTTTTCCCCAGTATAAAGGTTTTTCTCCTACTCGATCTCTTGCAAGATACAACGTTTTACTAAATTTATCCCATAAAGCAAAGGCAAACATCCCCCGAAAACGACGACAAGCTTCAACTGGTCCCCAAGCCTCACAAGCGTGTAAGAGAATTTCAGTATCACTTGTGCTTTTTAGAAAAGAAAAATTTTTTCGATAATCTAATGCGTTATAAATTTCTCCATTATACACAATGACATAACGCCCAGAAAAAGATACCATTGGCTGATGACCGTTTGGAGAAAGATCTAAAATGGCCAAACGCCTATGTGCCAAAATAATTCCTGCATTTTCATCTCTCCAGATTCCAGAATCATCGGGCCCCCTATGATCTAACGCCTTAGAAGCTTTTATTGCAAAGCTTTGCAAAGAATCAAAAGAAAAATCTTTATTTAAGTCCCAGATTCCCGCAATGCCACACATCTCAACTATTCATCAAATTTCTAGAAACTATGCAACACATTGAAGTGCAAAGTCAATAGATCACTGGAAATGAGGGAGGGTTATTTACGTAGGTGTTTAGTTCCTAACTCTTATGGTGTAATCGATAAAGAACGCAAAAAGACAAATTATATGGAAAATAATATTGCATGCCAATACCAAGACAACGACAAAAATCAGAAAAAAAAATACTAGAATCTAAAGAGAGCGCATCAACGCTTGCAAAACGCTATAAACTAAACGTCAATACGGTTAAAATGGAAGAAGACATTAAGCGTTGAAGATCAGTGCTTGGGCGCGACACAGCCAAAGATCGTCTTATCTTCAAACGCAGCCACATGTGATTTATCAATTTTGACGTATTTCTAAATGAGAGCTTTCACCTAAAGATAGCTAGCAATGTTTTTTGATAGTGATTAAAGATTTCTGGCGTCGTAAACGCACACCAAAGCTTGATTGATCCGTACACCATAAATTCCTTCTTGGAAACTATTTTAGTACGTCTCGTCATGCGCCCTAGGTGATTGTATTACCATTATCTTTATCTATGCATACAGCGCCTGATTTTCCAATATTATGGCGGTTTTTTTGGTAGAATTTTAGAAAAAATATCCCAATCATCAATATAAAATGTGCAATTTTCAGATGTTTGACTTTTTCGTAAAATCGTGTGAATGTTGCAGCATCACGATTTTCTGTAAAGTATCTTCGTGTGCTACGATCAACGGCTTTGATAATCCAGAGTTTTTAACTTTTTTTGGAAAAAATACCACATTTCATCAGAATTTCACTACTTGAATCTGACCTAAAACTTCAGATCCTTGTATTTTTTTCATCTCTGCCACTCCACACCTGTATATACTAGAAGGAGAATGATGCCTTAGCTAAAGCGTATAAAATGAGGCATAAGGCTTTTTTGACAGCCGTTTTCCTTTTTGCCCCTTTTGTCACCTTTAACAAAGTTATAACCACATTCCTTACACTTATAGCTCTGAACTTTGCGTACTATACCGTTCCTTATGCAGTTTTCGGAATTACACTTTTTGCAATGCATTGCTGATGAACTTCATACGACTCTATAGTCGTATGTTGACATAAATCTATCTAAACGTCAAAACTTTCAAAATATGTTTTTCACTCTTGTTCAAAAAAATCTAAATTTTTAAATTTTACGTTTATTAGGGGGGGGGGATCAAAAAAATGTCTGTGATGCTTTTTAACCTCAAGTTTAATTAAGCATTCGTATTCGAAAAATTTAATGTACAGTTTTAAAGTTTTATGAATAATCAAACTTAAACATTTTTTTAATTATAAAGGATTACCGTGAATAATTTTTTTTGTATTCTAAAAATTCAAACTTTTTTAAAAATGTGGAAAGGCAAAGTATGTCTTCGTGTTCAAACGTATCACAAAAGTACCGTAGAAAACCTTAATTTTTTTTTTGAATCCTATAAAAATGTTTTGTTTTCAAAAAGCATCTTAGTTTTTTTTCTTATAATTCATTCAGAAAAAGCGCAAAGCTTTAAAAAAGAAGAGTGTGTCCCGTGTATTCGAGAAGGTGGATTTATGGGGCTAAATTTAGGATATTGTTTTGGTTCGGTAAAAAATGCTTCTCTACAAGGGATGGGAAATGACTTATCTGCGATAGATATCGAAATTCCAAAAGGTCCTATGGGAGTGGGATACATTTATCCAGATCAGATACAAAGTAAGTTTTATCAAAACGGATTCATTGTGGGGATAGAAACGGGATATGATTTTAAAATTTCCGGAAGTTCTGGAAATGGATTAATTTTGGGGTATTTCGCGAATGGATCATTAAGCACAACAAAAGGAGCAGCATCATTTCCCGGTATGTATCAGTATCCTGATCGAGAGAATTTCGTTTTTCCTACTATGAGCTTTGAAGAGAAATTACGTGTAAGAAATAAAGGATTTTGGAGCACCGGATTGCGTATTGGCCCTATGATAAAGCGTACATTTATTTATGTAAAAGCTGGATTTATGATGACGCGCACAGGAATAAGCTTAGAGAGAAATGAGTTAACACGCATCGTCGTTCCTTCAAAAGTTTATTGGTTTCCAGGATCTGTTTTGGGAATTGGTACAGAAGTTCAGCTGAGTCCTGTTTTTGTAATGGGTATTGATATTTCTGCAAGTTTGTGCAAGGCAAAACAAACTACTGTTGCATTTCCAGATTTAGGAGGAGGAATGCTGATAAAATTTCGTCCTATGTATACTCAAATATTATTTACTTTCAAGTATAAGTTTCCTTTAAAAACATATTTAAGTGCTCCTTCTTCAGTCTCCTCTGTGTATCGCCCCTCTTGGTAGCTCACTTTCAGTTTCAACGTCTTTTTGTAGTGCTTTCTTTACAAGAAAGTATTACAAATTTCGATAAATTTTTTAGACTTAACGCAAAATAATTTATTAACTGATGTTACGCAGCAATAGTTG
>NZ_AWTR02000002.1 GCF_000469665.2 Holospora obtusa F1 | reverse complement strand
AAATACGTTTTGAGATTCCAAATTTAGTTTCGCCACCATCATTATCGGGATCGTCGCTGTAGCCGCCTTCATGAGCTAATAAAGCTAACGGCATGTTCAAAGTACTCATCGCTCAAAGTTTTAGGTTTATTTGACATGGTTGAGTATTGCCTCCAATTCGTTGATTTCTTCATGAATGGCAATAAGACGCTCTTTCAACCGAAAGACTTTTTCTGCCAAATGTTGGTTTTTCTAAAACCATTCCTCCTGCATCATAACCCGTGAATCAACTGTATTTATAATTTATCGCAGAAATCGTAAATATAAAAAAAATGACTCCGCATGAAAAAGAAAGAGAATTTTTTTGAAAATTAGACAGAAATTTACGCACTAAATCTAATTTAATGTTTGATAGGTTGTGTAGAAAAGCTTGGCTATTGCTCTTAACTATAAAATATGCTAAAGTGAAAACGCCATTTGGCTATAACGATAAACACTGTGGGAAGTAAACGTTGCGGACCCGGGGGCAGAGCCCGGCGCCTCCACCTAAAGAGATTTTTTCTTTTTGCATGGGGGCGAATTAGGATCGACGTGCGTTAAAACGTATAGTTTTCGTTCATCATGGTACCGATGTTTTGGGCCGTCAATATAAATGCGAATTTTGATAACGCATTTGGCAAAATTTCTGTAAAGAATGCCGCAAACGGTAGACTTTCAGATAGTGTACGGCATGCTGTAGCAGCTTAAGGCGCTCCGGTAAGTAAACACTGAGCCAGCGGTTTTGGGAGCACCGAGCAACAGAAAGCTCCCAAAATGAGAGAGGAGATAATGCAATATCATCTATGGGTTGAAGAGGGAAAATACAGCGTTGTTCGAAAAGCACTTCAGCGTCTTGCAAAAGAAACAAAAGCACCTCCACAGCTTTATTTTACTTTTGATCCCAGAGTTTCTGGGGTACAAATGGACAAAATGTTGTGCGCTAAATATGCAGAAGAAATGACTATTTTACTCCATGATCAGTTCTGGAATTTAAGAATTAAAGAAGATCTGTTTTCTGTAGAGCTTGCTTTTGATGATCAGCAATATCTTATCGTCGTTCCATTTAGGTCTCTTCGATCTTTTATTGATCCAGATGCAAAATTTGCTCTTCAGTTTTATCCCCCAAAAGAAGAGATTCTCACTCAGTTGGAATTGGATCAAGAAAGAAATTCAAAAGTTATTATTTTGGATCGATTTAGAAAAAATTCATCTGAATCTTTGGAATAGTATTATTCGTGTGTCCGAATGTATTTTTGATACATAGTAACAAAATCATGACACTTATAGCGTCTTTAAAACATTCGCGAATACCGTACATACGTTCACATTAGCCAAATAACTATAGCATCCAGTGAAAGTGCCGCATACGATTACACTTAAGTGGATAAAATATACGCTGATTAAACATCTGGATTTTGCTCTACCCGGTCGCAAAGCGTTGCTTAGAAGAGATATGGGACTATAGCTAACCAGTTGTATAATATCGCGTAAAAGAAGTACATTGATTTATGAAGCAATTCTGAAAATGTGCTTGGCCTTAGGCAATTCTTATTGAGTGATTAAGATCAGGAGAATAAAGAGACAAATAGAGCAAAAATTTTCAGAGCTTTATAATATTTCTGCATATCTGTGTCTTTGTGAAGGCGTTATCCATCACGATAACAGAGTATTTCCATATTGGATAGTATAACTTTCTCAACCCAAGCTGTAAAAATTTTTATGTTAACGCAGAAAATCAATCCAAAAGCGTCAACTTTATCATCACTCTATACTCTCATTATTCTACCTTTAGCTTTTTAATCGTGCTTTCCAGAACTTCGCTCCCCTTTCAATGTATGTCCACGCCTTCTTAGTATGTCAAGTGCAAAGCCACGTTCATCTATGTAAATTATTAATTTATCTTCTTTTTCCGGTTTTTCAATGTTTTGGAAAAATGTAAATCTTTTTTTTGGATCGGCTTTTTTATGTTTTAGGATTTTTTGATATGTTATCGACAATCTCTCTATTGCACCAGTAATTCCAAATTTGCTTGCACGTAATCTTTTTGCTCATTCATACCCATACGAATCTGGATATTTTGTACTATAATAATTTAGCATGATAATGGGATTTGAAAAAATGCGACAACAGCTTCGTAAAGTTTATCAAACTGATTAATTTAGTTCGTAACCCATCTTTTCATATGAGCCCAAAATTTCTCTATTGGATTTCAATCGGGTGAGTATGGCGGTAAAAAGATCACTTGACAACCTACAAATTCGATCAACTCTTTCGTTCTTTGTGATTTATGAAATTCAGTATTATCCATTATTATAATTTGCTCAGGTTTTAATTTCTTAATCCATACCTTTTTACCCAAGCTTCAAATAATTTTGTATGACAAGAACCTTTAAATACCATATTTGTCCGCTGCTAATAGTTACCGCTCTTTTTGGCAGCAAACTTTTTTCCCTTTCTGCCCCATCCTGCGTTCTGCACAAATGGTCATCTCAATACCGATTTCATTAATATATACAAGACTTTCTGACGATATGCCTTTTATAGTTTCTTTATATAGCTTTCATTTTTCTTGGCTTGCTTGCACGTGGGTAGAGGTTTTTTTATAGTTAAAGCTTAGCTTCTTTAATCGTAGATACACAAAAATACTAGCATTAAATAGTTTTGCTATCTCTTCTATTTTTTTATCTTCATTGGCCTTTGACATAAATCCTTAGCTTTTCTGAGCCTATTTTACTTTTGCTGCCTAAACGTGACCTGCTTCTTGGTACCTAATTCACCACCTAAATATCTTGGATGTCGTGTTTTGAGTGTTATCAAGCTTAATATATTCTATTACTCTCTTCCTTAGATCTAAGCTGTAGTGTTTTTTTGTCATTTTCTTTTAAAAATAACATCTCATTGTCCCATTTTTATGCTAAATTACTATAGAGAATGTATTTCTTCACCTAAACGAGCTGGAGAGGACTTTCAACGCAATTGCGCGAAAAATACTTCTTCATTTCTTGCTACTGTTCAAATTAGATTCTTTTTACTTTTGTTGAATGTCTTGTTGCGACACTATATAAATTTTAGAATTTAAAATTAGGCAACACGTATACAAAAAAGAAATATTTTGTCATAATTAGGGCAAGTTTTATTTTATTTAATGCTGATGAGTTGGCTTACTGATTTTATCCCTCCTCGTATTCGTAATTTAATGTCGAAAAGAGAAGTTCCAGAGCATTTGTGGGTCAAATGTATGTCTTGCGAAACTATGATCTTGACTTCAGATTTTGAAAAATCTCTGTGTGTTTGCTTACAGTGTCATCATCACGGATTGTGGTCTCCTAAATTGCGTTATGCCGCTCTTTTTGATGAAGGGGAGTACGTAACGATAGATTCGGTTCGATTGCGAGAAGATCCATTACAATTTCGTGATCAAAAAAGGTATACAGATCGACTTAAGGATGCTCGCTTTAAAACGGAGCAATCAGAAGCTGTTTTGTTGGCTTATGGAAATATAGTGAATCATTTAGCTGTCGTGGCGTGCTTTAACTTTAATTTTATTGGAGGATCTATGGGGATGGGGGTAGGAGAAATTTTGATTCAAGGAGCTTATTGTGCGTTACATCACAAAAAACCTTATATTATTTTTTCTTCTTCTGGGGGAGCTCGTATGCAGGAAGGAATTCTCTCTTTGATCCAAATGCCTAGAACGGTTTTAGCGCTGACACAATTGCGAGAAAACGCAATTCCTTTTATTTCTGTACTGACACATCCAACAACCGGAGGAGTAGCAGCGTCTTTTGCATCTTTGGGAGATATTACGCTTGCAGAACCTAAAGCAGTCATAGGATTTACAGGAGCCCGCGTCATTCAGGAAACTACGCGACAGCCGCTTCCATCTGGATTCCAAACTTCAGAATTTCAAAAAGATCGTGGATTTATTGATCATATCGTGCATCGAACAAAAATGCGAGATACCTTAGGAAAAATTTTAGATTTGTTTGATCCGTCCTAATAGGCCCTTAGGGAAGATTTTTCACATTAACTTTATGTTATGCATAGCGAAAATTAGGATAAATTTTTGTGGCCTACTTTTGTAGGTATCAGATGTTATTTTGAACCAACACAAACGAAATCTATCCCTTTCTTAACATCTATATAGTAAAATTAAGTTGAGTTTTACTAAGGAGCGCCCCCTCAATTAAGTTGATTTTTTTTCGATATTTTTGAGAATTCAAAGGAAACGCGAATTAAATGAGAAATTATGCGTTGCGGAATGATGTTCAGTCCCAACTTGTTGATGCGCCAAAGCTTTGCCTGAAGATGTTATGAACTTGAGTCATTTTATAGAAATACGATTGCAAGCACAATTAAGGCTATCATTTGATGACGCCAAATACAATGAAAGCTATGTTGCATCCTGTGGGTTTTGGCTACTCAGTTCCATGCCATTTATCTTGCACATCATGGATAAAGGATGAGTGCTGGGTATCTGGTTCTGTACCTGTTGATTCATTATGGAAGCAAGAAGAAAACTTGGCTAGACCACTCTTTATCTTAAGATTTCAAGCATTTATCCAAGTATCAAAAGCCCATAACCTACTTCCGAATTTACGCAAGTCAACTGAACAAATACTAGAAAAGACTTATGAAAAAATGGGATGATGCCAGATCAATCGATTTATATCTAGCGTTTCAAAATTAAAACTCTAAGCGGGATGTGTTATTCTTTGGGGTTTTGACTTTATCACTTACTATCGTCTTCAAAAATCTCGTTTTTCTTTTCTTGAAAAGGGCTGGCGTCATAAAATAACTCGATTTTAGAGATGAGTCTACCTTTGAATTCCATCAGCACCGCTGCCCTGAACTTACCAATAGGGGCTGGAACGACCATATCATAGGCGAACATGATCTGGTCGTGGCTTGCAAAACGTGACCCGATTTTGATGTCTTGCAATATGCTACCAAAGTGTTTCGCAGCTGTGATGATCGGCTCTTTTCCCTGCATTTTTGCAAGAGGCCCTATAAAATGCACATTGTCATCTAGGTAACTTGCCATCTTATCAAAGTCTTTGGCAAGCATGGCATTGTAATAGTTCTCAGCAAGGTTCAAATTATCAGTTGTGTTCATATCAAACTCCCATTATGGTATAACCATGCTGATAATGTATTATAAGGACACTGATATTTCAAAAGATAAAGAGGTAGGTGTTAAAAATTTGCTTGGGTATAAATTGAAAAAAACCCAGCATGCTTTGCGCCTTCAGATGGATGAAGCTTTAAGAACTCTTGATCTCACTACACCGCAATATGAAGTACTGGCTTAATTAGAACTAAAACCCGGAGCGTCTAATGCTGCACTTGCAAGGTCAGCTTTTATAACTGCTCAAACCATGCACGGCATTGTCTCTAATTTAGAAAAGCGAGGGCTTGTAGAGCGTAAAAGCGATGCTTCCCATGGTAGAATTTTGTGTACAGAATTGACGGATCAAGGGCACAAAGTTGTCGTCCAAGCCCATGATATGATACGTGCTGTTGAATCACGCATGCTTGCTACAGTAAGTAGAGAACATAAAGTGCTTCTAGAAAAACTATTGCTTGAATGTTTCAATAATTTGCAGTAACGAGATGTTGTTCCCCTAAATCGAGCCTCGATTGAATATTTGGATTATTCATAATCATACAAATTTCTCTCTTCAGATAAAGGATAAATAGCCCATGGATGAGTTGGATGTGCAGGTGGCTGATGAAAAATGGGCTCAGCATTACCAAGATCAATCATTAGAAAACCTAGGATCGCTTGCACACCCCAATAAACACCCCCATGAGATACAATTAAAACAGGGCCTTTGTGTTGTAATGCCTTTTCTAGTCCTGGCTTAATTCTTGATGAAAAGTTAGCGTAACCTTTCGCTCCTTTGATATCTGCTCCGTTTCGCCAACCATTAATCCATAAACCGTTGTCTTTGAGTTGACCTTATTTTTCGCCTCAGCATGCTTCTTGTAACGCAGTAATTTCGATGATAGAAGCCTTTTGTGCTGGACAATGATATCTGCCGTTTTGCGAGCTCTACGTAAAGGAGAGCTCACAATCGTTGCTATAGGTTCGTTTTTTAGCAATTCTGCTGCATTTAAACCTTGGGAAACGCCTCGATCATTGAGAAGAGTATTTTGGCTGCCCATGGCTCTATGCTCAAAGTCTAAGGAAATAAAAAAGGTTTGAGAGGTAGTCCTTTCATGACTCACTCCCGTAAGTTTGACTGTAGCCCGGTAATTTTTCTTGCAATATCTGCCATGCTTTTTCCCAAGTTTCTTTGTTTAATAATTGAGGGGCAGTAGCCTTAGGGCGCAATCTGAAATAAGACAATTCAAACCCCCATTCGATCCCACCAATACAATGGATATATTTTTTCTGATGGTCCACTTTTACGGCAAATGCATGACCTTTCCAGAAACGAAGAGGCCTATTGAACAAGGAATAAGTCCATAAAGGCGCATCATAGAAATCCTGCTCATATGTATAAAATGGGTAGGTGGAGCCAGAGCTATCTATGTTTCTTGCGTCGATGAATGTTCTCCACTCTGGATCTTTTGAATCTGTATAAACAATATGAATCCAAGCGTTATGAGGCTGGCTGGCTTGAATATGAATAGAAGGGAAGTAAGGATTTAAATAATTTGGTTTAGAGTTTTCTACCAAATAAACATCAAAATTATTACCTCCACCGACATCTAGCTTGAAATGCAGTTTTCTGTCATCGCTATGGATGCATGTATGGATATTTGTATCTCCGGAATAGTTAACATCAGGTGATTTCCAAGTGCCCAACCAGATTGTCTGAAAACAAATCAGGGTTATCAATATAGCGAAAATCAGCTTAACTGTCTTGGTACCATGCCTTATCATCCTAAAACCTTCTTCATGTAATAGCGCTTATGGTCTTTGGGGCAGTCGTTTAAAACACCAAAGACCTCATAGCCATGTTTGATCTAAAAGTCTTTCGCCTGAAAATCAAAGGTATCGAGGTAAATTAGCCTGATCTTCATTGATTTTGCTTATTTCTTGATAGTTTGCAGCAAAATACTTCCCAAATTTTGTTTTTTCTTGTCTTCATCTATAAAAAGCATGCTTATAAAGAGACATTCCCCTAGATAAAAACAACTCTACAACCAATAAACCATCAAAGCAATCGCTTTATTATTTAATAAACCCACTACAATATTAGTTTTTTTCGTAATATTTACCGCTTTTTATCAACAAGTTTTTTATTTTTTTGCTTCATTCTCTATCTTTTTAAATGGTTAGCTTTATCCCGTTTTCATAAAGGTATACAGGACTTTCAGCTGATATACCTTTTATCGCTTCTTGGTGTGTATTTCGTTTTTCTTTACTTGCTTTTCTACCTAGGTGGAAACTTTTTTATAACTAAAGTATACGCGCCTTAACCTATACCGCGCACCACTAGAACTCATACCAAATTCACGATTTAGACAAAATATACGATATACCGTATTGTAATTCGATTGTTTTTACTATATGACACAACGCCTTCAAATTTTATAGGCGCCATTCACTCGGCTTCAATTTTCGTTGAGCTTAATTGAGGACGGGGCCTAATAAAAAGTAAAATAAATTAAATTAATGTAACAAACGTGGAGCCAGGCGGAATCGAACCGCCAACCTTTACAATGCCATTGTAACGCTCTTCCAGCTGAGCTATGACCCCTTAGGCCTAATTTTACGTATTTTATTTTATAAATCAACAGACCTGATGTGCAAGTCGGTGTTCTAGTCCTTAAAACTATCTTTTTCCTTTAATTCCTATGCAAATTTATTTTTAACGTGCACAATTTTTCTATGAAAGTTACGATTCGTCAAAGATTTTAAGATATTCTTTGTATTTAATACTGAAATTAATTTACTGTAATTCTGATAAAGAAAGAATAAATTTATTAGTCAAATTACTTTTAATACTTCAAAATGTTTACATTATGTATATCCTAAATGCTATTTGTTCTATTTTTCCTTGTTTATCAAGTAATTACCTCATTTTTTCTCGTCCTTCTTGCTTTAAAGTTTGTTCTTTTTATGAGTCGAGTGAACATGTATTTTTTTCATATCAATAATTTGCAAAAGATCAACAATCACATTTTTTATTTTGTGATGTATTTTTGAGTGATGACTAAAAATTGTAAATGCTGTAGTATCATTTACACTGTACGATAAATTAAATTTATTAATAAAATTTTATGAAAGATGATTTAACTATACTCCATGTTAAAGTTATTACGAAATCAAAGTTTGAAAGAGTAAAAAAAGAATTTATGTTTGATGGATCTATTTTATACAAAATTTATGTGAACGCAGCTCCTGAACAGGGGAGAGCAAATAAAGCAGTCATCAGCCTCTTATCTAAAGAGCTCGGAATTTCTAAATCCTTTTTTAAAATTATTTCTGGAGAAAAGTATCGCGAAAAATATGTTAAAATTCTTTGTCCTCTTGATCTTAATAGAAGTTAAATATTAAATTTTCTTACCGCTAAATCGTAAAACACGCTTAGGGACAGCGATGTAAAAAAAATAAAGAGACATAAAGTTGAGGTTTGCAAATAATGTAAAGAACGACACTCAGTCATCAAAGGTAGAGAATCTTTGCTATACGATGTTAAAATGTTCTCCTAGAAAATAGCACTTATCTTCTTAAAGATCAACTCGATTGACTATAGAACATCAAGCTCAACAGTATCTCCGGTATTGTGAATCTTGAAAATGGATAAAAGAAGCTTCAAAAAAAATTGGGCTAAAAAAATTCAAAAAAATGAGCGTACTACCACTTAACGCAGGAGCTCTGTTAAAGATTCCGCGTTATAGTAAGCAAACTATTTTCAGTACGCAGACCGTTGTTCGAGATGTGTCATGGGGAATGGAAGAGGTTTTATCAGTACCTCTTCATTGTTTTAAAGCATGCCAGATTCCTTGTGAAGGATGAGATCTGTCTCTTAGGATAAAATCACGAAGAGGCATTGATTCACGTTATGGCCTAGCGCTTCTATCAACGCTTTCCACGAGCGTATTTCATGTTATTTTTTGTTCAAATTTAATCCCGCTTTTTATACCTCCCTTAACACTTAGACGGAGTTTTTCAGGGGTAAAATTTCCTTAGCCTTGATGTTTAAATACGTTTGGCAGAAACTAAGCGCATGAGTCATAGCGTTGATCTTATGGGTACAGAATCTTTATACATCTTTTAATCAAATTAATATGATTTAGATGTAATATGATCGCAATTTAAATTTAATTTAAGAATTTTCACGTAATATTAAAATTTTTACTTTCCTATTCAAAAAATGATATGCCCACAAAAAAGATTCTATCTTTGATATGCTTATTTAAAAAATAAAAGCAATCTATATTCGGTGATCACTTCATTTCCATGTTTTAATCTGAGGCAGGAGAGTGGTCTCCCCCCCCCTTAGAAGGCTGGAGGTAATAACAAAAGCTCATTAAATCGGACTCGTCAATAGTGAGTACAATATTAAAATTTCTATAAAAATCCAAATCAATAATATTAGTCATCTTTCTAGGAAATGATTTGATTTTTTTATTCTATTCTAAAAATTTTAAAATAAAATTATTAGAAAACGATTTGATTTTTATTTACCTTTACTTGGAGGATAAGAGCGCGGATAATCGTCTTTTGTCTTTGGATGCAAACTTCCTTTCATTCCACACCCTGCGAGTAAAATCGCGCAAATTATTTTAATTTTCCATAAAAGCACTGTGATGTTTTTTTTTTGCATACATCTACTTGAAATTATCTTTATTTCATGATACATTAAGTAAATAAAAAATAAAAGTTAGTAATGAAAAAAATAAACAAAAAAATGTTTAAAGTTTCTATTTTTTCTGTTTTTTTTATGTTTTTTGTTTCTGAGTATGCAAGAGGGAGCGAAAATTTTACAAAAGATATAGAACAAGAGTTAAGCGAGCTTCCAGATGCTTTAGTTCCAGAGCCTCTGCCAAAAAAATCTCCAGCTAAAAAATTAAAGCAAAAAACTGATGTGACACATCCTTTGTATTCGGAACTACGTTTTTCTCTTATGACGAATAAAGTTGCTTTAAGTTTGGAAAAATATTCTTGCAAACAGCCTGTTTTATTGATATTTTGGGGATCTTTTTGTGGTCCATGTTTAAGAGAATTTCCGAGCTTGGAACGTTTAGCAAAAAAAATTCCACGTTTAAAAATAGTGTGTGTTTCAATAGATGGTCCAAATGAAATAAGTTCTGAGTTACCTTTATTTTATTTAAATCAAGGAAAAAAGCCTAGGGATAATCAAAATTTTTTGGACTATCACCATATTGATAGTGTTCCAGCTTTTTTCTTGTTTAGTCCCACGAGAAAAGTACTTTGGAAAGGTGTTGGCGCCAAAGAATGGGATAGTCCGTCTACGCTCGATCAGTTAAAATCTTTTTTACAGACACCTAAAAAGACACATCGCCCCGGTCTTCCAAAACATAAGCGCAGTAAAAAAATTTCGTACCGCAAACGTTATAAAAAGAAAGATTTGTGATCGTATAAATTTTTTTTAATCAACCGTTTTTGTGCATCGGTATGAGTCATAGGCGGGCTTTAGAAAAATCAAGAATTGTTCATAGGCTTTTCTGTGCAAATTAACGTTTATTCTTCAAAAATTGTTCTTTTTCTTCGCATTCCTTAATCTGTGTTTACGTTCATCGCTGCGATCATCAAGCTTTCAGTCGATAAGAGATACCCCGTCAACAGCTCTCCAGATCCATAAAGTGTTTTTGTAACTTGATATATAGTAATTTAGCTTGAAAATGGGATAAGGAGATGCTTTTTTAAGAGAAAATGACAAAGAAACACTACAGCTTAGATTTAAAGGAAAAAGTAATAAAATATATTAAGCGTGATAACAATCAAAACACGACATCCAAGAAGTAGCGTAAGTAGGTGGTGGATCGGGTACCAAGAAAACAGAGGCCAAAAGCTACACCATGCTTAGGCAGAAAAGGCAAAATAGACCTAGAAAAGCTAAAGATTTATGTCGAAAGCCAATGAAGATAAAAAAATAGCAAAGATAGCAAAACTATTTAATGCTAGTATTTTTGTGTATCAACGATTAAAAGAAGCTAGGATTTAACTATAAAAAAAAGCTTTTACTTGCTTGCAAGCAAGCCAAAAACAATGAAAGCGATATAAACCGTCAGAAAGTTTTATATATAGTATTGATGAAAGCGGTATTGAGATGACCATTTGTGCAGAACGCAGGATAGGGCAGAAAAGGGAAAAAGCGTGCTGCCAAAAAAAGCGATAACTATTATCAGCGGACAAATATTATAGCTGGGCATGTTAATCGTAAATCGATAGCACCTTGTGTTTAGTTCCTTACAAGTTACACCATAACTGATGTTACGCAGCAATAGTTGATTTCTGCTTGAAATAATCATATTTTTCGTCTGTAAGTTTTTAAGGACAAAAAATGAAACTGGATCTTCTTGATATTTATAGCAACTATTTGATAAGTCAAAATCACTATGCAACATCGACTGGTTTAGCCAATATGTTTCAAGGCGAAATTAGC
>NZ_AWTR02000003.1 GCF_000469665.2 Holospora obtusa F1 | reverse complement strand
ATAACCTCATTCCTTACACTTATAGCCCTGAACCTTGCGTACTATACCGTTCCTTATGCAGTTTTCGGAATTACACTTCTTGCAATGTATTGCTGATGACCTTAATACGACACTATAGTCGTATGTTAACATAAAACTATTTAAACATCAAAACTCTCATAATTTTATTATAATAAAAGCAGTTGAATTGTGATAAAGTAAAAAAAGCATTAATGGACGGATATAAGCACTGGCAAAGCTCAATTTGCTGCCTAATCCATCGCTTCATATGTGCCAAAAATTTCTCGATTGAATTTAAATCAGATGAATAAGATGGTAAAAAAAGCCCTACAATCGGAAAATTCAATTAATTCTTTGGTTCTTTGAGAGTTGTGAAATGAAGTATTATCCGTGATTACAATCTGTCCGGTTTTTAATTTTTTTATCAAAAACTGCTCTACCCAAGCTTCGAATAATTATGTGTTACAAGAACTGTTAAAACCATCGAAGCAATCGTTTTATTATTTACTAAACCCGCTACAATATGAGTTCTTTCGTAATATTTACCGCTCTTTTTACCAACAAGTTTTTTACTTTTTTTCCCCATCCTCTATCTGTGCAAATGGTTAACTTTATCCCGATTTCATCAATGTATAGTAATTTAGCATAAAAATGGGATTTGAAAGAATGCGGCAATAGCTTCGTAAAATTTATCAAACTGGTTAATTTGGTTCTTAACCCCTCTTTTTATACGAGCCAAAAATTTCTCGATTGAATTCAAATCGGGTGAGTATGGCGATCAAAAGATGAGTTGACAATTTATCGATTCGATCAACTCTTTTGTTCTTTGTGAGCTATGAGATGCAGTATTATCCAATTTGCCCAGGTTCTGATTCTATAACTTTTTTACCCAAGCTTCAAATAATTTTGTATAACAAGAACCATTAAATACCATATTTTTCCGCTGATAATAGTTACCGCTTTTTTTGGCAGCAAGCTTTTTCCCCTTTCTGCCCCATCCTTCTGTCTTGCACAAATGGTCATCTCAATACCGCTTTATCATTTTTTTATAGCTAAAGCCTAGCTTCTTTAAGCACTGATACACAGAAATACTAGCATTAAATAGTTTTGCTATCTTCTGCTCATTTTTTATCTTCATTGGCCTTCGACATAAACCCTTAGCTTCTCTGGGTTTATTTTGCCCTTTCTGCCTAAGCATGGTTTAGCTTTTATGGACTCTGCTTCTTGGTACCTGATCCGCAAGCCACTTACGCTATTTTTACTAACTTTAAGTATCTTAAATGTCGTGTTTTGAGTGTTACCAAGCTTAATATATTTTATTACTCTCTCCCTTAGATCTAAGCTGTAGTGTTTCTTTATCATTTTCTCTTAAAATAGCACCTTCTTGCCCCGTTTTCAAGCTAAATTACTATATATCCAAAATCTGATCCCCGTCGAACGATGTTGGACGATCATGAACCCACATGTGAGAAATAATCGATTTTTCGGCTCTGCCAAAAAGTTTCGTGAAAGTATAATGCATTTTTTTAACCACACCTGAAAAAAATTCCCATGAATAGGTGGATCGCGTCAATGACAACTTTCAACGCATCACCCCAGAATCTTCAACTTAACTGAGTATAGAAATAATCGCATAAAATTTAGTCTTAGATTTACATTTTAGCGATTTACGATACAGAGTTAAGATGACGATAGGTTCTAAATAGATCTATTAAAGATTTAATAAATTATTTAAAAAAATGAATGACCTAGAGTTACTTTTGCTCCAGAAAGCTTTGCTTGCGTAATGCGATAAGCAGAACAAGATATTTCCCTTATTCCTAAAGAGTAAAAAAATTTAATACTTTCAGGATCTCCTCCATGTTCTCCACAAACAGACAAAGGAAAATTTGGATTCACTTTAAAAATACTTTCACAAGCAAACGAGATTATTTTTCCCACAGAAGATTGATGAATGCTTTGAAACGGATCTTGAGAAAAAATCCCCACTGATTGATAGTGTTTAATGACTCCTGCAGTATCATCTCTAGAGATCCCTAACGTCATCTGAGTTAAATCATTTGTACCAAAACATATAAAATCTGCTTCTTGCGCAAAAAAAGATGCTTGTATTGCAGCGCTAGGAACTTCAATCATCACTCCTACGTTCCAATCTATTCCTGAAAGATTATATTGAAGCGAGGACTGAAAAATACGATTTTTAATAAAAACAAATTCTTCGGGAGTCATCACAAAAGGAATCATAATTCCTAAATTTACAGAAATTCCCTCTTTGTAAACGTGCTCTGACGCCTTAAATAATGCATGGATCTGCAAATCGTAAATTTCTGGGCGCGTCAACCCAAGTCGCGCTCCTCGTTTTCCTAGCATCGGATTTTTTTCTCTTAACTCACTAGCTATTTGTTTGATCACATCAACAGAAATTTCTAATTTTTGTGCCAAAATTTTCTCAGCCTCAAGAGAAGAAGGTAAAAATTCATGAAGTGGAGGGTCTAGTAAGCGAACTGTCAATCGTTTTCCTCTCAATAACCTAAACAAATTTTTGTAATCTTCTTCTTGTAAATCTCTTATAATTACGCTGCTTTTCTCTTTTTGAATTCCCAATATCCATGCCTGAAACCAGGGCAAGTGTGTGTCTTGAAAAAACATATGCTCACTTCGACATAACCCAATGCCGTGAGGCAAAAAAGGAGCGGCAGATTGCCAATCTTGAGAGGTGTCTGCATTAACGTAAATTTTTATTGCGTTATGATGTTGGGCAAAATCTAAAAATTTTTTTAAATTTGGACATTCTGTAGGTGTTGTTAATATACCTATCCCTTTCCAAATTTCTCCTGTTGTTCCGTCGATAGTGATAAAATCCCCTTCCAAAAATGTGCGATTAGAAAAAATTACTGAATGCTGGCATACTTGAAGTCCCTGCACAGACGTTACACAAGGTTTACCTAATCCTCTCGTAACGACCGCTCCGTGACACGTCATGCCACCGGTAGATGTAATAACGCCTGAAGCTTTCAAAATAGAAGCAATATCATCACAATGAGTTTCTTGCGCTGCAAAAATTACATTTTTTCCTTCTTTTACAAAAAAATCTACAGTTTCTTTGCACGTTGCAAGCACTCCTGAAACCGCGCCTGGTGAAACGCCCAATCCTTTTCCTAAAATCTCTAGCCCTTCTAAACTTTCTAAATAAGGATGATGCAATTGCTCTAACCCTTTCAGAGAAAGACGTTGAAAAGCTTCTTTCATGTTTAACCGTCCCTCTTCTACGTACTGAAGAAGAATATTAAGCTCTGCTATTTTTGTGCGCTTTCCAGGACGTGTTTGTAAAATCCATAATTTTTCCTTTTCTATTGTAAATTCAATATCCTGCATATCCATAAAGAAATCTTCTATTTTTTCAGAAAGATCTTTTAGAGTTTGATACGCATGAGGAAGTTCATTTTCTAACAAGGCAATGGGGCCAGGAGTTGTAACTCCTGATACAAGGTCCTCTCCTTGTGCCTGAATAGAGTATTCTCCAAAAAGTTCTTTTTTCCCTGTGGACGGATTTCGAGTAAACACAATCCCTGTTCCGCTTAAACGATCCAAATTTCCAAAAACCATCATTTGAACAATAACATCCACCCCGGAGCTATACACAATATTTTCATGAAATCGGTAAATTTTAGCCCTAGGATTCTCCCAACTGTTTTTGACCATAAGAAAAGCTTTGATCAATTGTTCGTTAGAATCTTGAGGAAAGGGGTGTCCAGCGTATTGTTCAAATATTTTTTCAAATTTTAATGCTTCTTGCTGTGTTGCATGTTCTGAAATTTTCGGAAACCTATTTTTATCGATTTTTTCTACAAGTTCTCCGTAATTACACATTAATTTGATGTAATTACGCCACAAGTATTCTTGATTCCCTTCAAGCGCGTGACCAAAAGTTAGTCCCACATTAAGCAAAGAATCCAGCATTCCAGGCATAGAAACAGAAAAGCTGGAACGTACAGAAACAAATAATCCGTGTTCTCCCGAGTTTTTGTCGTTCCATACCTTTCCAGATTCTGATTGTAATTTTAATAATCCTTCCTGTAAATCTTTAAAAAACAAAAGTTGTGCATAAGGAACAACAAAAAAGAAAGGAACAGGAACTCCAAGCTTTTCTAAGGCTTTTAGATGTTCTGCTTTTGAGGCTGGAAAAATATTTAGCTTAGTTTCGTCCAAACAAGCAAATTTTTCTTGAGAAAAAGACAAAAAATGATTCAAAAACGATATATCAATACAAACCATTAATTTAGAAAATGCCATAATTTTTTTTTAAAATCAACTCCAAAAATTTTGTTAACGAATTATTAAAATAAATTATTGATTACAACAGACAACTAGGCTTGGCTATGTATGTTGGCTTGATGCTCATATGCAGTGCTGATTTCAGCGTGCATTTTTATAGCAAATTAAGCTGAAATTTGTGCATTAAAAAATTTTCTAAAGACCTGATGTTACGCAGCAATAGTTGATTTCTGCTTGAAATAATCATATTTTTCGTCCGTAAGTTTTTAAGGACAAAACATGAAACTGGATCTTCTTGATATGTATAGCGACTATTTGATAAGTCA
>NZ_AWTR02000004.1 GCF_000469665.2 Holospora obtusa F1 | reverse complement strand
AATAGTCGCTATAAATATCAAGAAGATCCAGTTTCATTTTTTGTCCTTAAAAACTTACAGACGAAAAATATGATGATTTCAAGCAGAAATCAACTATTGCTGCGTAACATCAGCTCGTCAGTACATTTTCTCCGTTTATCCGCATTGATCCACAAGAAGCATTTGCAATGCACTATTCTTTGATCAGTAACATAAGTCCCCCAGTCGTAAACAAGATTTCATTCATTAAACCGAATGCAAACGTATTAGAGTAATGTGCATATTGCTTGGAAAATCAAAGAAATTTTTTAAAAAAGTCACGATATCACGACGCTTTGCTATACTCTGGAATCAAAATAAACACATACAGTAAATTAAGTTTAAGTTTAAGAAAATCAGTAGACCTCTTTCGAAACTCATTTATACTGGGGCCTATCCTCACTTAAGTTGACTTTTTTCGATATTTTTTGAAAACTCAAAGGAAATGTGTGTTAAATAAAACGTTATGCGTTGAAAGATGATCAGTGGGATGGGATAAAGGAGAGTTTACCTGAAAAATCAAGGGCGTGACAGACAAGGACAATCTTTTGTTTTTTGAAGCTATTTTATACCGTTACCGTAGTGAAATTCCTTGGCGTGATCTGCCAAAAAAGGTTTTGTGATTAAAGCCATCCACACCCGTTTTACCCTTTGGAGCCAAAAGAGCGTATAGAAAAAAGGTTTGAGGACGTTGTATCATAGCCTTGGCAATGGCGCTGTACTGCCGTGAGTTTAGCAAAAAAATTCTTGATTAAGTGACGGGATTTATAAAGATATTTATCATAATTTGATGACTCAAAATAGTTTTTTAGGTGGAATCACGACCCCACGCCCTTTTTTTTTAAGTTTTCTCCGCACTCTTTCATCGAAATCGTATGCTTTATCGAAAATCACCGCATCAGCCTTCACAAGGCGATCCATCAACGCATCCCTCCCCCCTTTTCAAATCATGGTCCTGACCTTGTGTAAGATGAAAAGCAATCGAATTTCCATGGGCATCACACGGTGCATGAATTTTTGTGCCCCCAGCAGAGCATCTAATAGACTTGATTATGCTTTTTTTAGAGTTTGCGCTGCGTTGATGAGGCAGCACAATCGTTGCATCGATCATCGCGCACTCATGATCCTCATTCTGCGACAGAAATTTCAAAGATTTTTTTTATACGCTCTTTTGGCTCCAAAGGGTAAAGCAGATGTGGATGGTTTTAAAATCACAAAACCTCTTTTGTCAGATCACGCCAAAGAATGCCTCCACAGTAAAAGTAAAAAAGAGCATCAAAAAACAGAAGATTGTCCTTGGCTGTCACGCCCTTGATTTTTCAGGTAAACTCTCCTTTATCCGATCTTACTGATCATCTCTTAACGCATAACGTCTTATTTAATACACATTTCCTTTGAATTCTCAAAAAATATCGAAAAAAGTCAACTTAAGTGAGGGCAGGTCCCAGTATAAATGAGTTTCGAAAGAGGTCTAGTGTCATCTTTAGAAAAAAAATCTAAAATTATGTAGCAGAGAACCTCTACCTTTGATTAAGTGAGCACCGTTTAAACTTCACTTTAAATTACTTTATGAGATGACATCAAAATATTGAACAAATTGATCACAATAGATGCACTCACTGTCCCCTGCCCTCCTTCTATCAGCTCAGAAATTATAAACGTAAAAAATGGATTTGAAGAAATGAATTCGAAAAAGTGGATTTGAAAAAGTAAAAATGAATTTTTTTTAAGAATAAACAGAAACTTACGCAGAAAGCCTCATAAAGTCTTGCAAAAAATAAAAAAATTTGCTACCATTTTAAGCATTGAAGGAGTGTAGCTTAATTGGTAGAGTTCCGGTCTCCAAAACCGGCGGTTAGGGGTTCGAGTCCCTTCACTCCTGGAAGATTTTTTGCATGTTGTTTTATCATAGATTAATAATGTATACGAGCAAAATTACGCTGAACCAGGGATTAGATTAAGTTTTTTGTTTTTTTATAAATAATTTTGTAAAAAATTTGCGATTCTAGGCTTGTAGCCTTAGTTTTTTTTAGAATAAGTTTCTCCAGAAATTTTATTTAAACAATCTTTCTTAGGATATTTTGACAGCTATTTTTTATTTCTACCCGTCGCTCAAAGTATTATTTTCTTCTGCGTTAGATGAAAAAGTATGCGATGAACATGTTAAGTGAATCAAGTTTATCCTCTATCCGTTATCCTGTTCTAAGCCAAAGCACGATAAAACACTTTTCATCATAGCAAGAATGCGCTAAAAGCCGAATGTTCAGTCACCACAACATATGGTTTGGATTGTGATTAAAGTTTGACGGTTTTAGCTCAAACTCTTTAAGAATAATATTAAAAAGAGTTTGATATTTCAATAATTTAAGTTTACGTTGATGATTATATAGTAAAAACAGTTGAATTTTAATTCAAATATGCTATACATTTGTCTAAAAAGGTAGATGAGAGTTATATTTAAGAGAAAAGGTCATAAATTTTATCAAAGCAGGTAACAATCAAAAAGAAGCATCGATAGTTTTTAAAATAAATAAAATGACAATGAACAGATGGCATTTACGTTATAAAAGCAAAGAACATTTCTGCCCAAAGATACGTTTGGAGAAAAAGCTAACTATAAAAAAAGAGTCTTTTATTCAATTCCAGATGCAGATCAGAAGATATTGCTCGTGAATTTGGAATAAGTGCCAGTGGTGCATGGTATTGGTTAAGGTGTGTAGGGTTTTTATAATAATTTAGCATGAAAATGGGATTTAAAAGAATGCGGCAATAGCCTGATAAAGTTTATCAAATTGGTTAATTTAGCTCTTTGCGATCTATGAAATGCAGCATTATCCATTATTACAATTTACCCAGGTTCTAATTCTTTAATCAATACCTCTTTTACTCAAGCTTCAAATATTTTTGTATGACAATAATCATTAAATGGCTAGTTTCACATTCTTATGGTATAACCTATAAGGAACTAAAGGAGTATAATGTATGGAAAGTATACTGCATGAAAATGCCAAGATGACGCTTCGAGTCCGAAAAGAAATACAAAACTCTGTACAGAGCGCTGCAAAAATAGCAAAGCGTCTGGCCCTTCAGTTTTGAAGTAAAAAATCCGGTTGTGTTCAAGATAAACGCTCTGGACCTGAGCAACCAAAGCGTTTTATTTGCAACAGAAGTAATAGATTGTGTGTGAATTCAGGAGCGTTTCTAAGCTTCCGCTTGATGATGTTTATAGTGCTTTGAAGGAGAAGATTCCCAATTTCATGGGCTCTAATCTACATCGATGCCTCAAAAGACTAAATATCTTACCCAAAAAAAAGAGTCAGCCCTTGAAAAAAAGAAATTTAAAGAATATCCCTTTGGATTTGTTCATATTTTACAGTACAAAAGTTCTCACAAATCAAGGGAAAAGCTACCTTTTTGTAGGCCATTGATCGGGCAACAAAATACGTTTATGTCGAGCTCCATTCAAAGGCGTCGGTTAACGAGTCAAGTGCATTTTTGAAAAATCTGATCGCCCATTGTCCTTTTAAAATAACGAAAATTCTCACAGACAATGGGGCTCAATTTACCTATGAACTGTTTGCACTACACCTGAGGCCAAAAAACAAACATACCCCTTTGATGTGATGTGCAAGGAGCATAACATTGAACACAGATTTACCAAATTCCAGAATCCTCAAACACTACACAACAAAGGCTTATTTTTACAAAGACCTTGATGAGCTGCCATTAAGTTCCAATCCCGTTTCCATTCCGCAAAAAAAGAAACTCAGCTCCCGAATAGCACTTATTTCAGAGTCAGATCCGTGCACGGCATTCGCGTCAAGATCTACTCCAAACTGTTTTCGAAGCGTACCTTCAAGAGCTTGTTTGGGATCTGTTGCTCCTAATAACTTTCTAAACTTAAGAGGAGTATCCGTTCCGTTAGGTTCATAAAGCGCCATCAATAAAACTGGACCTAACGCAAGACGCTCACACATTGAAGTAAAAAAAGATTTTTCAGCATGTTCTTCATAAAACTTTTTGACTTGAGATAAAGTCAGCTGTTGAGTTTTCATAGACAGAACAGAAAATCCTCCTGCTTTGATAGCCATCAAAATTTCTTCACAACGATCCATTGCACTTGGTTTAATTAAAGAAAAAGTTAGATTCATTGTTGACCCCTTTGGATCTTAAATATTTCCAAGGCTATAGTATATACTGTGATTTTGTCTAAATTCTAGTGCCTGTCGAATAAATTTTTTAACTAAACTTTTTGAAACAATCAGGGGCCTCATGGAAAAAATGTTTTAAACTTAATTTACTATAGGATATTTATAAAAATAAATTTCTAAATAATAATTTGTTTTACTGCTCCTTTTTTCATTTGATTTTCAGAATCTTTCATGATAGCATAGTAGTATAGTAACTAAGCACTACACTTGGGTCATGAATATCGTAGAGCATCAACATGAAGAAATTAAAGATTTGTGCAGAGCATTTTTGTTATTAGAAAAAGAAGATGAAGTTTTTAATTTTTTAAAAGATTTATGCTCTCCTTGTGAGCTTTTTGCTTTGTCTGAGCGCTGGCAAATATGCAAAGCTTTAAATGAGGGATTGTCTTATCGAGAGATTCATACAAAATTGGGGGCAAGCTTAACAACCATAGGAAGAGTTGCAAGATTTTTAAAAAACGAGCCTTATCAAGGATACACATTGCTACTAAAAAAAATAAATGAAAAAAAGAAGGAACCCCTATGAAAAAAATTTTTTTACTCCTGACTGCTGGACTATACTCCGCACTTCCAGTTTCCTTTGGAAAAAATGTTAAAAAGAAGGTGTACATTCAGCAGTTTGTTGAACACCCAGCCTTAAATGAGACTGTAAAAGGAATTGTAGATGGATTGAAACACAATGGATACACTCCTGAGGATAATTTAGATTTACGCATAGAGTCAGCTCAAGCAAATCCAGCACTAGCATCACAAATTGCTGCAAAATTTGTAAATCAAGCTCCCGATATTGTTGTAGGAATTGGAACTGTATCTGCTCAAAGTTTTGTTAAATATACGAAAAAAAATAATATTAAGTTAATATTTAGCTCAATTACGGATCCTTTACAATCTGAACTTGTGAAAAATTTAAAAACTCCAAAAAATAATGTTTCTGGAGTTTCTAACTTTGTTAAACTTTCTCCGCAAATTCAGTTATTTAAAAATATTCAACCTAATTTAAAGCGACTAGGTTTTTTATACAATCCAAGTGAGTCGAACTCTTTAAGTATGATCACAAAGCTAAAAGAATTGTGCCCTAAATTTGACATAACATTAATAGTGCAAGCCGCCAACAAAACATCAGAAGTCGCACAAGCTATGACTAACTTAGTTTCAAAAGTTGATGCAGTATTCATCGGTAATGATAATACTGCGCTTTCTGCTCTACAGATTATTATTAATACAGCTACAAAAGTTAAAGTTCCCGTTTACGTCAGTGATACGGATGCTGTAAAGCTAGGGGCATTAGCTGCGCTTGGCCCAAATCAATATAAAATTGGCCTACAAACGGCGCACATGATTTCACGTATACTTAAAGGACAAGATATTGGAAGTACCGCAGTAGAATTTCCAACAGAAACGGAGTTATATTTGAACGAAAACGCAGCAAAAAATCTTGAAATTCAAATAAACGAGACGCTTAAAGATAAAGCAGAAAAAATTTTGGGACGTTCATCATGACCTGTAATGAACTTTTTATGAGCTTTGAATTAGGCTTAATCTATGGTATTGCTGCAATAGGAATTTATCTTACGTTTCGAGTTATTGATTTTCCTGATTTAACCTGTGATGGAAGTTTTGTTCTGGGATCTGCGGTATGTAGCACGTTCATTAACAATGGATACAATCCGTTTGTATCGCTCATTTTTGCGATGCTCGCTGGAAGTGTTGCAGGCACAGCAACAGGGATCTTGTGCACAAAACTTAAAATTCAAAATTTACTTTCCGGTATTTTGGTAGGGTTTATGCTTTATTCTGTGAATTTGCGTGTTATGGGCGGAATTCCCAATATGAGCATTATGAACCACAAAACAATATTTTCCGACACCCCCCTTCTTCAATTGTTTATCGTTTCTTTGATATCTTTTGGAATTGTGAGCTATATATTAATGACGGATTTTGGATTAAGCTTAATCAGCATTGGACAAAACACGCGTCTTGCACAAAATAGCGGTGTTAACGTTTCTTTGATCAGCACAATATGTCTTGCATTAAGTAATGCTTTTATTGCTTTATCTGGAGCACTATTTTGCCAACATCAAGAATTTTCGGATATCGGTAACGGCGTAGGAACAGTGATTGTCAGCTTAGCTTCTGTCATGATAGGTGAGAAAATTTTTCCTTATCGCTCAACTTTGATCAAAGTTATGAGTTGTTTAGTAGGTTCTATTGTGTACCGATTACTCATAAGTTTTGCTCTTCACAGCGATATACTAGGAATTAGTACAAGTGATTTAAACTTGATCACAGGATTAATAATTATCGCAATGATGGCTATTTCCAGGAGAAAGCTATGCTAACTCTTGAAAATGTGGATGTAATTTTAGGAAAAAATGGAAAACTTGAAAAAAAAATATTGAATAAGTTAAATTTAAATGTTAAAAAAGGAGAATTTGTTGTAATTATTGGCGAAAATGGAGCAGGAAAATCCACTCTTTTGAATGTAATTTCCGGATTTGTTCAGATCGATTCAGGAAAAGTAATGATCAATAAAGAAAATGTCACACATACTTCACAACGCTACAGGACTCAGCTTGTATCAAAAGTCATGCAAGACCCTAAGCTTGGAACGATGGAAAATATGACACTTCTAGAAAATATGGCTTTTGCTTTTAAACGAGGACAAACAAGAGGCTTGACTTGCTTTTCAAACGAATACCGAATTGAAATATTTAAAGAAAAATTAAAAATTTTAAATATAGGTTTAGAACATAGATTGCAAGACTTAGTCAAAGATTTATCTGGAGGACAACGGCAAGCATTAAGTATTATCATGGCAATGCTACAGAAATCAGACATTCTTTTGTTAGATGAAATTACTGCTGCATTAGACCCTATAAGTACTGATTTTATTATGGAACAAACTCATTTGATCGTGAAAAAACAAAAACTGACGTGCGTTATGATTACTCACAATATGTTTCATGCAATTAAATATGGAGATCAATTATGGGTATTAAAGAATGGATCCTTAATAAAAAGTTACGACAAACAAGAAAAAACTAATATGACAGCAGCAAAGCTATCTGCTGAACTTTAAGGGGGTATAAAAAGATGACGATGTTGACAAATATATCTGGATTTCCAGAATTTTTGCCTCGAGACCAGCTGGCTTTTAATAAGGTACTCGAACTCATTAAGACACAATTTGAGCTTTATGGGTTCATCCCCTTAGACACACCCGCTGTTGAAAGAGTTTCTACTTTAATTTCTAAAGGAAACGACAATGAAATCTATGCGATACATCGGTTAGCACATGCTCACGGATGTAAAAAAAAAGATCTTGCACTGCGTTTTGATTTAACGGTACCTCTTGCCAGATACGTAGCGCAACACTATGGACAGCTAACTTTTCCGTATCGCAGATATCACATCGCTCCCGTCTGGCGCGGGGAAAGGGCACAATCTGGTAGATATCGGCAATTTTATCAGTGTGATATTGATGTTATTGGAGATGGAGAATTATCACTTGCGTATGACGCTGAAACGTTGTCTATCATTTATCACGTTTTCAAAACAATTGGGATAAAAAATTTTGTTATCTACACAAATCATTATTTGCTTTTAACAGGACTTATCAAATCATTTGATATACAAGAATCATTAATACCGTGCGTTATGCGCACGTTAGATAAAGCAGAAAAAATATCACAAGATGCTTTGGTAGGTGAGCTAAAAGGTCACGGAATGAATCAAAACAATATAGACGTACTCACTTGTTTAATCAAAAATTCATTAACAAACGAAGAATTATTTCAATATTTACTAGGTATTTGTTCAAATACAGATTTTCTTAAAGGCGTATGTGAATTAAAAGAAGTCCTGAAATTATTACAAAATTTTGGAGTAAAAGATTCCTATATACGCATTCATCCTACATTAGCGCGAGGATTAAATTATTATACAGGAACCATAGCTGAAACGAAATTGTTAGATTTTCCTGAATTAGGAAGTGTGTGTGGAGGAGGAAGATACGCAGATCTTGCGGGAAGTTTTAGTAACAAAACGTTACCAGGAGTTGGTTTTTCAATTGGGATATCAAGGTTAATTCCAAAATTGATTCAATCAGGCATGATTTGTGCCAACCAAGAAACCCCCGCCATAGTGTTGATCACCGTGCAAAATTATAAATTTATATCGTATTACATTGAAATTTCTAAAACTTTACGTACACAAGGTATAAATACAGAGATATATTTAGAGCAAAAATCATTGGGATCTCAGTTAAAATACGCACATAAAAAGGGAATTCGTTTTGTAATTATAGCAAATGAATCAGAAATTTTTAAGCAACAGATCATATTAAGGTCTCTCTTTGACGGAAATCAATGGACCTTGACCATGCATCAGGCCATAAAACTCATTAAAGACGCATCAGAATTTTAAGTGTCTGATCAAGTATCGGAGGTGTTACATTAAAATTTCTACAAGATCTCAACACAGAAAGATGTATTTTGAATAAAAGTCACTGGGATCTCACTAAAAATCTGTATATAAAAAAGAAATCTGTTTTGTAATTATCACAAATAAATCAGAAATCATCTAAGAAACACCTCATATTAAGAGCAATTTTGACGAAAAATCATTAGCCCGTCTGCGTAAGTATTATTATTACTTTTGAAATTGACTTTGAATCTAAGCTTTTTCGTCACGCTTTACGTAAATCAGAAGCCGTTTTGAGATTCACGATTCCACTGATAATATTAAATTTGACGCAAAAGCGTTTACGTTTATTTCTATATCTCTGTGACATACTTTTGAATATCTTAATATATCAAAAGCAGTTAAATTACAATGCGAAATATGATATATTTTGTCTAAAAAAACAGACAATATCAACGCATCCATATCGTATAAACTTAAGAGAAAAGGTTATCAATTTGATTAAAGCAGATAACTATAAAAGCCAAGTATTTTTTCGCCCAAAGATACGTTTGGGTGAAAATTCCACTATAGAAAAAGAGTCTTTTATTCAATATGTAACTAATCATCTAGATGCTAGATCAAAAAATATTGCTCGTGAATTTGGTATGAATGCCAATGGAGCACGTTATTGGTTAAAACGCTTAGGCTTTAGTTATAAAAAAATCTTCGCTTATGTGGAAAGCAAGTAAAAAAAACGAAATACATACCAAGAAGCCAAAAAATATATATCAGCTGAAAATCTTGTATACATTGATGAAAGCGGGATGGAGCTCATCATTTGCAAAAATAGAGAGTAAGACAAAAAAAGTGAAAAATTTGTTGATAAAAAGATCTGCAAATATTACGAAAGAACTCATATTGTAGCAAACTTAGTAAATAATAAAGCGATTGCCCCGATGGTTTTTAATTTGAAGCTAGGATAGAGCCAGTTTTTGATAAAAGAATTAAAACCTGGATAAGTTGCGATCATGGATTGTGATCATGGATAATGCTTCATTTCATAAATTTTAAAGAACCATAGAATTACTTGAATCTGTCAGTTGTAATATTGTTTTTTACCACCTTATTCACCTGATTTAAATCCAATCGAGAAATTTTGGGCAAATATGAAATGATGGATTAGGTAGCAAATTGAGTTCTGTCAGGGGGTACATCAATCAATGAATGCTTTTTTATTTTATCATAATTCAGCTGCTTTTTCTGCATCTATTGATTGTCATTTTATTTATTCCAAAAACTCTCGATACTTCTTTTTGACTGTTACTTGCTTTGATAAAATTTATAACCTTTTCTCTTAAATCCTATACTATATGGACTCGTTTGCATTATCTATCTTTTCAGACAAAATATACCATATTTTGCATTGCAATTCAACTATTTTTACTATACTACGCTTAACTTTTGTTAATCTTTTGAATTGCTCATCTGATAAAATCTTAACTTGTTCGTATTTCAATTATAAAACCATCATATTTTTATTGACCTAGCTTCAGTATACACATATATTGTAGTTTCGAAAAAAGTCTAATGATGAACATAAGCATGAACGTGTTAAGGAAAAAAAGAAAAATTTTTCAAAGAATAAACACGCAATAAGCCTTATGATGTTTTGTTGAGAAGACAGTATTCATCTATGATTAATGGGTTAACCTCCTTTCAATGCGATCTGAACATGAGGTTAACATATCAATAAATTAGAATTTGTTTAAATTTTTTATGCTACGGTCTTTTCAAAATTGATGTTATGGTACATGTTATGCATTCTCAGTCTTACGTACTGAATAAAGCGTTGTTAGAAATTCGATCCTCTTTCATTTTTTCTTCTAGTTTTTATTTGAGATTTTGGTTTGCATTAGGGAGTTTTTTGGCTGTAGGAAGTATTTTTGGATTTTGGACATCAACGTTTGCTCCCTACCCTGGTAGCACACAAATTCGAATTTGGAAAGACATCGCTCAATTAAAAGCTCCCTTAGTACAACAACTGAGCTATGATTATGTACAAGCTTTAGAGGAAAAAAATTTTTTTCGAGCACAAGCATTGCAATGTATTTTGCAGGAAAGTCAAAAAGGACATCAAACAGTAACAAAATTGTACGTATTAGAAAAAAAAAGTTTTCTTACAAAGCTTGAAGATTCTTTGTGCAGTCGTGTCTATCGCAATTTTCGTGTGGCTGCACTCATTTTTTCTTTAAGTCCGATCTTCTTTTTATTGGGTTTTTATTTATTACGAAAGTACTTAAGAAAAAAAGGGTACAAGTTTCAAGGAAGGCTCCTTTTTTTTCGTATTGCAACTCCATCAATATTTAAGTTAGCAGGATTGATATGTTGGGGATATTCGGTGATACTGTCCTATCAAGTTTTAACACCTTCCTACTGGACAGAAGCATCAAGTCGAGCAGATTCCCTTATAGAAAACGAATACTCCGATTCTCCTATGCTTTCTAAAGAACAAGTGCATATTTTAACTATTAAGCAGCAAACAAAAATTTTACAAGAGTACTGGATTAAAAGTTTACTTTTTTATAGTTTTTTTGGAGGAATTATTTGGATATTAGGGCGTCGTTGGGATCAGCTTCCTTTGAAAAATATGAGCGTACCTTTTTCTTAAAATTATTTTTATGAATAAACGATCTAATGCAAAAAATATTAAAATTTTTGATGATATTTTTTATTTTTTTAAAAAAAACCTCATTCAACCTCTATATCCTAATTTGTAACTCACATCGTTTTTTTAGATTTCAAATGTATTGAATCTAATTCAAATTCATTGTGATACTTAATCGAATTTTCTTTGAGTTCTTTTCTGTTTAGTATTGCTCTTCTTTCTATTTTGTGATAAAATTTCATAGCGTAGTTCAGGTTGTTCTTAGTCATTTTGAGTCAAACTCTTAACAAAATTTTAGCTTCAAATCGAAAAGCTCGATTTTCTTACCATATTTTAGATACCATAGAGGCGGGACTTGTGTTGGAGGGGAGCGAGGTGAAATCAATTCGCGAAGGAAAAATGAACATTACAGAATCTTTCGTAGTTGAGTCAAAAAGAGAGCTTTTTTTGTACAACGCTTTAATTAGTTTGCGCTCGCAATCTAAAAACTTTGGTCATGACCCTTTGCGTTGGAAAAAATTACTCCTACATACGAATCAAATTAAAAAAATGCAAGGGCAAATGCAAAAAAAAGGAATGACAGTTATTCCTCTTTCTGTTTATAGTAATCAATCTGGTCGAATAAAAGTTCAGTTAGGCATTGCAACTGGAAAAGAAAAAGCAGATAAGCGTGAAACAATCAAAAATCGAGAATGGACGAGAGAAAAGCAGCGCATTCTAAAACAGTATTGATTTTTCTCCGATACGACGTATTTTTTCTTAAAGCATTTAAAGATATCAAGTGCGCTTTTTTGAGCAAAACACAAAGAATTTTCAGAAATAAATTGTTTAACATGTGTATTAGATCATCATGTCGTTTTTGACGATTTCATCGCGGACATGTAAACACATAACGCAGTATGTATTCACTAGAAAGATTGTCAATTTCTTAACAGTGCCGGAGTAGATAACATAGATTTTTATAGTTTCTATGTGCTTTTCGGGTGCAAAATCTGGATTAAGGGCTGAAGCATTTTTTTCTTAATCACTGATGTTACGCAGCAATAGTTGATTTCTGCTTGAAATAATCATATTTTTCGTCCGTAAGTTTTTAAGGACAAAAAATGAAACTGGATCTTCTTGATATGTATAGCGACTATTTGATA
>NZ_AWTR02000005.1 GCF_000469665.2 Holospora obtusa F1 | reverse complement strand
AGAAGGGTGTTGACAGGGGTAAGGAATAGAGGTAGGATAAGGACAGATCTTTGAGGAAGTAAAGAAAAAGAGAGATAAACAGTCAACACGTTTATCCCGTTAATTAGAATAAGAAATAAGTAGCTAGGATACCAAGCTGAAAGGTTTGGTGTTTTAAAAGCAAAACATGAGAGTTTGATCCTGGCTCAGAACGAACGCTGGCGGCATGCTTAACACATGCAAGTCAAACGGGAGGCAGCAATGTCTCCAGTGGCAAACGGGTGAGTAACGCGTGGGAATCTGCCTTTTGGAGGGGGACAACCGAGGGAAACCTTGGCTAATACCGCATATACTTAGAAATAAGGAAAGAATTTCGCCAGAAGATGAGCCCGCGTCAGATTAGGTAGTTGGTGGGGTAAAGGCCTACCAAGCCTACGATCTGTAGCTGGTCTGAGAGGATGATCAGCCACACTGGGATTGAGATACGGCCCAGACTCCTACGGGAGGCAGCAGTGAGGAATATTGGACAATGGGGGAAACCCTGATCCAGCAATGCCGCGTGAATGAAGAAGGCCTTCGGGTCGTAAAATTCTTTTACTCGTGAAGATGATGACGGTAACGAGAGAAAAAGCCCCGGCTAACTCTGTGCCAGCAGCCGCGGTAATACAGAGGGGGCTAGCGTTGTTCGGAATAACTGGGCGTAAAGGGTGCGTAGGTGGTTTTTTAAGTGAGATGTTAAATACTCGGGCTTAACCTGGGGAGTGCGTTTCAAACTGGAAGACTAGAGTACGGTAGAGGAAAGTGGAATTCCTAGTGTAGAGGTGAAATTCGTAGATATTAGGAGGAACATCAGAGGCGAAAGCGGCTTTCTGGTCCGTAACTGACACTGAGGCACGAAAGCGTGGGGAGCAAACAGGATTAGATACCCTGGTAGTCCACGCCCTAAACGATGAGTGCTAGACGTCAGCTTTATAAGTTGGTGTCGCAGCTAACGCATTAAGCACTCCGCCTGAGGACTACGATCGCAAGATTAAAACTTAAAGGAATTGACGGGGGCCCGCACAAGCGGTGGAGCATGTGGTTTAATTCGTCAACACGCGAAGAACCTTACCAGCCCTTGACATGGGAGTCAACGATCTTAGAGATAAGATTTTCGGTTCGGCCGGACTCCACACAGGTGCTGCATGGCTGTCGTCAGCTCGTGTCGTGAGATATTGGGTTAAGTCCCGCAACGAGCGCAACCCTTGTCCTTATTTGCTAACAGGTCATGCTGAGGACTATAAGGAGACTGCCGGTGATAAATCGGAGGAAGGAGAGGATGACGTCAGGTCCTCATGGCCCTTATGGGCTGGGCTACACACGTGCTACAATGGTGACGACAAAGGGAAGCGACGGGGAGACCCTGAGCGAATCCTAAAACGTCATCTCAGTTCGGATTGTTCTCTGCAACTCGAGAACATGAAGTTGGAATCGCTAGTAATCGTGGATCAGCACGCCACGGTGAATACGTTCACGGGCCTTGTACACACCGCCCGTCAAGCCATGGGAGTTGATCTTACCTGAAACCAGTGAGCTAACCGCAAGGAGGCAGCTGACTATGGTGGGGTTGATGACTGGGGTTAAGTCGTAACAAGGTAGCCGTAGGGGAACCTGCGGCTGGATCACCTCCTTTCTATGAGGCAGGAAGAATAGTACTGCAACGATAGGAACTGGGGTAACGCGTGTTGACTGTTTATCTCTCTGAGATCAAAAAGTTATGGGGGCTAGTAGCTCAGCTGGTCAGAGCGCACGCTTGATAAGCGTGAGGTCGTAGGTTCAAGTCCTACCTGGCCCACTTTTCTGTATGGGGGGGTGTAGCTCAGCTGGTAGAGCGCGTGCTTTGCAAGCATGAGGCCATCGGTTCGAATCCGATCATCTCCACTTTTTTGATTCTTTAAAGATTTCTTTGATAAGTGTATAAGAATGGGTAACAAAAATTCAATTATTTAATTTATTTAATTGTATTGTTAAGTAAGTAATATTTAAGAAATTTAACATGAGTGTAAATCAAGCGTTAAAGAGCATTTAGTGGATGCCTTGGCATTGAGAGGCGATGAAGGACGTGAAAGACTGCGAAAAGCTGCGGGGAGGAGTCAATATCCAATGATCCGCGGATATCCGAATAGGGAAACCTACCGCACAAGCGGTATCTTAGTCTGAATTCATAGGACTTAAGAAGCGAACCCAGCGAACTGAAACATCTAAGTAGCTGGAGGAAAAGAAATCAACCGAGACTCCGAAAGTAGTGGCGAGCGAAATCGGACCAGGCCAGAGCAGATTTAGTTGGAACTAGAATTTTTTTGGAAAAGAAAGCGAAAGAGGGTGATAGCCCCGTATAGGTAGCCGACTAGAAATGACGAGAGTAGGGCGGGACACGAGAAATCCTGTTTGAAGATGGGGGGACCATCCTCCAAGCCTAAGTACTCCTCAGTGACCGATAGTGAACAAGTACCGTGAGGGAAAGGTGAAAAGTATCCCGATGAGGGAGGTGAAATAGTATCTGAAACTGAATGCTTACAATGCAGTCGGAGCAGCGAATAGGCTGTGACGGCGTACCTCTTGTATCATGGGTCAGCGAGTTTGTTTGTGAAGCGAGCTTAAGTCGATAGATGTAGGCGAAGCGAAAGCGAGTCTTAATAGGGCGTATAGTTTCACGAATAAGACCCGAAACCAGGTGATCTAGCCATGAACAGGCTGAAGGTGCGGTAATACGTGCTGGAGGGCCGAACCATATGCTGTTGCAAAAGTTGTGGATGATTTGTGGTTAGGGGTGAAAGGCCAATCAAACCTGGAAATAGCTGGTTCTCCGCGAAATCTATTTAGGTAGAGCGTTGTATGTTTCTTTTTGGGGGTAGAGCACTGAATGGGCTAAGGGGAAGCGATTCTTACTAAACCCAACCAAACTCCGAATACCAAAAAGCATAAGTACAGCAGACAGACGGCGGGCGATAACGTCCGTCGTCGAAAGGGAAACAACCCTAACCACCATCTAAGGTCCCTAAGTCATCACTCAGTGGGTAAGGAGGTGGATTGACCAAGACAGCTAGGAGGTTGGCTTAGAAGCAGCCATCCTTTAAAGAAAGCGTAATAGCTCACTAGTCTAATTAAGTCGATCTGCGCCGAGAATGTAACGGGGCTAAAGTGATGCACCGAAGATGTGGGCTTTTCGAAAGGAAAGCGGTAGCGGAGCGTTCTGTAAGTCGTTGAAGAAAGATTGTGAAGTCTTTTGGAGATATCAGAAGTGAGAATGCTGACATGAGTAACGTAAAGAAGTGTTAAAAACACTTCCGCCGAAAGTCCAAGGGTTCCTGTGCAAGGGTAATCCGCACAGGGTAAGCCGGCCCCTAAGGCGAGGACGAAAGTCGTAGTCGATGGGAATCAGGTGAATATTCCTGAGCCAGCTGGAGATGACGAAAGAAGTAGGGTGTTAGTTCTAATTGGATTGAGCTAGCTACGTATTTTTTTCCAGGAAATAATCCCAGCAATAGACCGTACCCCAAACCGACACTGGTGGACAAGTAGAGTATACTAAGGCGCTTGAGAGAATGATGTTGAAGGAACTCGGCAAATTGACTCCGTAACTTCGGGATAAGGAGTACCTTAATGGGGGAAACCCTGTTGAGGTGACACATAAGAGGGAGTAGCGACTGTTTAACTAAAACACAGGGCTCTGCGAAGAAGAAATTCGATGTATAGGGTCTGACGCCTGCCCGGTGCTGGAAGGTTAAGAGGAGGTGTGCAAGCACCGAATTGAAGCCCCAGTAAACGGCGGCCGTAAATCTAACGGTCCTAAGGTAGCGAAATTCCTTGTCGGGTAAGTTCCGACCTGCATGAATGGCGTAACGACTTCTCCACTGTCTCCAACATCAACTCAGTGAAATTGAATTCTCCGTGAAGATGCGGAGTACCCGCGGTTAGACGGAAAGACCCCGTGCACCTTTACTATAGCTTTGCATTGGTACAAGGTAGATTCTGTGTAGGATAGGTGGGAGGCTTTGAAGCATTGGCGCTAGCTGGTGTGGAGCCGACCTTGAAATACCACCCTGAATCTATTTGGTATCTAACTGAGCGCTGTATAACCAGCGCCAGGACCATGCATGGTGGGTAGTTTGACTGGGGCAGTCGCCTCCTAAATTGTAACGGAGGCGCGCGATGGTAAGCTCAGGCTGGACAGAAATCAGCTGTAGCGTGCAATGGCACAAGCTTGCCTGACTGTAAGACTTACAAGTCGAACAGAGACGAAAGTCGGTCATAGTGACCCGGTGATCCCTCATGGAAGGGTCATCGATCAACGGATAAAAGGTACGCCGGGGATAACAGGCTTATCCCTCCCAAGAGTTCTTATCGACGGGGGGGTTTGGCACCTCGATGTCGGCTCATCGCATCCTGGGGCTGGAGAAGGTCCCAAGGGTTTGGCTGTTCGCCAATTAAAGCGGTACGTGAGCTGGGTTCAGAACGTCGTGAGACAGTTCGGTCCCTATCTGCCGTGGGTGTTAGAAAATTGAGAGGATCTTTCCCTAGTACGAGAGGACCGGGATGGACGTACCTCTGGTGTACCAGTTGTTTTGCCAAAAGCAGTGCTGGGTAGCTATGTACGGACTAGATAACCGCTGAAAGCATCTAAGCGGGAAACTAACCTCAAAACTAATTTTCTCTATGAGGACTGTGGTAGACTACCACGTTGATAGGCTGAGTGTGTACGAAGGGTAACCTTTTTAGCTAATCAGTACTAATCGTCCCATTGGCTTGATTTACATTCAAGTTAGGTTTTGAAGATGAAGATAAAAGTTGAAGAATTGTTACCCATGGGTATTTATGGACTGGTGACTTGAGCAGGTGGAAAACACGCGATCCCATTTCGAACTCGACCGTTAAGACGCCTAGCGCTGATGATATTTCATCTTAAGATGTGAAAAAGTAGGTCGTTGCCAGTCTTTAAGTATCTTTCTTATTCATTTTTTCTTATTTATTTGTAAATTATTATATAAATTAAAAATTTCTTTTTTTATTT
>NZ_AWTR02000006.1 GCF_000469665.2 Holospora obtusa F1 | reverse complement strand
AAACCAGTCGATGTTGCATAGTGATTTTGACTTATCAAATAGTCGCTATACATATCAAGAAGATCCAGTTTCATGTTTTGTCCTTAAAAAACTTACGGACGAAAAATATGATTATTTCAAGCAGAAATCAACTATTGCTGCGTAAGATGAGTGATTAATTTATATTTGCTATATACATACTTTAAGTTAAGGTGAGAACATTTTACGAATAGATCTGATTTTTTTTATAATCATGTGTTTTCGTTACGTTCCTGTAATTAAAAAAAAGATAAAAATATGAAAACTTGCTTTGCATTCAATACTTTGATAGAATCCCACAGTGGAAGACTTCCTAAAAAGTGCGTTTTTTAAATGGATTTTAAAAAAAATAAAAAAAGTATGATATTGTGGATAATTTTGGGGTTGTTAGCTCTTTCGGTCTTTAATTTGTATCGACAAAAAATGACTAACGCACCTCGTGTTATCGATTATTCCGATTTTATTGATCGCGTTCAAGAAGGGCGCGTTCAGGAAGTTGCACTTCAAGGGGAAGTCTTAGAGGCTTTATTCAGAACGGGTGAACGAATTCAAGTTTTTCTTCCTAAAATTGTTCAGCTACAGAATTTACCTTTAGAACTATTTAAAGATAAGGGAGTTCGGTTTCGTTTTTTACCGTTAGAAGTTTCGTTTTTTAATTTTTATACACTTCTTCAAATAGCTCTTCCGTTTTTAACTGTTGGTTTAATTTGGTTTTTGTATTATCGACAAACTCAAGGTGGTGGTGGACGCGCTATGGGATTCGGTCAATCCAAAATAAATTTTATAGATCCAGACCAACATCACATTCGTTTTTCAGACGTAGAGGGAGCAGAAGATGCAAAAGAAGATCTTCAAGAAGTCGTCGATTTTTTGAAAAATCCTGAAAAATTTGAACTTTTAGGGGGAAGAATTCCTAAAGGTGTTCTTTTAGTTGGTCCTCCAGGTACGGGAAAAACTTTATTGGCAAAGGCTGTAGCAGGAGAGGCAGGTGTTCCGTTCATTTTTATGTCGGGTTCAGACTTCGTAGAAATGTTTGTAGGTGTTGGCGCAAGCCGTGTAAGAGATTTGTTCCGTCAAGCAAGAGAACGCAAGCCCTGTATTATTTTTATTGATGAAATTGATGCGGTAGGACGTGCGCGCGGAGGGCATTCGGGAGGAGGACATGATGAAAGGGATCAGACACTTAATCAATTATTGGTAGAAATGGACGGATTCAGTGGGCAAGAAGGTATTATTTTAATTGCCGCTACGAATCGTGCAGATGTTTTAGACAAAGCGTTGGTTCGACCTGGTCGATTTGATCGACAAGTAATTGTTCCATTGCCAGATCTAAAAGGAAGAGAAGGAATTTTAAAAGTTCATACACGAAAAGTTCGCCTATCTCCAGAGGTTTCTTTATTACAGATTGCAAGAGGGACGATTGGATTTTCTGGAGCAGATCTAGCTAATTTAGTGAACGAAGCAGCATTAAGAGCAGCAAGATTGAATAAATCGTTTGTAGATAAGGAAGATTTTGAATCTGGTCGAGACAAAATTATTATGGGGCCAGAACGAAAAAATATGATCATGACAGATTTGGATCGTCGTCTTACAGCCTTTCATGAAGCTGGGCATGCGTTGATAGCCTCACTTTCTTCTCATTCTGATCCTATTCATAAAGCTACCATTGTTCCAAGAGGAGTGGCATTAGGGTTGGTTATGAGACTTCCAGAAACCGATAAAGTTTCTGTGACTAGGGCTTCTTTATTAGCAGATCTTGACATTGCATTGGCTGGTCGAGTAGCAGAAGAGATGATGTTTGGTGAAGATGGGATTACTACGGGAGCATCGAGCGATTTTAAGTTTGCTACAAACTTGGCACGCAAGATGGTAACTCATTGGGGAATGAGTAAAAAAATAGGGTATTTATTTTATGGAGAAAAAGAAGAATATTGGGGAGGGATAGCCTCTCATGTGTCTGATCAGGAAGTCAATCAAATTGATGAAGAAATTCGAAAACTGTTGAAAGAAGCTCATCAACGAACTTTTGGTCTTTTAATGCGCCATAAAGAAAAATTAATCTTATTAGCGGAAACTTTATTGAAATATGAAACGTTGTCAGGAGAAGAAATTAATGAACTTCTAGATACCGGAGAGCTTAAACGAAAAATATTAGAAGTAGAGGAATCTTCTGATACACTTGATAAGCAAGATGCTTCAACTGAGTCTTTACAGGAAGAATGTTCCGATAGCGAACAATCTGATGAAAAATCTGAAACTTCTTCTGTATCGGTGCTTGAGTCTGTCATGTTTTGTTTACGCATTATATTAAAACATGGAGGAGTTTTAGGGATTTGATCATGCGTTTTTTTATTTTTTACAGAATTTGAATAAATCATTTTTTTGACGCTCATAATTTTAAAAATAAATAAAAAAACATGAGGATTAAAAAAAACTGTGAATTTTATCAAATTTTGAGATATGGCTCTTTTTAAAAAAAATCATAGTATATGATGTAAATTTTTCGGATATTATTGTTCCAAAATCAAGTAAGACGGGAAATATATATCTTTAGAAACTAAAGATTAAATAATAAGAGGGCCAATAATCGTAACCCTCAATAAAAATAGTTTTTATTCAGGAAAACAGAAGAAGTAAAAAATGTAAGTTGTGATGAGTAAAAAGAGAAAACAAATTATATCGCTAAAGCCACACAAAATGATTATGATTTAAAAAAGATTTTGGATTGAGTATGAGTAAGAGTATTCCATCGATTTCTCGTGTTGTGTCGATCAAAAAGACAGAAAAGTTAAGTTTTTCAGAAGTTTTCCAACGTTTCAAAGTCGGTATCGCAAGCCTGATCAGGTGGTCGAAGAGGATTAAGCCCATCATGAAACGCAATAGATCTGTCACAAAGATTGACATGGAACAATACTCTGAAGACTTATCAGTATGAGTTGAGCACAGCGTTCTGGAGTTAGCCAAAAAGGTATTCTTTTTCAGCTCTGAAACGTTTGGGGGTGCCTTATAAAAAACTCTAAAGCATCCCAAAGCAAACGCCAAAAAGCGTTCTACATTTTACAAAAAGCTTAAGAGATACACGGGATAACGCTCGTCCTATTGTCTTTTGGATGAAAGTGAATGTTCTCATGACATGCAAAGAACACATGGATATGAATTGAAAAGACAGAAAGTGTTATGAGGTTCACAATTGAGAAGCTAAGAGACAAACGAATATCATCAGCGCGTTTGGGCTCGATTTTGCTCACCGTCAGCCTCTTTTAAGTTACCATCAACACGACCGATTTCAACGCTTGGATAATACAACCTTTCTCACATCTCAAAAAATGATCAGTGCATTAAAAACATGCACGCTCTTTTACCTGCCACCTATTCCCCCGATCCCAACCCCATCGAACAAAAAAGGGCTCAAGTGAAAGCTTTAAGATTGAGAGATCAGTAGAGAAGTTTTTTTAAGACCACATCTACATAATTATTAAACCTCTTTTGAAACTCATTTATACTCACTCCAAATTATAAATTCCAGTAATCAAATTGAATTTTAGGCCAAATCGTTTGAGCATGCCGATATAGTAGACGGGACAAGAAGATACTATTTTTAAGAGAAAATGACAAAAAAACAATACAGCTTAGATCTAAGGAAGAGAGTAATAGAATATATTAAGCTTGGTAACACTCAAAACACGACATCCAAGATATTTAGGTGGTGGATCAGGTGCCAAGAAGCAGGCCTCACTTAGGCAGAAAGGGAAAAATAGACCCAGAAAAGCTAAGGGTTTAGTCGAAGGCCAATGAAGATAAAAAAGAGCAGAAGATAGAAAAACTATTTAATTCTAGTATGTGTTTTGAGTATCGGCGCTTAAAGGAGCTATGCTTTAGCTATAAAAAAACCTTCACTTATGTGGGAATCAAATAAAGAAAAATGAAATAAACACCAAGAAGTTATACAATATATGTAATATGGAGTTCTTGCGTACATTGATGAAAGAGGGAAGAAGCTCACCATTTGCAAAAATAGAGGATGAGGCAAAAAAAGTGAAAAACTTGTTGGTAAAAAGAGCGGTAAATATTATAAAAGAAATCATATTGTAGCGAATTCAGTAAATAATAAATTCATTACTCCGATGATTTTTAACAGTCCTTGTAACACACAATTATTTGAAGATCGGGAAACACAGTTTTTGATAAAAGCATTAAACCTCGGACAAGTTGTAATCATAGATCATGTTTCATTTCATAAATCTCAAAGAACCAGAAAATCACTTGAATTTTTCGATTGTAGAGTTATTTTTTTATTACTTCATTTCACCTGATTTAAATCCAATCGAAAATTTTGGGCACATATGGAACGATGGATTAGGAAAAAAATTGAGTTTTTCCAGGGCTTATATCAGTCAATTAGTGCTTTTTTTATTTTATCACAATTCAACTGCTTTTACTGTAAAAATCATTGAGCTGGTTCCTTGTAACTGCCCATGGATACAAAGATGGACAGGAATTTCCTTTTGACCTATGTCTTGCCAGAGCTATAGGATCGTTTGAATCATTAATATTCCTGTCACAATTGACGCGGAAGCTAATTATGGCTAAACTTCAACAGAAGTACAAAAAACAGTCGAAAAAATAATAATAGTGAGCACTATCGATGTAAATCTTAAAAATCAAATTATCAGAACAAACATACTGTATTCTTGTGACGATCAACATGAGCATATTAAAGCCTAAAGCCGCAAAATTATTCATATAAATTTTAATATTTATCAATGCAAGAACTGATATTTTTCTGAAAATATACCTGCAATCATAGTGATACGCTTCTAGAAGAAGCCTTATTTCGAACATCTGCTATATAAAAAAGTCAGAAGCGATGCTTTCTTTACTCCTAGACTTAGAGATGAAAAATTGGCCCAGAGATTATGTGATCAATCACCAATACTACTCAATATCATGACTCAAAGTAGCTTGACACCTAAAAGCCTTGCAGAATTGGTCGTCTCTAAAATGAATTATGTCCCTATTTTTTATTTACAGATGATTGAAAGTTTCAAGTCCGAAGCCCAAAAATTCTTGGAAATGAGTACTTATATATGAACCTGATTATACGAATCAAAGACATCTTGAAAAATTCAATTAGCGTCCCACCCCACAAAGCTGCTGCATTTTTCAAAACAGGTACAGGGCATTATGCTGAAGGTGATGAATTTATAGGTGTGACCGTTCCAAATTTACGCAAAATCGCAAAGAATTTTATGATCTTAACGCTTGATGATTTAAAAATTTTACTTATGTCAAAAATCAATGAAGAACGATTACTGTCACTTATAATTTTAACCAAGCAATATCAGAATGAAGATGACCAGGGTAAAGAAAGGCTTTACCAGTTTTATATGCAAAATTTAATTCATGTAAATAATTGGAATCTTGTAGACGCTTCTGCTCACTTAATTATAGGCGCTCATCTGTGGGATAAAGACAGAAATTCATTACTTAGTTTGGCAACATCAGAAATCTTATGGGAACGCAGAATCTCTATCGTTTCAACATGGTATTTTATCCGTCAAAATGAGTTGACATGGACGTTTAAGATTGCCTTACTTTTGCTACGAGATGTCCATGATCTTATCCATAAGTCAGCTGGATGGATGCTTCGCGAAGCAGGGAAACGAGATCAAGCGCAGCTTGTAACATTTTTAGATCAGCATATGTATGCAATGCCAAGAACGATGCTAAGATATGCAATCGAGAAGTTTCCAGAAGACATACGGAAAAATTATTTGATGAAAAAAACTATCTAACGCTCATCATGAATCAAATTCGTTGTTCTTAGCTCAGATCGTCTCTCGTAATTTTTTAAATTAGCTCTTTAAGCTTCACTTCTTAAGATGGGGGGAGAAATTTAACTAAAGAATGATATTAGGGCAACCCCTCAATTAAGTTGACTTTTTTTTTGAAAAAATGCCACATTTCATCAAATTCTACTGCTTGAATGTTACCTGAAACCTCAGATTTTTGTATTTTTTCCATCTTTGCCACGACCCACCTATATATAATAGAAGGAGAATGTCCAAGAATTTTACCCATCATGTTAAAAAATGCCTTAGCTAAAGAGTATAAAATGACGCATAAGGCTTTTTTGACAACGTTTTCCTTTTTTCCCCTCTTGTCACCTTCAACAAAGGTATAACCTCATTCCTTCACTTATAGCGCTGAACCTTGCGTACTATACCGTTTTTTGCAGTTTTCGGAATTACACTTCTTGCAATGCATTGTTGATGACCTTAATACGACACTATAATCGTATTTTGATATAAAACTATCTAAACGTCAAAACTCTCAATAGTTTTTTTATTTTCTGCTCATTTTTTATTTTGATTGACCTCAACATAACCCCTTAGCTTTTCCGGGTCTATTTTACCCTTTCTGCCTAAGCGAAATTTAGCTCTAATGGACCCTGCTTCTTGATAACCTGATCATCACCTGTTTACGCTATTTCTTGGGTATGTTTTGATTGTTACCAAGCTTAATATATTCTATTACTCTCTCTTAGATCTAAATTGTATAGTTTCTTTGTCATTTTCTCTTAAAATAGCATCTTCTTGTCCCGTTTTTAAGCTAAATTGCTGTAGGTGCACAGAATCTACTATCAGGATTTAACCCAAATTTAATTTACTTTTCTACAAAAAAAATCAACCCCCATGGTTGAGCGGTCCAGTCGCAAGCAGCTTCAATGATCTTGACACTTCCTAAAATCAAAGTAATTAAAGACGCATCAGGATCTTAACTGTCTCAGCAAGTATTGGGGTAATATCAAGAACGGTAAAACGTTCATGATTAAGATTTTGCGAAATGCTATTTGTAACAAAGATAGTATCAATCGGTGCTTCAATTAACTTTTGTTTTGCTTGGAAAGATAAAACAGCATGAGAAGCAACGACTTGAACGCTTTTTGCATTATGTTGTTTAAGAAGAAAAGCAGCCTTGCATAACGTTTCTCCTGTATCTATAATGTCATCGATAATTAAACAATTTTTTTCAAAAACGTTTCCAACGATTGTGCTCATTTCGCAGAAGTTATGATTATTACGAGTCTTATTAATAATCGCAAGATCTGCTTTTAAAATTTCTGCAAGTTTTCGCGCACGCACTAAACCCCCCACATCGGGAGAGACAACAACAATTTCTTGAAAGTTTTTTAAATGTAAAGCAAAAAATTTACTAAGATCGACATTTTGCACACCTATTTTAAAAAATCCCTCCACTTGTTTAGAATGCAAATCTAACGTAATGAGATGATCAGCTCCGGCAGCTTCCAGCATTGTAGCAACCAATCTAGCAGAAATGGGGCCCCATTCATAAACAGGTCGATCTTGTCTGCTATACCCGAAATAAGGAATGATCGAAACGACCCTACGACTCCCTGCCCTTCTCACCGCATCGATTAACAACAATAGTTCTATTAAATGATCGTTTGCAGGATTACACGTTGACTGGACAATAATCACATCTTCTTCGTACAAGCAATAAGGAAGTTGAACACGAAGTTCTTGATCTGCAAATCTAGTCACAATAGCTTCTACGCATTCGATATTTAAACAAGCACTCAAACTATAAGCGATTTTTTTACAATTAGTTCCGCAAATAATTTTAGTCATTTTTATCTTTATTTATCTTATTCTTTTGACACGTTACTCTTAAAATATTGAACTCCTATAACTTCCCTTACACGCTCTATTGTTTCAAGTGCGATAGTACGCGCCTTCTTTGTTCCATACTCAAGAATACTTATAACATCATCTTTACTATATTCAAGACGTCGAGACCTAATAGGAAGTAAAAATTTATGAAGTACATCGTTCAAAATATTCTTAATAGTAGTGTCACCAAGACCTCCACGTTGATAATGAGACTTAAGCTCAGACACTTCCTGGGCATCTGGATGAAACGCATCTAAATAAGAAAACACAACATTTCCTTCAATTTTTCCAGGATCACTAATTTTTAAATGATTCGGATCTGTATACATTTGAAATATTTTTCGCTTAACTTCTTGCGCATCATCTGAAAGAAAAATAGCATTTCCCAACGATTTACTGGCCTTTCCTTTACCATCTATCCCCACTAATCGAGGAGACTTACTTAAAACGGCGTGACATTCTTTCAAAAAACTTGAACAATAAATTCGATTAAAACGACGCACAATCTCATTAGTTTGCTCAATCATAGGAACTTGATCTTCACCTACAGGAACAATCTCTGCTTGAAATATGCTGATATCCGCAGCTTGATTGACAGGGTAACAAAAAAATCCAACAGGAACAGAATCACCATATCCTTTTTGCTGTAATTCCGCTTTCACAGTAGGGTTTCTCTCAAGCCTTCCTAATGTCACAAGATTTAAATAATACATAGTTAACTCAGATATCTCTGGAATCTGAGATTGAATGAATATCGTTGAATCGTCCGGATCAATCCCAACACTTAAATAATCTTTTGCAACCTCAAATACATGCTCTGTTATTTTGAATGGATCTTCAAAATTATCAGTAAGCGCCTGAACATCAGCAATCATCACATACTGATCAAAAATTTCCTGAAACTTAACTCTGTTTTGCAAAGAACCTACATAGTGCCCTAGATGCAATTTGCCGGTCGGACGATCCCCAGTTAAAACCCTTTTTTTCATATCGTCTCCTGTAAATATTTGTACATAAAATACAAGGATCTTCCAAAAAAATACCCTGCCCCTACCCCACTTATGAAATTTTCCACATACAAATAACTAACAAAAAGTTCAGAATGCATAAATTGTAAATAACCAAAACAATATTTTACAAGAAAAAGAAAAAGCAAAATCATTAACGTCAACCAACTTCCTGGAACCTCAATAGATCCAAAGCTCTTCACAACTTTTATATTCTGTTTTTGGTGCACAAAAATACTTAACGAAGTTCCAAATAAAAAAAAGAAAAAAAATTTTACAACTCTTTCTGAAAACAGCATTTCGTGCTGAAAAGATAAAAACAAACAGGGAACCAAAAACATCCAAACCATATGCACCTGTCTAGTTTTAATACTCCTGATTCCAAAAAATAACAAAAAAATTAATATCCCCCAAACAAAAAAAGGAGTATTTTTTATCATATGAAAAACACTAACCATCATTTTTCCAAAAAACAAAATCTTGAACCTCAAGCAAATTTAAGTAACATATAAACCTTTCTTCCTTTGACAAAAAGAGTTTCAAAACAATTCATTACTTTCTCTTTTAACATTGACAAAATCCACTGAAAAGAATAGCGAAAACCAGGAGTGTAATCAACAATTTCCAAATCACTCAGCTCACCTTTTTCTTTTCTTGCCCAGCACAAAGCCTGAGAAAAATCTCCTAACTTATCTACCAGACCTAATTCTAGAGCCTCTTTTCCTGTCCACACTTGACCTTGTGATAGTTCATGAACCTTTTTTTTACTCATTCCTCTAGCTTGCGATACCAAACAAATAAACTGTTCATATCCAAAATTAATTATTTTTTCCCATCGTTTTTGTTGATCATCACTCCAGGAAGTGTACATACTCTCACTAGAACCTGCACCGGAATTCACCGAACCAAATCCAATCTCCCAAGTTTTTAAACCTTTTTCAAAAGCAAATTTTCCCGCATAAACTCCTATAGACCCAGTCAACGTCCCTGGCTGCGCCCAAATGCTTTTACCCGCGCAAGCAATCCAATATCCACCAGATGCGGCCACACTTTCCATAACAATGGTCACCATTTTTCCCGCCTGACGACAGCACAAAACTCCGTACCGCAAAGCTTCCGCTGAAGAAGAAGTTCCTCCAGGGGTATTTAATAAAACAAATACCGCGCTGATCTCTGGATTTTGAGAAATATTTATCAATTGATCGCATAATCTTTGAGTATCAAAAGCAGCACTTCCTAACTCTCCCTCAATACGCAAAACTGCAATATGATGTCGATGTTTAAATTTCGATTTCATCCATGTCCAAAAGTTCTTACTTTTTTTTAAGTACGCTTCTGCACCTAACGTAATTTCATCTTTCGTATACTTTAATTTCACTTGAGACCAACACGATGCAACTTCATCAATCCAGCCTAATTTTTTCGCTTCCTCTGCTGAACATGTTAATTGAGTCAGCCCTTTCTCCAAATCAGAAAAATTCAAACGGCAATCATTTTTAAGATCTTGCAAAATTTGCTTGCTCCAACAGGCCAAAATGCGAGTCATCATTTGATTTTCTTGAGGCGACATGTCGGAACGAGTAAACCCATCTGGACCGGACTTATACTGTCCTTGCGCAACAAAATCACTCTGAATTCCTAACGAACTTAAAAATTTTCCAAAATACAAGCGCTCTACATTCATTCCTTCCAACATCATATGCCCAGAGCGCCCCAAATAAAAACGATTTGCGCAAGATCCTAAATAATATCCAGAAATCCCAATTTCCCCCAAAGTTCCAATAGATTGCGCATAGCAAATAACTTCTTTTCCTTGGGCTTTTAATTGTTTTAAAAGCCCTCTAATCGTCTGCGCATCTGCTATACTCATATCCGAATCTAAATGCAAAACAACACAGCGAAGATTAAAATCTGACAAAGCATGCTCTAATGCTAATTTCCAAGATTTCAAAAAGCCCTCTCTCTCCCAAGGAACAGAATGATGCTCTAAAAGTAACACTCGAGCGGGAACAGAAGGCAATCCTCTCCGTAGAAAAAATACTAACAATATGAAAGTAGCAGAATACCCTACGGATATAAACAAACGATTAAGCCCCGAAAAAAATTTTCTTTGAATTTTTTTAGTTGCAGCTATTATTTTCATACATTTTTCACAATCTTTAAGACATATAACAAAAAATTCATCTATACATTTTTCTGAATATCTGGAGCATGAATCAATTTCATGCCAATTATATTATATCCGGCATCTACGTGCTGAATTTCTCCAGTAATTTTCGAAGACAAGGAACTAAACAAAAACAAAGCAACGTTTCCCACGTCCTCTGGAGTTACCCCCACACGCAAAGGCGCGTTTTGAACGGTCCAATCCAAAATATACCGAAATCCGTCTATCCCTCCCGCTGCGGCAAGCGTACGCATAGGCCCTGCAGAAATTGCATTTACACGAATACCTTGAGGTCCAAGATCTGCAGCCAGATACCGAACACTAGACTCCAAAGCAGCTTTAGCAACTCCCATCACGTTATAGTGGGGTATTACTTTTTCTGCACCGTAATAAGAAAGCGTAAGAATACTTCCTCCATCAGGCATTAAAGACGAAGCCTCTTTCGTCATCTCAATAAAAGAAAAACAAGAAATATTCATTGTACGCACAAAATTCTGCTTACTTGTATCCAAAAACTTACCCGTAAGCTCCTGCCTATCCGAATACGCCGCGCCATGCAACATAAAGTCTAATTTTCCCCAAGTTTTTCGAATGTGCTGAAACAGATCAAAAACTTGAGCCGAATCCTCAACATCACAAGGAAAAATTGAAGCAGCAGGATCTAATGTTTTCGCTAAAGGTTCCACTCTACGTTTCAAAGTATCTGTTTGATAGGTAATAATCAAATCCGCACCAGCTTCAGAAACCTTCCTCGCAACTCCCCAGGAAATAGAATCTTGATTTGCTACTCCTAAAATCAATCCTTTTTTTCCTTTTAACAACATAATTTAGAACCATTTTACCTTTTCAAAAAATGATTATACATACTTTTTACAAGACTTCAATAAGCCTTAGAAAGAATAATTTCTAAAAATTAGAATTTTGACAGACGATAATGACCTAAAACGTTTGTGTTTCTTAAGTAACATTTAAATAACCAAATAAAAAAGAACGTCAAAAATTAATTTCACAGGCCAAGAAAACTTTTCTTTCCAAAAATTTAATTCCTTAAACAGAAATCGATTAAAGCTCTTTACTTTTCAAAATATTGACACTAAAATGAAAAAGATAGTCAGATCGATGGATAGTTTTTATGAAGAGGACCTTTCAACCCAGTCGTTTAGTACGAAGCAGAAGGCACGGATTTAGGTCAAGAATGTCTACTGTCGGAGGAAGACGTGTGCTTTCTCAAAGAAGAAAAAAAGGACGGCAAAAGTTGTCTGCTTAGAGAGATCGTTATTTTATGAAGCTTCAGCGTCTTGCAAAAAAAAAATGATGCAATGTAAAAAAAAGTTTTTTGAGAATACATCTAGCTTATTTTATAATTCTGGTGTTGCTTTTCGTTGGAAATTGAATACGGATAGTGTTTTTGCCTTTGCTGTGGTCGTTTCGAAGCATGCAAGATGCTCTTCCGTTATTCGTCATAAAATAAAGCGTCGAATTCGTCATTGTTTCTTTTTGATATTTCCATATGTTACTGTTCCGATAAATGTTGTGTGTGTTATAAAAAATCAGGGCGTGATGAGCTTAAGCTTTCCTGATTTATATGCTCTTTTTGAAGAATTTGTGCGTCAAATAAGAAACATCAATGCTGAATTGTTTACTTGAGAGTTGTCAATAAGGTGGAGAAGAAGCATGGGGGAATATAAAAATGTTTTGGTTGCTTTTTGTGCGTGTGTTGCTGTGTGGGCAGGGTATGAAGTTTTTTTAAAACCTAGGTTTGAAACCTCTTCCGAAGTTTTAGTTCAAAAAGAATCTCAAAAATCTGAGGTAAAGTCATCTAATACGTGTTTTATTTCTGAAGCCCAATCGTTAAAATCTGAACACGTGGTTTTGTCTAATCATGTAGTTGAAGCTAAGATTCGTTTACAAGGTGCAGTGTTAGATAGTTTATCGTTAGTTGGGTACAAAGAAAATACGTTGGGAAGTGATCCTGTTCAGATTTTGCATCCTTATGGAACACGACATGGATATTGGGTTCGTATCGGATGGGAACCTCAAGATCAAAATGTATCTATGCCAGTGGAAGATACTTTGTGGAATGTATCCAAAACGTCTTCAGATCAGGAGGTCATTTTAGAGTGGAGCAACTCTGAGGATGTTCAATTCGAGCAAAAATTTTCTTTAGACTCCAAGTATATGCTAAAAGTAGTTCAAACGATTAAAAATAGATCTAGTCGTCCATTTTTTGTTCGATGTTCAGGAGAAATTTTTCGTCAAGGTCCCATAGAAAACGTCGATCATTGGTTGTCTTACGAAGGTCCTATCGCAGTGTGCGATCGAATTTTGAGTAATATGTCTTATTCCGATTTACAAAAATCTCCTCGAGAATTTAAAAAAGGAAACTGGGCAGGAATTTCAGATAAATACTGGTTAGTAGCATTGGTAGGAGATCCAATTTCGCGCACATCTCAGGGAAGTGCACAAAAAAATTCTAAAGAAATGTATAGTATTTCGCTGAAACGTGAGTTCGTTTCAATTTTTCCAGGAAAATCTTATACTCAAGTCCAAAATATTTTTCTTGGTCCTAAAGAAGTCAAGATTTTGGATAATTATGAGAAAAGTCACAAAATTCAGCGTTTTGATTTAGCTGTAGATTTTGGTTGGTTTTACTTCATTACAAAACCTGTTTTCTATCTCTTATCTTTTTTTAAAGAATGTTTTGGTAGCTTTGCGGCAGCGATTTTATTGTTAACTGTGTGTGTTCGAGGATTGTTTTTTCCTTTGGCTGTAAAAAGTGCTCGATCTATGGCTGCAATGCAACGACTTCAGCCAAAACTTTTGGCGTTAAAAGAAAAATTTAAAGATGATAAGATGGCTTTAAATCACGGAATTATGGAGTTGTATCGAGCTCAAAAAATTAATCCTTTTTCTAGTATTTGGCCTATGCTGTTGCAGTGTCCGTTATTTTTTGCCTTATATAAAGTTCTTTTCGTTTCTATTGAAATGCGTCATGCACCTTTTTGGGGATGGATTCAAGATTTGTCTGCTCCCGATCCGACTTCTGTTTTAACGTTGTTTGGAATCGTTCCTGTAGAATTACCTGCAGCTTTGACTATCGGTGTATGGCCTTTACTTATGGGCGTTACCATGATTCTTCAGCAAAGAACTTCTTCTGCTCAAAATGTTACTTTAGATAAATCGCAGCAGTGGATTTTGAGTTATGGACTTCCAGCATTATTTGTTTACATGATGGCGCAGTTTCCTGTAGGAATGATTATTTATTGGACTTGGAACAATACGTTAACAATAATACAGCAGTATTTAATTAGATATTTTAACTTGGTGGGTAATCATGTATAGAAAATGTGGAAGATATAGTCTATGCCGCCTGGGACGACGCAAAAATGATGTGGGAGAACAATCGCATCTCAGGGAGGAAGAAATAAATTTAGAATCCGGAGGGATTAAGTGCGTTTCAGAGCCGATGTTTTCTTTTTATGAGTCTCAAGAAGAAAAGTGTTAAACGTTCATCATCCTTCTTCTTGCCAGTTTTTATGTAGTGTATTGTCTGCAAAAGATTGGCCAAATTCTATTGGAAAAGAAGTTGCGTTTTGGGGAAAGTCTAATGTTGGCAAGTCTTCTTTGTTAAATGCCTTGATGCAAAGAAAAAATTTAGCTAAGGTTTCTAAAACTCCAGGACGCACTCAGACCATTAATTTTTATCAAATTAAAAACAAGTTAAGATACGTAGATTTACCCGGGTACGGGTATGCTTGTGTCTCGAAAAAAATACAAAACGTATGGCATCAGCACGTCCTAGATTATTTGCTAGATAGAAATAATTTATGTTTTGTTTGTATTTTAGTGGACAGTAAACGAGATATTCATCCTCAAGATCTTCAAGTGGCAGATTTTTTACAAAAATCTTTGGTCTCTGTTCAGTGGATTTACACGAAAATTGATCGAATTTCTTCTATTCAACGTCAAAACTTAGAACTGAACGTAAAAAAAGAGCATTGTCTTGAAGTTAGCGCGCTCACTGGTCAAGGAATAGTTGAGTTGAGATCGTACATAAATCATTCTATCGAGCAGAAAAACTGTGGGTAACGTTTGTGACGCGATGATGTCCGAGATTAAATTTTTACTTTTAAAAGATATGTTAGAAATTTTTTTAAAACAAAGTACATGAGGTGTTAAAATTTTTATTAGTCATCTATGTTAGTGATTATGAAAAAGGAGCAAGTAATGAATACGCCAAATTTCTTAAAAAATAGCACCGAAAAAATGTTTTTTGGAATTCCTGTCGCATTATGGATTTTGAGTCTGGGAATGTTCTTTTTGAATTGTTCTTCTGTTGTTGTTTTTACTTGTTTGCCTTTTTTATCTTTTAAAAAAAGTTCTATTGGACGTCTTGAAGGAATTGTAGAGGGATTGTCACTAATTTGTCGTGCTGCAGCAGGGTTGTTAAGTGATGTCATAAAAAGAAGAAAGCGTTTTTTGTTAATCGGATACGGAATTTGTGCGATCGCTCGATTGTTATTGGCAGCTGCAGCAAGTTTTGAGTGGATTATATTTTCTAGAGTCGTAGAAAAAATCGGAAATGGTGTTCAGGCAAGCCCCAGAGAAGCATTAATCGCCGATATTGCCCCAAAAAAATCGCTAGGTAAATTTTATGGACTAAATAAAGCATTGGGAATGACGGGCTCCACTTTGGGATCTGGGTTTTTAATTTTTTTATTTTTCTTTTACAGTAAACAAGTAACGTTTCAACAAATTTTTTTATATTCCGGTATATTAGCGTGTGTTAGTTTTGCATTATTATTATGTGGTGTTAAGGAACCAGGAGTAGCTTCCGAACCAACACCTTCTTACAAACATGTCAGTGTGCGCGAGATTTTTGCTTCTGTTTTAGCTGATTTGAACAAACTTTCTTGGAATTTTTGGAAAGTAATTTTATGTATTTTTTTTTTAAAAATGGGCTATTTTAGTGGAGCTTTTATGATGAATTTTGCTGCTTTACAAAATTCATCAGATTTTTTAGGCATTCCTTTACATCATCCAGGTCAACTAGGTGCAATGATTATGACTTTACAAAATATTTTGTGCGCCATATGTTCTTACCCTGTCGGATGGCTGTCAGATTATGGGGATAGAAGAAGAGCAGTATTGGTATGCGCAGTGTTACTTTTAAGTTCTATGATCAGCTTTGGATACTTTGGGTGTTGGCAGTGGGGAATTTTTTTAGGTGTTCTCTTTTACGGATTACAGTATAGCCTGCAAGGGGCTTTAATGGCATTTTTATCTTCTAGTATGCCTGCTAACCTACAAGGTACGGGATTTGGTGTGTTTTTTTCTGTTTCCGGAACAGCTATCTTAATTTCTAACGCCTTTATTATGGGAACCGTTTGGGAGTATTATTCTCCAAATATTGCTTTTTTTGCAGTATGCATTCCTGTCATTATCTCTGTGTTATTTTTACCTTTTATTAAAGTTTTTCCTTTTTCAGAAAAACATTCCGATGGTAAGAGCGACGCACAATAAACTTCCTAAATGATTAAAAGGTTTTTTTAAATCATGTTGACTTCAGCCCAGTACGACGCGCTTAATCCACATCATCACGTTTGGGTTCATGCTTCTGCCGGAACAGGAAAAACGTTTATTCTTATTTACCGCATATTAAGGCTTTTGTTAGAAGGTGCGCGCCCAGAACGTATCATTGCGTTAACGTTTACTCAGCATGCAGGAAAAGAAATGACCTTACGATTGCATAAATTACTAGAAGATATCATGAGATCTTCTGATACGTGCAAATCAGTATTAACGATGTGCTTAGGATTTACTCCAAACTCTGATCAAATACGTAATGCTCAAAAATTATGGTCTCAAATTTTAGATACATCTTTAAACATTCAAACCTTGCACAGTTTTTGTCAAAATTTTTTACAAACTTTTTCTTTAGAAGCTGGAATTAGAGGTGATTTTAAAATTTTAGATGAATCGCAATGCTTTAATCTTTGGAGTCAGCAGCAAGAAACAGTCTGTTCGCATACGTATTGCGGTTCTCCAGAATTAAACACAGTATTAACGCGTCTTGCAACACGCTACAGCATGCATCATATCACGCTTCATCTTTGGTCGTTATGGCACAGATCAAAAGAAGTTATTTATCCCACAAAACACTTTAAACTCTGCCAGGTATCTCCTCCTAATTTATTTTGTCCTGAAATCATGGAACAATTAAAAAAATTTTTAGACAGCACGCAGCTAAAAAATTTAGAATATGCTTGGAATCACCCCAAGTATCAGGCATTTTTTTTTACTCAAAAAGGAACTCCTCGAAAAAAATTACTCCCAGCCAAAGCTCCAGAATCTTTGAAACGCTGGATAGAGCAAGCACAAGAAGATTTAAAACATACATTGCGTCAACAAAACTATATGGACGCTTGGCAAGATACCGAAGATTTTTGTTATCTTTTTTCTGAAATTTACAATCAGTATCATCAATACAAAGTAAAACTTGGTTTTTTAGATTTTTCAGACCTTATTTATAAAACTATTAAGTTACTTGAAGATCCTCATCATATGGGATGGATTTATAGTCAACTAGATCGAAAAATTCATCACTTATTGATAGACGAAGCACAAGATACGAGTCCGTCTCAATGGAAAGTGTTAGAGCTTTTAAGTGAGGTTTGGAATGGACATCCTCATAAAACATTATTCGTTGTAGGTGACCCTAAACAATCTATTTATGGATTTCAAGGAGCAGATCTGGAACAATTTTTTCGAGCAAAAGAGGTATTCAAATTGTCTGCAGAGCATCATAAAATACCTTTTCATACAATACATTTAACCCACTCTTTTCGTACCTATGGCCACATTTTAAACGTTATTAATTGCATTTTTCAAAACGATCCAAGCATGGATTTTAAGATTCATACCCCCCTGCCCCATCAACAGGAAGGGCTCGTAGAACTTTGGCCTATGCTTGACTCTGGATTAAACAAATCTTCTGGAACAGTTCTTGCAGAACTTTGGGTGAAGCGTATTCGTCACTGGATTTCACAAGGCATTATACTACAGTGTACTGGAAGAGCAGTGCAAGCAGAAGATATTTTGATTTTAATTTCTAAACGATGTAGTTTGTACGAAGCGTTTTCCAAAACACTCAATTTGGGGGGATTTTTTGTTCGAGAATCAAGTACAATCACGCTAAAAGATACACTTTTAGCACAAGATATTTTGGCATTAATTCAATGGTTTTTAGCCCCTCATGATAATTGGAGCTTAGTTCAAGTACTTAAAAGTCCGTTTTTTCGTGTAAATGAAGAAGAAATTTTTTCTGTATTTGCATATAGAAGTACTGCGCTTAAAACATTTTGGGATTGCTTATCATCTTTGAAAAAAAAACCATGGAGCACTTACGTTGAAATTTTATGGCAATGGAAGAAAATGTTTTTTGAAAGTACACCTTTTCAATTCGTGCAATGGTGGGTATATACACCTTGGATTCAAGAAAGGTACACATCTTGGCCAAACGCAATACAAATATTAGATAAAATACTGGCATCATTATTTGAGTTTTGTCAAGAACAAGGAAAAGGGTGGATGGAATGGATTGAGCTTTTTTCTACGGATTTTTTTACTTTTAAACAAAAGACGGAAAAAGGCATAGGATTATTAACGATTCACAGTGCCAAAGGACTCCAATCTCCCATAGTGATTATTCCGGACGTTTCTATGGAAGCTCGCAGCAAAGATAGTTTTATGTACACACAGGACGGACCTTGGAAATTAGGGGTTTTACAAGAAGACGAAGATCCGTGGTATAAGCTTTACACTGAAAAACAAGCACAAGAGGCTAGAAGGATTTTATATGTAGCTATGACTCGAGCTCAAGAAAGATTGTATTGCTCAAGTTTAAAAAAATCTGCCCCCTACCTGGATATTTATAAAGCTCTATCAACATTAGGAGTGAGCGTTCCTTGGGATTTAGATCACTCTGTTTGTGAATCTGTATTGAGATATGGAGCATAAGTTTGAGTATTGCATCTTTTATGAATATTTTTAAAATTTAGTTTGAATCTCTTGTATACACATTTTACGAATAAAAATAAATTTTTACCAACATGTTTTTTGCGTGTTACGGTGGAAGTCTAAAAATAATTTTTTAAAAAAAATGTGGTTCTACGTAAAGCATTGTAGAGAACTTCATGTTTCATGGGACATATTAAATAAAGTGGAAGTTTACGAAGACTATGGCGTTTAGAATGAAAATGGGATTTGAAAGAATACGGTAATAGCCTCGTAAAGTGTATCAAACTGGTTAATTTGATTCTTAACCCATCTCTTCATATTAGCCAAAAATTTCTCTATTGGATTCAAATCGAGTGCGTACGTCGGTAAAAAAATGAGTTGACAACTTACAGATTCGATCAACTTTTTCGTTTTTTGTGATCTATGAAATGCAGCATTATCCAATTTGCCCAGGTTCTAATTCCTTAATCAATAACTAAGATAGCTTCAAATAATTTTGTATGACGAGAATCATTAAATATCATATTTGTTCGCTGATAATATTTAACGCTCTTTTTGACAGCAAGCTTTTTTCTTTTTCTGCCCCATCCTTGTGTCTGCACAAATGGTTATCTCAACACCGCTTTCATCAATATATACAAGACTTTTTGACGGTATGCCTTTTATACTTTCTTTATATCGCTCTCGTTTTTCTTGGATTACTTTCAGGTGTTTAGTCTCAGAGAATTCTGGTGTATTTTATGAAGACCACACTGCATGAAGAAAAATCTTATTGGACAATTATTACATGCAAATTCAAAACAACAGGAGGGGGGCTATAGAGAGATCCGTAATAGTCAAGAGAGCATAGCAAAAGTAGCTGTAAGGTTTAATATTAATCCAAAAACGATCATACAATGGAGAAAGAGGGAAGATAATCTTCCGATGGGGGCCTAAGAAGATCAAATCTAGCGTGCAAGGTTGATGAAGAAGCAATTGTCATCTTTCGTAAGATGACGGAGTTACCTTTAGATGATGTGTTATATAGCCTGCAAGAAACATTTCCTAATCTTAGCAGATCCAGTCTTCATAGATGTTTACAGCGCCATGGTTGTTCTGTTTTACCTAAAAAACAAGGTGTAATTTCTTGCTGATAAAAAGAAATTTAGAGAGTTTTCACCTAAAGATAGATAGAAATGTATTTTGGGTGTCGTAAGCGCACACCAAAGCTTGATTGATCCGTACACCATACATTCTCTTCTTGGAAACGACTTTAGTAGGTATCGTCATGCGTCCTGGGTGATGTCTTGTATTACTATGATCTTGCTCTATGCATACAGTGCCTGATTTTCAAATACTATGGCGGTTTTTTGGTAGAGACTTTAGAGAAAGCATCCCAGTCATCAGTATAAAATAGTGCAATTTTTCAGATGTTTGACTTTTTCGTAAAGTCGTTTGAATGTTGCAGCATCACGATTTCCTGTAAAGTTCTCCGTGTGCTACGATCAACAGCTTTGATAATCCAGAGTTTTTGACTTTTTTTGGAAAAAATGCCACATTTCATCAAATTCCATTGCTTGAATATTACCTGCAACCTCAGATTTTTGTATTTTTTTCATCTCTGCCACCACCCCCCTGTATATACTAGAAGGAGAATGATGCCTTAGCTAAAGAGTATAAAATGACGCCTTAGCTAAAGAGTATAAAATGACGCATAAGGCTTTTTTGATAGCCGTTTCCCTTTTGCCCCTCTTGTCACCTTCAACAAAGGTATAACTTCATTCCTTACACTTATAACTCTGAATCTTGCGTACTATACCGTTTTTTATGCAATTTTCGGAATTACACTTTTTGCAATGCAATGCTGATGACCTTAACACGACACTATAGTCGTATTTTGACATAAAACTATCTAAACGTCAAAATTTTCAAAATTTAAGCAATATCCTATTGGTTATTTTCATATAGATATAAAAAACGTGAGAACAGCTGAAGGTAAGGTGTATTTGTACGTTGCAATGGGATAGGACATCTAAGTTTGCCTATACAGAGCTTCATACAAACCAAACTAAGATGATTGCTGATGAGTTCTTACGTCACCTTACAAATGCTGCACCCTATAGAATACATAAAGTCCTCACCGATAATGGCAGTCAATTTACTCATAATCATCATAAACATGCATTTACGCATATATTTTCAGCGTGTCTTTAATGAAAATAACAGTGAGTATCAAAAGACCAATGGACAGATAGAACGGATGAATAGAGCTTTAAAAGAAACAACTGTGAATAATTTTTATTATTCATCTCATGGATCAGCTCAAACAGTATCTGCATGCTGATCTCATGGCTTATAATTTTGCCAAAAGACTGAAAGCTATTAAAGGAAAAACGCCTTGGCAACTTATTTTAAACCAGTGGATAAATTGATACGCAATACTTTACAATTGATTCTAACCACTTTTTATTGGGACTAAACATCTAATCAACAACACGCAAGACTCGGAAACGCTGATTTTGCAGCGGTTACCAACGTATCAAAATTTTTTCTTGAATAGTCGTCAATAGGATTTACGGGAGAAATAGGATCCCCCCCCGGAGTTGGGGTAACAGCTGGAGTAACAGCTGGAGTAACAGCTGGGGTAACACTAGGTTTAACAGGCCTTTTTGTATTTATAGCATAAACACTTCCAAATAAAACAGAAAATATAAAAAAAATCGTAAAAAATTTTTTATTCATTATCTATATCACGATTTGAGTTTCTAATAATCATAATAATAAAATTTTATTAATTTATTATGTATTATGTTGAAAAAAATATACAAAAAGCGCTTTAAATTTTTCTAATCACCCAGTTAAACTGTTCCTTGCTTCCTGTTTGAATTTCACAAAAAAAATATTTCTCTTACAAAATAAAAAATTATACCAAAAAAGAAAAGATTAAATTTCTTATCTGAATGAATACTTATTCATTTAAACAAAAATTTTATTTAAAATAAAAATTTGGCTTAAAATCAGTTTCAAAAATCTAAAAAAAATAAAAATACCTCTCTCCCTTTTTGTATTTTTAAACTTAAATACATGTTTTATTATGAACAATTTTTCTCCGATAATACCATCCAACACAAAACACCATTATCATTCCCACAATTCCACACAAGGGAATAATACTTAATGCATAGGTATAAGTAAGTTTTAGAGAAATTTTATTATTGAGATGATCTACAAAAAATCCAATAATCGGGTGAAAAAAGGCTCCTCCAAGCATATTCAAAGTATTCAAGAATGCAAGTCCCGCACCTATTTTGTGAGCAGGACACCAATCCCTTGCTGCAACAAAAATTAAAATTTGGTAACAACATCCTATCCCTAAAATCACAAATAAGAGCGGAAGGCTCCAAAGAGGGACGGAAGAAAACAACAGAAGCAAAAATGCACCGCTCATACTTATACCGCATGCGACAATCACTGCATAATTTCCAAAATATTTAGCCAAAAAAGCAACAATTGGACTGCCTATCATCATTCCCTTAAAAATCCAAGATGCGATTCCGGCAGAATGAGAGGCAGAAAGCCCGTAGTTTTGTACTAAAAATGGCCCAGCCCAAACATCAGCAAATCCTTCTAACACCCCCACCATTAAAAGATTCGCAATACCTAAAAAAATAAGTATCGGATTCTTGAAAATATCGCAAAAACCACCGGAAGCCTCTACAGAATGATGTTTTGCAGAAGAGGGGAGCCACAAAGCAGAAAATGAGATCAAGCATCCTACCCCAACGATCCCAAAAGCTACAAATTGCCACGGATAAAGATCTAGTAGGCTACGTACTGGTTGTCCACCATAAATTGCTCCAAGCAACCCAAACGCAACGGACACTCCCATCACTTGACCGTAACGTTCTTTTGGAAACCACAAAGAAATTGCTTCCGCCGCACACAAAAATCCTGCTGCAGATCCACTTCCTATAAAAAATTGCGCTATCATCGCTAAATATACATGATGTGTATACGTCAGAATACTAAGCCCAATAGAGCAAAGCAGAGCACAAAAGCACAAAACTACACGCATCTCTAAACGTCCGCAAAGAAACGCGATAGGTAACTGCATCCCCGCGTAGCCATAATAGTACATTGAAGCCAGCATTCCAAATTCTGTAGCATTTACAGAAAATTGTTTCATCATGGTTTCCATCATCAATCCAGGCCAACGCCTTAATATAAATTGATACCCGAAAAATAGAAGAGGAATGAAAAGTTTTAAGCAAGCTTTTATCCAATTAAAGTGTTTTACAGTTTCCATATTACCAAAGATATACTTTTGTTTTTTCATTATAGTTGGAATGTATCATATAAATTCTAATTTTAGAAGGAGGTTCAAATTTCATTTTTTAAAAATAAAAGCAAAAATTAATTTCTAAAATTTTAAAAAATTAAATTAGGACCTGTCCTCAATTAAGTTGACTTTTTTCGATATTTTTTAAGAATTTAAATAAAAATTCAAAGAAAATATGAGTTATAGCAAAAACAGTTGGATTACAATGCAAGATATAGTATGTTTTGTCTAAATTTTGTCTAAAAAGATAGATAGGAATCGTGAAAAAACAACTTACATGATTGCATAATGCCTTGAGATGTGAAATTATGGCGGTATGGATAATATTGAAAAAGAACGCTATATTACCCCAATACAAACAAAATATTTAGCAATAGAATTTCTGTCTAAATGAGAGAGGGGCGCAGGCTATGGGCTGCTACAGAAGCTAGGTCTTATGGTTATGGAGGTATTGTGAGTAAAGCAACGCAAATGTCTAACAAACAATTGATAAGGGCTTGAAAGAATTAGACAGCGTAAATAGTATAGATCAAACTAGAGTCAGAGCAGCTGGTGATGGAAGAAAGTCAGTCAAAATAAACATTCCGATATCTTAAAAACATTAGAAGATCTTGTTGATCCAATTGCTCGAAGTGCCCCCGAATCGCCACTAAAATGGATCAGCAAAAGTGTTAGAAAACTTGAGGAGGCGATGCTTAACGCAGAATATTTTATTAGTTACCGTAGCACGTTACTTCATGAGCTTGGTTATAAGTTTGCAATCGAATCGAAAAATTAAAAAGGGATCATCGCACATGGACAAAGACGCTCAGTTTCATTATATAAACGAGGCAGTTAAAGAAGCAATAAACAACAATCAGCCCTCAATTTCAGCAGATGCCAAAAATAAAGAAAATATTGGTGAATTTAAAGATAATGGTCAAGAACATGTGCAAAAAGGAAAGCCAATCGAGGTTGAAACATACGACTTTTCGAAATAAAGAATTGGGTAAAGTAAGGCCTTACGGTATATATGATAGGCTGAGTTTCTATTGGTATAAGCCGTGATACAGCTGAGTTTGCAGTCAATCTATTCGTGCATGGTGGCATATTATGGGCAAACAATTATATAAAAATGCAATTGAGTTAGTTGTAACGGACATAGGGTTAGATTGACATAGGGTTAGATTGTGAAAGCATGAATTACAAAGATTTGCAATGAATCAAGGCTTTACATTAAAGTCAGACACTTTCCTCCTGGTACTAGCAAGTGGAAAAAACAGAGCATAAGTTTAAAATGTTTATTTAAATCATGATGAATAAAGTTCATGTTTGCCTTTGAACCAAACCAACTATCTGCAAGGATATGCTGGAACAGGACGTTATTATCCACGGCAAGTTGCACCAAGTTTCTAA
>NZ_AWTR02000007.1 GCF_000469665.2 Holospora obtusa F1 | reverse complement strand
GCTAATTTCGCCTTGAAACATATTGGCTAAACCAGTCGATGTTGCATAGTGATTTTGACTTATCAAATAGTCGCTATAAATATCAAGAAGATCCAGTTTCATTTTTTGTCCTTAAAAACTTATGGACGAAAAATATGATTATTTCAAGCAGAAATCAACTATTGCTGCGTAACATCAGTAAATTAACCAGTTTGATAAACTTTACGAAGCTATTTCCGCATTCTTTAAAATTCCATTTTCATGCTTAATTACTATATATCCGCAGTTATCGCTCAATGCGGCTCTATATAGACGTTTTTGTAACCCAATCAACATTTTCCCTCTTTAATACCCGCATTATATCGATATGCACAAAATCAATAGGATAATCCTCAAAAGGTTTATTTTCTTGGGGATTTCCTTTTTCCTCAGCTTTTAGAAGAACATTAAGACCATTGCGTTTACAGTGATAATGGTAGAAGTGTGTCAGTTCTGGGATTTTATCTTTTAGAGCAATATTCAAACATTATCAAGCGGTAATTTAGAAATACGTCTAAATTGGAAAATCACAAGGTGCTGCGTTAAGGGTAAGACGCTTTTTGGCTGTATCGGGCCCGAGCGTTTATCTTCAATGCTTAATCTCTTCTTTCATTTTAGAACCGTTTTGACGTTTAGTTTATAGCGTTTTGCAAGCGTTGGGGCGCTATCTTTAGATTCTTGTATTTTTTTTCTAATTTTTGGCGTTGTCTTGGCATTGGCATGCAATATATTTCCCATAAATTTGTCTCCTTGCGTTCTTTATAAATTACACCATAAGAGTTTGGAACTAAACGAATATCTTTACAAATCCCGTCACTTGATCGAGAATTTTTTGCTAAACTTAAGGCGGCACCTCGCCCTTGCCTCACGCTATGATAAAACGTCTTCAAATTTTCCAGGCGCCATTCACTTGGCTTAAATTGTTTTTGGCTTAATTGAGGACAGGCCCTAATGAGTTCTGTCAGGACAGTGTCGGCTGCGATCACCAAGCTTTCAGTTGATAGAGTGACGCGATACTCCATCAATGACTCTTCAGATCCATAAAGTGTTTTTTCATTGACGAAACGCTACATCTTATACATTTGAATAACAGTTTCGGGTGTTTGTGTTTTTGCAATTTTAATACTATCGCATTATTGTCTTATACACTTTAATACTCCAACTCAACTGACTGTAAAAAATTTAGATATGCCCAACATGGAAACGCCGTAACGTGCAATAAATAGCAATTGCGAGTTGTTTTATTGCCAAAGATACACCTCGGGGTTTTGTATCTGAAAATTGACAACCACAGGATTTACATTTATAGCGTTTCTGTCTTTTCCATATTTAATATAAGACTCAGATCCACATTTCTTACATAACAGCATTTGTTTCTACTCAAAAATGATTTTTATGTCACCAGAATAACATAAAAATCATTCTCTGATTGAATGTCTTGAAAATTTTTAATAATACATTGATAGCACCTTTCTATCTGATTGAGATCTTGTAAAAAAAATTTTCACCTGATAAGCTGAGAGAAAGAATGTGTTGTTTTAGAATATGACCGTTGATAGCTCTTTTTCTTACATGATAGACAGCCATTGTCATCTTGATCGCTATTCGTGTGCAAAAGAAGTGATACAGCGCGCTCAAGAAGCGGGTGTGAGTCGGTTATTGTCTATTTCTGTTCATCGAGAAAATGCACGCTGCGTTATGGAAATCGCAAACGCTTTTTCTTGTGTGTACGCGTCTGTCGGTGTGCATCCTTGCGACATTAATCAAGATCCTCTATCCGACTTAGAATCATGGTTAGTGGAGAATTCTGCGCATCCAAAAATTTTAGGATTAGGAGAAACTGGTATTGATATACAATCAGAATCTCCGAAAATAGATCTGCAGCTTCAAGGTTTTGAGGCCCATGTGAACGCTGCATTACGCACATCGTTACCTCTAATTGTTCACGTTCGAAACGGATTTGACGTATTTTTTGATTTTTGGAAACACTGGAATAAGGAGGTTCCTAAAGGGGTGTTACATTGTTTTACCGGAACATGGGATCAGGCAAGAACTGCGTTGGACATGGGATGGTATATAAGTTTCTCAGGTATTATTACCTTTAAGAATAATGGGGAATTAGAAAAAATTGTAAAAAGCATTCCGTTTAATCAGTTTCTTGTGGAAACAGATGCTCCGTGGTTAACTCCAGAACCGTATCGAGGACGTCGTAATGAACCTGCGTATTTAACACATACTGTGAAAAAAATTTCTGAACTTCGTCAATGTACAAAATCTCAAATTTGTCAATGGAGTACTAAAAATTTTTACGAATTATTTAGAAAAATTAAAAATTTCTAGGGATTTAAGTCCAAAGATTTCAAAAAATTATGCACTTTTTCTGCAAGTTTTTTGGAAAAACCGGGAACGGCCTTTAGATCTTCTAGGGAGGCATTCTTCAACGATGCAGGATCTTTAAAAATGCACCGCAATTTTTGTTGACGTATCGGACCGATTCCTGGAAGTTGCTCAAAAAGCGTTTGAACCATAGCGCTTCTATGTTTTCTTCGATAAGCTTCAATTACATACTGATGTGCTTTATTTCTGAGTCTTTGCAAAAAATGCAGCAAAGGATCTGTCTCTAAAAGTTGTATAGCATTTAGATGTTTACGATAAAAGGTTTCTTGTCCATCTCTATGAAAGGGGCCTTTTGCAATTCCCAATACATCAATATGTTGAAGATTGAGAGTGCTTAATACTGTAAAAACAGTCGATACTTGTCCTGCCCCTCCATCTACCAGTATTAGATCTGGGTAAGAATCGTTTTTTGAAAAACGCCGAACAAGCATTTCTCTCAATAACGTATGATCGTCTCCTGGAGTTTTTCCCATAAAAAGAATTCGAGATTTTTTTTGTTGCCAAACACCATTCTCAAACGCTACCATACCAGCGCAACTGTAATGTCCTTGTACATGGCTATTATCATAAACCTCGATATGGACAGGAAATTTACTCAATTGAAAAGTGTTTTGCATTTTTTGACTAAGTGCAAAAATTTCATCTTTTTCCTGAACATAGTGTTGCAATGCATGCTGTGCATTTAATTGAGCATGAGCCAAAACATTTTGATGTTCTTGCGTGCAAGGAACGCTCGTTAATTTTACACTTACTTGATGAAGGTGTTTTAATGTATCAATAACATCTAAGGAACACGAATGAGAAAGTAAAAATTCTTGAGGTGGTTTGATATTAAAATAAAATTGACGAATAAATTCAGACAAAATTTTACTGATCTCGGATTGCGTTGTCGAAGGGAAAAAAAAATGTTGTCCACCATAATTAATTCCCTGACGAAAACAGCACAACTGTAAGCACGTTACACCGTGACCAAAGACTGCAGCGATTACATCAATGTCTTCTTTTGGAACGTGTTCAACCGATTGCGTGGTTTTTGCTTGATGAATCCAACGCAACCGATCTCTGAGTGCTGCGGCTTTTTCATAGGCATACTGTGCGCTAGCATTTTTCATCTCTTCTAAAAGAGTTTTTTCTAATTTGTCAGATTTTCCCTTCAAAATTTGAAGAGCACCCTCCACAGCTTTTTTATACTCAGAAACAGTAATTTTTGCTACGCAAGGAGCGCTGCAGGATTTAATATAATATTGAAGACAAGGCCGTTTGCGTCCTGAAAAAATATGATCACTACATGATCGTAACTGAAATGCCTTATAAATATAAGTTTTAGTGGTTTCCAAAATATCGCGATTTAAAAAAGGACCAAAAACTTTTTCTCCTTCCGAAAAATTAGATCTCTTGGATAGCAACGAAGGAAACTCATGAGAAGAAAGTATCAAATAGGATAACGCATGCCCCTCCTTTAACAAAATATTAAAAGGTGGTTTTTTTTTTGAATAGTATGCAGTTCTAAAAGTAGCGCCTCCAATTCATTATGCGTTATGGTATATCGTACTGATCTAATTTTTGAAACCATACGTTGTAAACGCACAGAAAGAGCAGAAACTCGTGTATAAGAAACAACACGGCGTCCTAAACGCCTTGCTTTTCCCACGTAAAGAACCGCTCCTTTTTCGTCTAACATCTCGTACACTCCCGGTAAATCAGGAATGCAAGACAAAGCATGCTTTAATGCCTTAAGCCCTTCTTCGTACATTTTGGTAAAAAAACACCTCAAAACTTCTTAACAAATTTTAACGAATCAAATTTCCAATACGCTCTAATCTTAAACTCCACCAAGTCCATGGCTTAAGTAAAGTAAAGTGATCACCTAACGAAAAAAATATAATTCTAGCAGGACCTAAAACATAATCTGTATAAACATATCCAAGATCCTCTGATCGACTATCTCCAGAACCATCTTGGTTGTCTCCTTGAAAAAAATAATGCTTTTCTGGAACAATAAATTCCTTCGTATTATCATAACGTGCCAGGCCGAAAGGTTTAATTTTAAGCACTTTGTGAAAAATTTTTTTAATTTCATGAACTTTTCCGTGCTTATCCAATTCAGCTACTGGAAATTCTCTCATATAGACATCTCCTTCAACGAAAGAATCTCCATCATAGGCGCGATACTTTTCAGAAACTTTCTTCATGGAACAAATTTCATTGTTAATGTATAACATTCCATCTTTCATCTGAACTTTATCACCTGGTAATCCGATTAAACGCTTTACGTAATCCATAGAAAAATTTTTAGGACACGTAAAGACAACGATATCCCCCCGTTTTGGACGATCTAATACTGCAACACGCCCTGAAAAATAATCAATCCATTGACTAAATAAAAAACTGAATCTACAAATTCCGTAATTAAATTTAGTCACAATAATGTGATCTCCGACTAAAAGCGTAGGAATCATAGACCCTGTAGGAATACGGTATGGAGAAAATATTATCGAGCGGATAATAACCACCAAAAAAATCGCATTAATCCAAGACAACATAGAATGTTCACGAGATTTCTTTTTTTGTTGAAAGGAAAACATAACCACAATTCCCAGATCACCTTAAAATAGCTCATATTTTATAACATACTTTTACGGTTTAAGTCCAGAGTACGGAATTAAAAAATTAAAAAGCGGACAATGCAAAATTTCGAAAAAACAAATGCAATCTATTATTTAGTGTGCATAATCAGATGATTTTGATTTCAAGAAAATTTAATTTACTCTATACACAGAATAGATTTATTGTGTAATTTAAGAAATGGTACACCAAATACAGTTAATTAAATTAATTAAGTTGAACTTTGTCAATAAATAAATCGTGATACTCAGTGATCAAAGTGAGACGTTCTTGGCTACGTGATTTTTTAGAAAAACAGACCTTTGAGTTAACCCTAACTATAATTTTACTATAAAGTCGCCTTTAGAAAAAGTAAATAAAAGCCTGCAATACGACATTTTTTGCCTTCAGATGTGAAAAAACTTACGTTTCAAGACATTAAAATAATTCAAAACTACATTCAATTTCTACACTCAAACACACGCAGACGTTGCGGTGTTGTTTAAATAGGTATCTCATGGTATCCGTGGAAGCTCCAAAATGGGGCTGCAAGGGGGGAGCTCAAAAGCACATTGGGTCAAAAAAATTCAGTCAAATCATCGAATGAACTTAGGTCTAACAAATTTTATACAGTTTTTGAGAAAGTACTTTTTAATGTAGGGCTAAAAAATGCTATAAACTCTGGAAAAAGTGTGCCCTAAAATTAATTCACAGTACTGCGTTTACTTCTCTTGCGCATCTTCATGCGTTCTTAAAAATAAGATTTCAGATGATGCCGTTGTCTTTTTTACAAACTTGCTGTATCCTCTTGAAAAGTTTGATCTATTTTTGCTGTGGCTGTTGTTACTCCTTCTTTTGTTCCTCAGAGTAATTCTATATCGTACACTTCTGGTTTAGGTAATGTATTTTATGTGTATATTGGGCTTGAAATACATCTTCAGATTAAAAGTGCAAGAAAGATTTTTTCTTTTGCTCCAGTAGATACACAGACTCTTCTTGCTAATCACTGCGTTGATTTTGTGGATGTGGCTTTTCCTGGAATGTTACCAGTTTTAAATCGAGCCTCTGTTGAGCAAGGTATTCGTATGGGACTTGCTTTGAATGGATCTGTCAATGCGTACTGTGTTTTTGATCGTAAACATTATTTTTATCCAGACAACCCATCAGGATATCAGATTTCTCAGCAACGATATCCGCTAATAGAAGGAGGGGAAGTTTCTATCGTAATGGAAGAATCTTTGTTTTCTCCCAGGTATGAAAAAATGATACGAATTCATAGATTACATTTAGAGCAAGATGCTGGAAAAAGTTTGCATGATGCTCATTCTGAATCCTTGATTGATTTTAATCGCGCAGGTGTAGGATTAATGGAAGTAGTTTCTTTTTGTGATCTTTCATCTCCCGAGGAAGCTGCTGTTTACGTAGATCATATTCAGCGTATTGCGCGCTATACAAAAACGAGCGATGCCGATATGGAAAAAGGGCAAATGCGGTTTGATGTAAACGTTTCTGTAAGTCCACAAAGTGGGGTTCTTGGAACGAGGGTAGAGATAAAGAATATGAATTCTATTCGTTTTTTGAAAGCTGCTTTAAATTACGAAATATCTCGTCAAATTGAATGTTTAGAGCAGAAGAAAGAGTTTATTCAAGAAACAAGAGGGTTTGATGAAAAATTAGGAATTACGTTTAGTATGAGATCTAAAGAAGAAGCGCAAGATTATCGCTATTTTCCAGATCCTGATTTACCTACTGTTTGTATAGAAAAAGATTGGGTGGAGAAAATTTTTAAAACTTTACCAGAACTTTTTGACGTAAGACGCAAACGTTTTATCCAAACTTTTCAGCTATCAGAATACGATAGTTTTGTATTAACAGAAATTTCAGAGGTTGCAGATTTTTTTGAAGAAACGTTAAGTTTTATTCCTGAATCTCTATTAGAAAATAAAAAAAGTGTTTTAAGTAAAGCTGTGTGTAATTGGATAACCGGACCTTTATTTTCCAAAATTTCTCACAAAGAAAAACTCAAGGAAGAAATAAAATTTTCTTCTCATCAATTTGCGAATTTTATTGTATGCGTGATAGAAAAAAATATTCCAACCCCCATAGCTAAAGAGCTTTTTCAAGAAATGTTAGATCACGGAAAAAATGTCGAAGATATTCTTCAGGAAAAAAACATTGATGTTCAAGGGCATAGCCAAGAAGAGTTAATGAAAATTATTTGTGAAGTTCATTTAGAAAATCTGCAACAGATAAAATCATACTTATCTGGAAAAGAAAAGTTGTTTATGTTTTTTTTGGGGCAAACTATGAAAAAATTAAAAGGTCGTGGAAATCCAGAGCAGCTTCAGGATCTTTGGAAAAATTATCTTCAAACACTTTCTTTGGAAAAAGATTTTTTAAATTAGGTATAGAAAATATTTTTGAGGGTTTTCACCTAGAGATAGATAGCAGTGTTTTTTGATAGTGATTAAAGATTTCTAGTGTCGTAAGCGCACACCAAAGCTTGATTGATCTGTATACCATAGATTTCTTCTTGGAAACTACTTTAGTACGTCTCGTCATGCGTCCTAGGTGATGTCTTGTATTATCATTATCTTGCTCTATGCATACAGTGCCTGATTTTCCAATACTAGGGCGGTTTTTTTGTAGAACTTTAGAGAAAATATCCCAATATTATTTGGAGTATTAAATTTTTCTTCTTTCGCAATGACTTCTTCTGAACTTTCAGATATTTTAGTTGACGTCTCAAAAGAAGCCATTTTAGATAATTTAGTTCATATCGATATTGAGCCTAGTTTTACCTCATCTACACAATCAGATATCAATAAAATGATTGATCAGATAGGTTATTTAGAAATAATGCTCAAACAAGTAAAGGAATATGTTGACGATTTATCAAACTTTGAGAAAAATCAATTTTATAAGGATTCATTTGATGATTTACGAGATTCAATTTTTAACTTAATTTCTGAAATATTGGATGCATCTAAAGAAAGGGTAAAATTCGCTTTGCTAAAAGCTTTTGAATCATTTAAAAAGATTCCAAAGTTCTTAAGCTATACCGATAAAAAGCGTGTTCAGATGTGTATAGCTATGATTCAAGCCTATATTAAAAATTTAAAAAATATTTTAAATAAATTAAAATCTAGTAATCAAATTTTAAATAAATCAGATTTAGATGACAAACTTCGTAAAAAAATAAAAATAGAAGAATAGTAAAATCCCGGTTTCCTTATAAAAAAATTTTACTTTTATTCTCTATTTTTTCGGAAAATTCTTTCTGATTTTCAGTTTTCTGGGGGGCAGCATTTGTTTTGCGTGCACAGCTTCAAATCGCTATAATTTTTATCAAATGAATCCAAGATAGTTTGGATATAGTAAAATTAAGTAGAGATTTTCGTATTAAAGAATAAAAGAAAATCCTGATATCAGGTAATTTAAGTTAGATTTGCTTTGCTATATAATATGAGCGTTTTTTTAGAAATAACGTACATTTTTGTAAATATCAGCTTAATTTATTGCAAACTTTTGCCATACCCCCTTCCATATCATAGAGCTATCGTAATCAAATTCTGAGCATTATCCTTAAGAAAAAACTTCACGTAATTTAAAATTTTATTTATAAAAAAATATGCATACCGTCAAAAGCAGGCTCTACTCCAAATGGAAGTTGTGCTTTGAGCTCTTTGTAATCTAAATCGCTATTCATGTGTGTTAAAATGGTACGACGAGGCTTTATACGCTCTACCCAACTGAGTACCTTTTCTAAATGCGCATGTTTTGGATTTTTATAAATACTTAGACAAGCTAAAATCCAGGTTTCGATTCCTTCTAACATTTGGAACGCTTCTTCTGAAATTTCCACAAGATCTGTAGAATAAGCCCACTTCGGAAAACGATATCCAAGAGAATGCGTATTTCCGTGCTTTTGTATAATTGGCATCACGGGAAGATCAAAGAGATAAAAAAGATCATGTACGGAAAAAAGATCTAAAAAACGCGTCTTTCCTGAAAACGCATACGGTAGCATATTTTCTAATTGTGTGCACGTCAATGTGTCGGCATAAAAGGGTATAGGCCCCAAAGAAGCAAACCCCACCAGATCACCAAGCCCTCCCACGTGATCCATATGTGCATGAGTGCACAAAACGCCGTCAATTTTCGCAATATTATGAGATAAACACTGAAAACGAAGATCCGGAGAAGCATCAATTAACCAAGATCCTTGAAAATTTTTAAAAAACACGCTCGTTCGAGTTCTTTTATTTTTCGAATTCGTCGGATCACACTTTCCCCAACCTGAGCGCAAAGATGGAACCCCCACAGATGGACCGCATCCAAGTATTATGGCTTCCAATTGATTATCCTCCCATATATATTCCACCATTCACGTGTATCGTTTGCCCTGTAATAAAACGTGCTTTGGGGGTCACTAAAAATTCAACGGCATAAGCGACATCTTCTGGAGAGCCCATCAATTTACAGGGCGTGTGTTCTAAAATCTTAGATTTTGCATCTTGTGAAAGACTATGTGTCATTGCTGTTTCAATAAACCCAGGTGCCACTGAGTTCACCGTAATTCCCCTAGATGCGACCTCCAAAGCTAAAGATTTTGTCATAGCACATAATCCTGCTTTAGTTGCAGAATAGTTGCACTGCCCAGCATTACCTTTGTGTCCAATCACCGAAGTTATATTGATAATACGTCCCCACTTTTTTTTGAGCATCCCCGATAACACGCCTTGGCTCAGAAAAAAAGGAACAGAAAGATTTAGATACACTACAGAATCCCAGTCATGATCTGTCATACGAAGAGCCAAATTGTCTTTTGTGACTCCGCTATTATTTACAAGAACGTCAATGCTAGACGTTTTCGAAAAAACCTCTTTCAGTAAAAGTTGAGCAGATTCTTTAACACTTAAATCATGACAATATACGTGAACTCTTTCATTCCACAAAGACTCCAGATATTTCAACCTTTCAACGTTACGCCCTGTAAGATGAATCGTACCTCCTAATTCCCACAAACATTCTGCGATTGCTAATCCTATTCCTCCAGTAGCTCCGGTAATAAGGCAATGTTTTTCGAACAAACAGTGTGTTTTCATAAGCAATTTTTCCTGTCTACAGACCGCTCTAAAATTTTATTCAACACAGTATCTCGCATTTTATCTTTTAAATCAATAAAAAATTATAACGAATGCTTACAATTAAAATTCAGAAAATATTTTTCTAAAATTTCTTACTTGCGCAGTGACTTGACTCTATAGATAAAACGATAAAAAAGAGTCATGAAAGTATAGCTAAATCTCCATAATTTTAGATTGGGTATGAGGGAAAGTATTCCATCGATTTGGTGCGTCGTGTTGTGTCGATCAAAGAGACAGAAAAGTTAAATTTTTCAGAAGTTTTTCAACGTTTCAAAGTCGGTATCGCAAGCTTGGTCAGGTGGTCGAAGAAGATTGATTCCAGCATGAAACGCAACAGATTTGCCACAAAGATTGACAAAAAATAATACTCCGAGATTCAGTCTGGATGTTTAGTTCCAGAAAATTCTGGTGTATTTTATGAAGACCACACTGTCTGGAGAAAAAGCTATGGAGAAAAGCTTATTGGACAATTATTACATTTACATGCAAATGCCAAAATAACAGTGGGGCTGTAGAAAGATATCCGTAATAATCAAGAGAGCATAGCAAAAGCAGCTGTAAGTCATAAAATGGAGGAAGAGGGAAGATACAAAAGATCTTCCGATGGAGCTCAAATCTAGCGTGCAAA
>NZ_AWTR02000008.1 GCF_000469665.2 Holospora obtusa F1 | reverse complement strand
TGAAAACCTCATTGAATCATTTTGCAATAAAACAAAAACTATTGTTAAAAGCCAATGTTTTAATGTTCAATGAACTTCAAATTTTGAAAGGTGCTACGTAAGATGAGTAATTTATGTACGACAAGAACTTTTAAATGCCATAGACGCTATCGATTTACGATTAACATACCCAGCTATAATATTATTTAGCGCTTTTTTTGGCAGCAAGCTTTTTTCTTTTTCTGTCCCATCCTGCGTTCTGCACAAATGGTCATCTCAATACCGCTTTCATCAATATATATAAGACTTTTTGATGGTATACCTTTTATAGTTTCTTTATATCGCTCTCGTTTTTTTTGGCTTGCTTGCAAATAGGTAAAGACTTTTTTTTATAGTTAAAGCCTAGCTTCTTTAACCACCGATACACAGAAAACACATATTAGCATTAAATAGTTTTGTTATCTTCTGCTCATTTTTTATCTTCATTGGCCTTCGACATAAATCCTTAGCTTTTCTGGGTTTATTTTGCCCTTTCTGCCTAAGCGTGTCTTGGTACCTGATCCACCACCTCAATATCTTGGATGTCGTGTTTTTATTGTTACCAAGCTTAATATATTTTATTATTCTAAAAATTGCACAAAATAAAAAAATTACCACAAAAGGGAAGTGCTTATTGCGAAATAAACAAACATCATATCCAAAACCTAATAATTTATATACGATAAGTTTATTTAAAACGTATTTCAAAAAACAAAAAGTTATACACTCTGTAGCCATAGATAAGTAGAGTAAAGAAAATGAAGAACTTTTTAAAATCGTACAAAATTTTCTTCTGTCCTATTTACTTAATTTGAATCGAATAAAAAAATGTGCACTAAAAACAAAAACAAAATCTTTAGATGCAATAGAATACATGATCACTTTACTTTCATTTTTTTAGAACACAAAAAAGTTTAATCAGAAAAAACTGTCTTATTTAGAGTTTTTGAAAAAAGCTTCAATTTTACGTTCAAAAAAATATCATATCTTAACGTATATTGCACTAAAAAATATGTAACTTTATTTGATCCAAATTTTTTCCAATTTCTATAAAGTCCAAATTTTTTTTTTTCTTTTGGACGTAAAATTAATTCTTTTTTTAAAAAACTACCTGGTCTAAAAACGATCACTTTTTTCCTGGGAACAAAAATTCTTTCTTGAGTTTTGGGATTGATTCCCGTATAAGCAGACCTATGTTTACATACAAAATTACCAAACCCACGAAATTCCACACTTCCTTCTTGCGCCAAACAATGACTAATTTCTTGAAAAAATAAATTCAGTGCATCTTGAATAAAACGATAAGAAAAACGCGGAATTTCTTTATGAATATCTAAAATTATATCTTTTTTTGTCATTAGAACATTTTACTTTTTTCTCAATATTAGAACAAAATTTTAAAAAAAAAGTAAAAATTAAAACATATTTAAAATATGGGCTTTTTAAGACAGCCCATTCTTAAACTAAGGCGTCTCATCTTCTGACGATTTTTCAGAAGAAGATGCTTGATCCGCTGAATCTGGTGAAGCGGGATGTTTAGCAGAAACTTCCATCAATTTCGTAAGCTCATTTTCTACGCTTTGAATAGCTGATTCCATTGCTTCCACATCTTCTTGCCCTAAAAGCTCTTGAAGTTTTTTTACTTCTTGATCTATCCGAGATTTTTCTTCCGAAGACAGGTGGGCATCAAGATTTTTTACTTGTTTTTCAACTTCATATGCTATGCTCTCTCCGCGATTACGTACTTCTACTAAGCGGCGCTTGTGCGCATCCTCTTTACGATGACGTTCCGCATCTTGAACCATTTGTTCAATTTCTTGCTCACTGATCCCTCCAGAGTTTTGTATTCGAATTTGCTGCTCTTTTCCCGTAGACTTATCTTTTGCAGAAACATTGACAATTCCATTCGCATCGATATCGAAAGTCACCTCAATTTGAGGAACTCCTCTGGGAGCAGAAGGAATTCCTACAAGATCAAAATGTGCCAATAACTTATTATCGACAGCCATCTCTCTCTCTCCTTGAAAAACCCTAATGTTTACCGAAGTTTGATTGTCTGCTGCGGTAGAAAAAGTTTGAGATCTTCTGGTTGGAATCGTTGTATTCCGCTCAATCAAGCGTGTAAACACACCCCCTAACGTTTCGATTCCCAAAGAAAGAGGTGTGACATCCAAAAGCAAAACATCTTTGACGTCTCCTCTTAAAATTCCCCCCTGAATTGCAGCTCCTACAGCAACTACTTCGTCCGGATTTACTCCTCTGTGAGGCTCTTTTCCAAAAAATTCTCTTACTTTTTCGATGATTTTTGGCATACGGGTCATTCCACCAACCAAAATAATCTCACGAATCTCAGACACTTTAATTTTGGCATCTTTTAAAGCCTCACGACAAGGCTCCATAGTGCGCTCGATTAAATCCGAAACCAATGACTCCAAAACAGATCTTTTCAATGTAACATGCAAATGTTTAGGGCCACTGGAATCAGCCGTAATAAAAGGCAAATTCACATCAGTAGTTACTGTGTTAGAGAGAGTTTTTTTGGCTTCTTCTGCTGCATCTTTCAATCTTTGTAAAGCTAACGGATCTTTACGAAGATCAATTCCACTAGTTTTTTTAAATTCTTCAGCTAAATAATCGATAATCCGAAGGTCAAAATCTTCTCCTCCCAAGAACGTATCCCCATTAGTTGCCTTGACTTCAAAAACACCTCCGCCAATTTCTAGGATAGAAACATCAAACGTTCCTCCTCCTAAATCATAAACGACCACGATTCCTTCTTTTTCACGGTCCATACCATAGGCTAAAGCGGCTGCGGTTGGTTCGTTAATGATACGTTTTACATCTAACCCTGCGATTCTTCCCGCTTCCTTAGTTGCTTGACGTTGGGCATCATTAAAGTAAGCAGGAACAGTAATGACAGCCTCTGTAACGGCTTCCCCTAAATATTTTTCAGCAGAAGCTTTCATTTTTTCTAAAACAAACGCGCTAATCTGGCTGGGTGTATACTGCTTATCTCCCCACGCGACTCCTGCGTCTCCATTGGGCAGTGCACAAATACGATAAGAAACTTTATTTTGATCTTTTTTGATCAAAGGATCATCATATCGCCCACCAACTAAACGTTTTACAGCAGAAAATGTTCCTTCCGGATTTGTGACGGCTTGACGTTTTGCAGTGCCTCCCACGAGTCTTTCTCCGGAAGAACTAAAAGCAACAACCGAAGGAGTTGTTCTGTTTCCTTCTTCATTTTCGATTACGACTGCTTTTCCGCCATCCATTATGGCAACACAAGAGTTAGTCGTCCCCAAATCAATTCCGATAATCTTTCCCATAAGTATCCCCTATCCGAACTTTTGCATTTATTCTACCAACAAATACAGTACGAGACAAGAGCAATAAACACGACTTAGAGAGAAAAAATATAAAATAATTAATACATCAGAACTTTTGCTTGAACTTTTTCTCGCTATTTTTCATTTTTTTAAAATCGCCTAATTCAACCTAAAGTTTTATAGGATTTATTTTTATACGTAAGCCAAAGTTACGGTTTAAGCGCAAGCACGATTATAATCAATTAAGCTGAGGTTTGCGAATAAAAAAAAACATAGCGCTCAGTGATGGAAAATAGAATTTTCGGGCTATATGGATATATGATCTTAGAATTTTTTTCTAAAAATCACATACCTTTGTACAAAACGTTAACTTAACTTACTATAGCCCTGAATATCAAAAGAAATCCTACCAATAAAGGATCCATGAGCTATAAAAAACCTCATCGTACCGAGTGCTTTTTTGAAAAAATTAAGAAATAAAGCGCACTCTTTCATTCTTTAACACGATTACCTAACACGCTTCATATTTTTTTCACAGCTCTTATTTGACTTGGTTGATTTCGCTTGCAGAGCCTAGTTTTTTCTGATCTAAAATAGGAGGACAACATTTAGGCACAATTACCCCTGATGAATGGTGCAAAAACCTTTACTTACGTAAAAATCTGCATAAGCATGTACTATTGAGTTGGTTTTTTCACTCTTCTTGCAAAAAAGAAACTTCTTCTTTTTCTTCTGATTTCGGTGATTTTTCTTCATCTATTGAAGCGTTCCAATCAAAAAAATCTGTTTTTGGGCGTACAGACGCTCGAATTGTATCTTCTAGCTCTTTCATTTTTTCTGGATTTTTCAAAAGATACGCTTCTGCAGATTCTTTTCCTTGTCCTAATTTTTCTGATTGATAGGCATACCAAGATCCTGATTTTGAAATCAAATCAAGGCGTACACCAAAATCTATAAGCTCAGAAACTTTAGAAATTCCTTGTCCGTACAAAATATCAAACGTCACTTCTCGAAAAGGAGGGGCTAATTTGTTTTTGACTACCTTCACTTTTACTTGATTTCCTCTAATTTCCTCGTTTGCTTTTCCTTTAATAGATCCAATTCGACGAATATCTAACCGAACAGAGGCGTAGAATTTTAGAGCATTACCTCCTGTGGTTGTTTCAGGATTTCCGTAGACAACTCCAATTTTTTGGCGCACTTGATTAATAAAAATAACAATAATATTCGAACGTGATATAGAAGAAGTGAGCTTCCTAAGCGCTTGACTCATTAAGCGCGCTTGTAATCCCATATGAGAATCCCCCATATCTCCTTCAAGTTCTGCTTTAGGAACCAAAGCCGCCACACTATCGATAACTAACACTTTTATAGCTCCAGAGCGCACAAAATAATCTGCTATTTCCAAGGCTTGCTCTCCGGTATCGGGTTGAGATATGTACAAATTTTCCGGCTGAATTCCTAATTTTCGAGCATATTGTTTGTCAAAAGCATGCTCAACATCAATAAACGCGCATATTCCACCTTGTTTTTGTGCTTCTGCAATAACATGCATAGAGAGCGTAGTTTTTCCCGAGCTTTCTGGTCCGTAAATTTCGATGATGCGTCCTACAGGAAGGCCCCCAATTCCTAACGCCAAATCTAATCCTAAAGATCCGGTAGATACTACCTCGACTTGCTCTGCTGCCTCCTGCTCTAAACAGAGCACAGACCCTTTTCCGAAAGCCTTTTCGATTTGCGCAATGGCATTTTGTAATGCATGAGTGGTATGGTGGACCATATATATTTTCCAACAATCTAGAAGACGTTTATTCTAGCATCATTTCTAAAATGATTCTAGGTCTATTCACCATCTAAATATCTAAAAGGAATCCTTCTTCAAATACGTCTTGGGAAGATTAAAAGGATAGACACACTTAAAAGAGGGGGCGCCACAAACGAACAGTCGCGCAATAGCAAAGGGGTAGCGCTTTTTGAAACAATGAGTTAAACAGAAAACTGCTTTATGTTTAAGGGCGCATACTTTTTTGGAATGGGGTAACACTGGGTTAGTGGAGTACTTTTTGCGATAAAAACGTGCCCTGATACGGAAAATTTTGAGATTCTTTTGGCCGATATCACGTATACTAAATTAAAAATGAGGAAAGTTTTGAGGTTTAGATAGTTTTATGCCAAAATACGACTATAGTGTCGTATTAAGGTCATCAGCAATGCATTGCAAAAAGTGTAATTCCGAAAACTGCATAAGGAACAGTATATTACGCAAAGTTCAGCGTTATAAGTGAAGGAATGAGGTTATACCTTTGTTGAAGGTGACAAGATGGGAAAAAAAGAAAAACGGCTGTAAAAAAAGCCTTATGCGTCATTTTATACTCTTTAGCTAAAGCATCTTTTAACATGATGGGTAAAATTCTTGGACATTCTCCTTCTATTATATACAAAGTGGGTGATGGCAGAGATGGAAAAAACACAAGAATCTTAGATTTCAGGTAACATTTAAGCAGTGGAATTTGATGAAATGTGGCATTTTTTCCAAAAAAAGTCAAAAACTCTGGATTATCAAAGCTGTTGATCGTAGCACACGGAGAACTTTACAGGGAATCGTGATGTTGCAACTTTCAAACGACTTTACGAAAAAGTCAAACATCTGAAAAATTGCACATTTTATATTGATGATTAGGATGTTTTCTCTAAAGTTCTACAAAAAAACCGCCATAGTATTGAAAAATCAGGCACTGTATGCATAGAGCAAGATAATAATAATACAACTAGGACGCATGACGAGACGTACTAAAGTAGTTTCCAAGAAGGAATTTATGGTATACAGATCACTCAAGATTTGGTATGCGCTTACGATATCAGAAATCTTTAATCACTATCAAAAAATATTGCTATCTATCTTTAGGTAAAAACTCTCAGAATTTTAATTACCCTAAACACAATCCAGCTCCAAGATCGAAGCGAAAAATGTTTAAGACTTTTTTATAGAGTAACGCGATCTTCATTTGCGTCGATTGGATATTTTTACGAAATCAATCCTTATGGTTATAAATACTATGCTTCATCAAAAATGTTTTAGAATGGTTTATGATTTTTTAGTAATTTAATGAATCTCAATGCATTGAAAAAATTGAAGTAAATCAATTGATTAAGTAAATTTCTTTTCTTTAATTATTTTTATAATATTTGTACTATTTGTGCATTAGGACTAAAATTTTTTTTGTCTAATCACAAATCTTTTATTCATTATTATTTTTATTTATTAAATTTTTTTCTAAATATGGAGTTAACGTTGAAAATTTTTGTAAGTACGGAATAAATTTTTCTTTTTTTAATATTTTATTTTTTCCTGTAATCATATGGAAATTCATTGAAGAAAGCAAAAAAGTTGGAGCAACTTCACAAGTATCCTTGATTATCCTGCTCACTCCTTCCAGAAGATTTTGTAGGCTACCAAGACCTGAAGATTTTTCTTGTTCCCTGATTCTTTTTATAATTATACTACACAATGTTTTTGATTCTGGTAAACTGTTATTAGGATTTATTATGATTTTTAAAGAAACATGATCCGGTAAACCAAGATAAACATTTTTTGTATTACTCCAGCTCAGCCCATATACATGATTATCTTTTGCAGATTTAGATAGATTCATAATTAAATCTAAAGCTAAATTAAAATGATTTTTTTGATCGTTTTCATACAATTTCTTCTGCTCTCGCTAAGCGTATAACGTCCTTAATTTCAGCTTCCATTAAAGATTTTTTTAATTGATTTTGAGCTTGTGTAAAATTTTTTGCAGGAATAATAAATTTTTTGTCTGTGTAGCTTCTTTTTCAAACTCAGTAAATTTTTTAATAGATGCTTCTCCTGAAGCCTCATCCCAGATAAGATCTATCAGATCATGATTTTGTGGAGTGGTAAGAAAAAAATTATCTGTTTTTAACTGATGTTACGCAGCAATAGTTGATTTCTGCTTGAAATAATCATATTTTTCGTCCATAAATTTTTAAGGACAAAAAATGAAACTGGATCTTCTTGA
>NZ_AWTR02000009.1 GCF_000469665.2 Holospora obtusa F1 | reverse complement strand
CTCCATAAATTTGAAGAGCTGTAATCTTTTGAACGTAAATGACGAGTCATTTGATCATGGCTAATTTCGCCTTGAAACATATTGGCTAAACCAGTCGATGTTGCATAGTGATTTTGACTTATCAAATAGTCGCTATACATATCAAGAAGATCCAGTTTCATTTTTTGTCCTTAAAAACTTATGGACGAAAAATATGATTATTTCAAGCAAAAATCAACTATTGCTGCGTAACATCAGTTAGTTAATTAGTGCTTTTTTATTTTATCACAATTTAACTAATTTTGCTATATAATCATTAACGTAAACTTAAATCATTGAAATATTCTCTTTGATATTATTTTTAAAGAGGCTGAGCGAAATCTGTCAATCTTTGATCATAACCCAACCCATATGTTGTTGGGAACAAATAAATCTATTCTTTCAAAAACATCTACTAAAGATCTATTCAAAAATCAATTTTTATGATAGAATAAAAATCAGGCTTATTAAAAAATACATGTTAATTTCTTGAGTTAGATCAGTAGAAAAAAAATAAAAAGTTATTAAAATGTGTCTATTTTCTTCTGTTTTACTGTATTTTGAAGTAAAACAATACTACTTTTTATGAGTAAAGGTAAAGAAAAATAATGAAAGAGAGTATTTTAGTGAAAATAATTAGTAAATATTCCGTAATATTAACAATGTGGATGTGTGCTGAGGCGTTAGCAAAAAAACAGCAATTTTGCTACGTAATTCTTGATCCTATTAGTCGGTCTGTAATTGAAGGCGTCAACGAAGAGCGTAGAATTTTCCCCGCTTCCTTGACAAAATTAATGACGATGTTTATTACATTTGATGCATTAGCAAAAAAAAAATAACGCTGAATACTCCTTTTTACGTGTCTAAACGTGCAAGCGAGTGCCTTCCTATGAAACTTTGGGTAAAACCGGGGCAAAAATTAACGGTGAAAGAGTGCATTCAGGCAGTATGCGTCTTTTCTTGTAACGATATTGCCACGGTTATTGCAGAAAATTTAGCTGGCAGCGTACCAGCATTTGTCCAAATGATGAATCGTAATGCGCGCAAAATTGGAATGCGGAATACGGTCTTTAAAAATCCCTCTGGATGGCATCACCCTGATCAAGTAACTTCTTCCAAAGACATTGCTTTGCTAATGCGAGCAATTTGGGTTCGATTTTTTAACTACGGACATTTTTTAGGAACGAAAAGTTTTTCGTATCAAAAGAGGATATATCATAATACAAATCGTTTATTAGGAAAAGTTGAGGGATTATGTATGGGAAAAACAGGATATACCTCACATGCGGGATACAATTTATCTACCTTAACCATAAGAAATCATCGCCCCGTTATTGTCGTGGTTGTAGGCGCTGCAAGCGGTCAGACGCGCAATAAAAAAGTGCTTGATTTGATAGAAAAATTTTATTACAGATACGGTAAAAAAAGACAACATTCTACAAAACTTCGCTTAGCTTGTTTACAAAAAATTAAGAAAAAAACCCCTGTTATTCGTAAAATTGTCAAGAGAAGAACGCAAAAAATTATTTCATGAAAAGGACCTTTAATATCGTAGACTTGTTTTCGTATTGCGCAAATGTTTTTTGAGAGTTTTTACCTAAAGATAGATAGCAGCGTTTTTTGATAGTGATTAAAGATTTCTGGTGTCGTAAGAGCACACCAAAGCTTGATTGATCCGTAATACCATAAATTCCCTTCTTGGAAACTACTTTAGTAGGTCTCGTTATGGCGTCCTAGGTGATGTCTTGTATTATTATGATATTGCTCTACGCATACAGTGCCTGATTTTCCAATACTATGGCGGTTTTTTTGTAGAACTTTAGAGAAAGCATTGCAATTTTTCAGATGTTTGACTTTTTCGTAAAGTTGTGTGAATGTTGCAGCATCACGATTCCCTGTAACCTAGGCAACAGTTCTGCGTGTGCTATGATCAACGGCTTTGATAATCCAGAGTTTTTGACTTTTTTTTGGAAAAAATGCCGCATTTCATCAAATTCCACTGCTTGAATGTGAACTGAAACCTCAGATTCTTGTATTTTTTTCATCTCTGCCACAACCCACCTATATATAATAGAAGGAAAATTATGCCTTAGCTAAAGAGTATAAAATGACGCATAAGGCTTTTTTGATAGCGTTTTCCTTTTTGCCCCTCTTGTCTACCTTCAACAAAGGTATAACCTCATTCCTTCACTTATAGCGCTGAACCTTGCGTACTATACCGTTCCTTATGCAGTTTTCGGAATTACACTTCTTGCAATGCATTGCTGATGACCTTCATACGACACTATAGTCGTATGTTGACATAAATCTATCTAAACGTCAAAACTCTCGAGCGTTTTATCTGCAACAGAAGCAAGAGATTGTGTGTGAATTCAGACGCGTTTTTAGATAGTGTAGTCACGAGATAGGAAGTATGATATAAGTGATGCAGTTATTTCATGAATGAATGCATAGGTATTGTATGTCAGAAGCCCATCGTCGCCACGATATTTCAGACCGCGTATGGAGTTGTGTTAGAGCCTCATTTACCAGGACGAGAAGGGGGTTGGGGCGGGAGAGCTCAAGATAATTGCCAATGTATTAATGCCATTTTTTGGATCTTAAGGACAGGAGCGCCATGGCCAGATTATGGAAGCTGGAGCAATACGCACCGTCGTTTTATCAGATGGAGAGACAAAGGTATCTGGGAGAAGTTGCTCGAAGAATGAGTTGATGTTCCGGATTATAAATGGCTGGTGATTGATGCAAGTCACATCAAAGTGCATCCTCATACAGCTGGTGCGAAAGGTGGCAATCAAGAGATGAGCCGCTCAAAAGGGGGCTTAATACAAAGGTACATCTGGCCGTGGATGCGCATGGTATGCTGCAGTCAGAATCATTATTACAGACGGTACCACGGCTGATTGCACGCAAGCTTGGCAATTGATAAGCGGCATCGCAGCCGAGTATTTCTCGCAGACAAAAGCTATGATAAAGATTTATACAAGTTGCGGCATCTTGTTGAAAATGCATTTCTCCATCTCAAGCGCTGGCGCGGTATTGCAAGCCGTTATGCGAAAAATGTCAGATCATTCTTGACAGCAGTACAAATTCGATGTATCGCTTTATGGGCTAATATCTCGTGACTACATTATCTAAGCTTCCGCTTGATGATGTTTATAGTGCTTTGAAAGAGAAGATTCTCAATCTCATGTGCTCTAATCTGCATCGATGCCTTAAAAGAAATAGTCTAAATGTCTTACCTAAAGAAGGGGCGGCTCTTGAAAAAAAGAAATTTATCCCTTTGGATTTGTTCATATTGACAGTACAGAAGGTCCTCACAGATCAAGGGAAATAGCGACCTTTTTGTGGCCATTGATCGGGCCACAAAGTACGTTTATGTCGAGCTCCATTCAAAGATGTCGGTTAACGAGTCAAGTGCATTTTTGAAAAATCTGATCGCCCATTGTCCTTTTAAAATAACGAACTCATCTTACGTAGCACCTTTCAAAATTTGAAGTTCATTGAACATTAAAACATTGGCTTTTAACAATAATTTTTGTTTTATTGCAAAATGATTCAATGAGGTTTTCACTTTCAATAATTCTAATTTGCAGTATG
>NZ_AWTR02000010.1 GCF_000469665.2 Holospora obtusa F1 | reverse complement strand
TATCAAATAGTCGCTATAAATATCAAGAAGATCCAGTTTCATTTTTTGTCCTTAAAAACTTACAGACGAAAAATATGATTATTTCAAGCAGAAATCAACTATTGCTGCGTAACATCAGTTATTGACAAACGAACTCAAGAAAACGGTCTACCCTTTGGGAAGAACCATGTATCGCCTGTTGCTTAAGTAGAAAAAATTTTTAAGGTGACGGGATGAAAGTTTAAGATTTTTAATAACCTTAATGTATTTTATGGACGTGAAAACGTTTTTTCATAAGGCATAATTTGTAGACTGATTTTTTCAGAGAATGAAAACTATGAATAAACTTAAAATCGGCAAAAAATGAAGGTTATCTCTTGTAATTTTTTTCTTTTTTTTGTACAATGATTTCGAAGATAGTAGAATAGGGTGAGTTGTGGCAGTTCCAAAAAAAAGAACAAGTTACTCCAGACAAAGGATGCGCAGGTCTCATGACCATATAAAGATTCATCCTGTTGGGGTCTGCGAAAAATGCGGTCAAAATAAGTTTCCTCATCATATGTGTTTGGAATGTGGTTATTATAAGGGGAGAAAGGTTATTATTACAAAAGCAGAGCGTCGCACTTTAAGGCGTGAAAAGAAAGAAAATTAGTATGGTTTGTCTTTCTGTGGATGTTATGGGAGCAGATTCTGGTGTTGAGGAGTTGCTCAAAGGAATTCTTCTTTTTCATAGTAGGTGTCCAGAGTGTAAGTTTTTGATTTTTGGAGTAGAATCCGATCTTTCTTTGGGGTTGAAGAATTTTTCTCTTTCTCAGAATTTGTTTGATGTTATTTATACCCCGACTTATGTGCGCTCTCAGGCTGACGTTTTTTCTACTTTAAAAGCTGGAGAAGATACAAGCATGTCTTGCGCTTTGCGAAGTGTATTTTCTGGTCAGTCTCAAGGGGCAGTTTCCGCTGGGAATACTGGTGTGTATCTTGCACTTTCCAAGTCAATTCTTAAAACTTTAGAAGGCATTCTTCGTCCGGCTATTGTTTCGCAAATTCCTACCTGTAGAGGCGAAAGTATCATGTTAGATTTGGGGGGAAATTTAGAAAGCTCTAGTAAATCTTTGGTTCAATACGCGTTGATGGGAAAAGTTTTTTGTCAGAAAGTTTTGGGCGTTGAATTTCCCTCTGTTGGAATTCTAAACGTGGGAACAGAGCTTCAGAAAGGAAAAGAGTCTCTAAAGGAAGCTTATGAACTTTTAAAAAATCGCAAAGAAATAAATTTCTATGGATATGTAGAAGGAGATGATATTTCTAAGGGGACTGTGGATGTTGTAGTAACCGATGGGTTTACTGGAAATATTGCTCTTAAGACAGGGGAAGGGACTATGAGAATGATGTCTTATATGTTGAATCGAGTGTTTCAAAGTTCTTTTTATTCTCGGTGTGTGGGATTTATCGCAAGACCGTTTCTTCAGGACTTTAAAGCGTATTTCGATCCTAGAGTTTATAATGGTGCATTATGGTTGGGCGTTAGAGGGATTGCGGTTAAAAGTCATGGAGGCACAGACTCTATTGGTTTTTCACACGCTTTAGAAACGGCATACGATATGGTTCGTATGAATATTGTTCACGAAATTCAGAGTACTCTTTTACAACACGATTTTTCATAAAAAATCATAAAATCATATAATGAGGAGCATCGATGAAGTTTCTATTATTGAAATAAGTGAATAAAATGTTAGTAAATTTTATCTTGCTCATGATAAGGGGGGGGGTACTAAATTTTCGATACATACTATGGATAATCAATTCGTTATAAAAAGAAGAAAATGAATTGATCTAGAAGCGAGTAAACTTGCGAATGTGCTTGGATTTAGCCCATTTTGGAGTTAAAGTCACAGAGAATAAGAAGGCCAAGTAAAAAAAATATGTCCAGAATCTCTTCTCAACCCACCCAAGCTGTAAAAATTTTTGTGTTAACGCAGAAGAGCTTTCAATCTAACAGCGTCCACGTTACTTTCCATGCTTTCACTGTTCTGCCTTTTGCGCTACAATCTCGCCTTCCATAACACCACTCTTCTTCCAATACATATCCTTGCGTTCTTAGCATGTCGCGACCAAAACTACTTTTATTTATGTATTAATTGGCCTATTCTCCTTTTGATATAGAGCTATTTCTTAACAAAATATAGACCTTTCTTCTTGACTCACCGTTGGATGCTTTAGACTTTTTTTATAGCTGAACCACTCACTGAACGCTCTTAACTACCTACCGGGAGAATTTTCTTCTATATTTTTGTTTAGCAAATCTTATCTTTTTAAAATTTTTTATTTATTAATGTTTTTTTTTTATAATCAAAAAGAAGTAAACTTTATACAATAAAAAAAGGAGTCAATATGAAAAAAATATTTTTTTTATTATCTGGATTTTTTAGTTTTTCTGCGTTAGCTATGGATGACAATGTTTTAATAGAAACGGTAGAAAAAGTTTGCAATTCACAGGATTCATACAACTTACACGACTTAAATCTTCCTAATTTCATCCCTGTCTCAAATGAGGAAAGAATAAATGACATTAATCGGTTGGAGTACATAATAAATATGCTTAACAAAGCAATAGAGAATCCTGTTAAAATTTGTTTAAGTCAAAGTAGAGATTTGACGGATCTTGAAGAAAATGTTCTGCCTTGGAAACAGCAAGTTTTGAATAAAATATATGCGATAATTTTTGAATCCAATAAAAAAAAAGAAAAAAGAAAAACTTCGGCAGGTGATTTTGGATTTAATTGCATAGATAGTAGAGGCTTAATTAATGAAGAATTTGCAAAAATACCAATCAGTAAAAGGAGCGATAGGATTAGTAAAGTTCTCCAAAAAGCTTCAAGTTATTTTTCTCACATTCTTTTTCGTTTAAAAAACGACAAAGAAGAGGGGCTTGCTATCTATGAAAATCCTAGAAAAAAGGTGAAACGCAATCAAGAAGGCGCAGCTGATGAAAAAGAGCAAAAAAAACAAATGCTCATAGACGCTCTTGATGTCGTTGAAAAATTTATGATTAAAGATAAAGATAGAGAACAAAAAGCCTCTTTAGATACCAGAGGAAAAGAATTTTTTGATGCTCTACGTTCTGTTGATTCTTTGAACATGGAGGATGATACCGATAAACAAATACGTGCTAAAGTTCTAAAACTTATACGTTTAGAGCGAACGCAAGTTAACATCGAAAATTTAGGTCCAGAACTAGAAAATAGAATTGCAAAAGTAGAAAGAGAGTTACTTGCTTTTTTGGAAGAAATAAGTGGAGGAAAACCTATCCAAGAAATATCAAAAGACAATAAATAATTAAGTCGATATAAAACAAGTAATCATTTAGAAAAAAACGCGTAAAACGTATGGAAGCTTACCTGTTAAATAAAGCTTTCATACCTAAACGATATACCAAAGTTGGAAAAAAATATATTAAATAGTATCGTCACCAGATGTTCAACCAAAGGAAAATGTATCTGATTTGAACAAAAGCAAGAAATGCAAAGTATTTTTCTCGCAATCGCGTTGCAAGACCTCTTCAGCGTTTCAGGTGAAGAAATGAATTCTCTATAAGTTGTCTAATATTGTAAATATCCTTATGGTTTTCCCTTTGTTCTTTTCTATTTTTTTTACAGGAATAAAAAGCATGCATGATAAGGGGGGTTTACTAAATTTTCGACACATAATATGGATAATCAATTCGTTATAAAAAGAAGAAAATGAATTGATCCAGAAGCGGGTAAACTTGCGAATGTGCTTGGATTTAGCCCATTTTGGAGTTAAAGTCACAGAGAATAAGAAGGCCAAATAAAAGAAAAATATGTCCAGAATAGCCATCTCAACACCGCTTTCATCAATATACACAAGATTTTTTGACGATATGCTTTTTATAGTTTCTTTATATCGCTCTCATTTTTCTTGGCTTGCTTGAAAGTAGGTAAAGATTTTTTTATAGCTAAAGCCTAACTTCTTTAGCCTCCGATACACAAAAACACATACTAGTATTAAATACTGATGTTACGCAGCAATAGTTGATTTCTGCTTGAAATCATCATATTTTTCGTCTGTAAGTTTTTAAGGACAAAAAATGAAACTGGATCTTCTTGATATGTATAG
>NZ_AWTR02000011.1 GCF_000469665.2 Holospora obtusa F1 | reverse complement strand
TAAAAACTTACGGACGAAAAATATGATTATTTCAAGCAAAAATCAACTATTGCTGCGTAACATCAGTATAAAAGTTGTCAAGAAGAATATTGAAATGACCACACAACGACGCGCACATAAAAAACAATACATTCTTAATATAGTGAAGTTTAATAAAATAGATTACAATATTCGTGATTGTTTTTGTCTCTTCATCCTAATTTTAAACATTATTTAAGGAAATCCGTATAGGCTCCTTTTTGAAGATATTCGACCTAAAATCATCAACATACGATTTATATTAAATAACGTCAAAATTAAATTAAAAAGATTTAATAACGACATAATGATATAACTTGTTTTTTATAACATTTTTTCTTGACAACATAAGTGCTCTGGTTTAGTGTACGTTTGTTGAAAATTAAAGTTTTTTCTCATGAAATTAAAATACGCCTTGTCATTAATATTCTTAAGCAGTCAAGTTTTTTCTTCTCCTCTAAAGTCCTTAATTAGTGGAAATTGGGACGATCCAAAGCATGTGCGTTTTGTAGTTAAAAGCTTAAAACTTAGAAAAGATCAAATTGATTCTGGCGATCTCGTAAAAATTTTAGAACTGTTGACCCAAAAAGCAAAACACGTGTTAGAAGTAAAAAACTTTTTTAAAGAGTATTTTTTAAAAAAATCGGAACAATTTACTGGATCTTTTAGCTCTGATTGTGTAGATGCTCTAGAAAAAGAAAGGATGTTCGAACTTGGCGTAGAATGGATGAATATTTTTCCAGATACGGCGCATTTTGCTTGGGGATTATTGTTGTCTGAGGTCGTAAACCCATCCAAAAAAACTCAAGAACGCCTAGGTTTTCCTAAACTATTTGAAGACATTGTGTCTAGAATCAAAACAGTAAAGGAAAGTGATTTTACTAAGATTATAGAAGTGTTTTTAAAGTTCAAGGGATTTCTTGATACAAAAACATTTGAAACGTTAGGATTTGAACGCGTCAATACTTTTGAGGAAAGTAATTTTAGTGCTATCATATCGGCCATCTGCAATGCTAAGCAGAAATTTTCTTTAAGCTTATTTGAAAGATTAGATTTTTATAAAATTTCAGGGGAGTCTCTATTTTTTGAAATTATACGAACACTTTGCAGTTCGGATCAAAAGATGAATTTAGATCATTTCCAGATGGATCAGATCGTTCACAAAATTAATTCCTTAAAAATGAATTCTCAATTTGCAAAAATGATGTCTACGTTATGTAACGCTAAGCAAAAAAAGTTTTTAAAAATTTTTGAAAAATTAAATTTTGATAAAATAAATGCGTTAAGTGAAGTTGAGTTTTTTGATGTTATCTCGTCGTTTTGCAACGCCAATCAAAAAATTGATTTAAATATTTTTCAAATTGAGCAAATCGTTCAAAAAATGAATCTGTCCAAGTCTGAGAATCAGTTTGCAGATATTCTGTATGTTTTGTTTAACGCTAAGCAAAAAATCCCTTTGAAATTTTTTGAAAAATTGAATTTTGATAAAATCAATAGCTTGAGTGACTTAAATTTTTCAAATGTTGTGCGCGGTTTTTTTATCTCTGAACAAGACCTTTCTTTAGGAATTTTTAAAAAATTAAATTTTTCAAAAATTAATGAATTAAAAGGGTGGATGTTTATGAAATGCGTAGAAGATTTTTTTAAATCTAGGAATAAAGGACTTTTAACTATGGTTGAAAGACTCGATTTTAAAAAAGTTAATACAGAGGATAGTCAGTATCTTGAAGATATTGTATCTGCGATGTATCTTTGTGAACATAAAGTTCCTCCAAATATTTTTGAGCAAATCAATTTTAAAGATATAATGAAGCACGATAACAGTCTTGACACGGTGGCTTTAGCAATTTGTGATTCAACACAAGATGCAGCCTTGAATATTTTTGATGACGATGGAGTTCTAAGTTTTGAGGCATTAGAGTATGATTTTAGGCGTTTAATTGTTGGGTCTCGCATGTGTAAAGTCCGAGAAAAAATTTCCCCAAATGTTTTTAAAAAATTTTGTAAGAATTTTTTTGAAACTCCGGATTGTAAAGAAATGAATAAATTAAATTTCTCAGACTCTTTTTATTTTGTGAGTGGTTTTTGTAATTTTTACAAAAAAGAAGCATTAAATCGATTATCGGAATTTTCTCCCGAATTAAAGAGTCAAATTTTAAAAAAATTGATAGTTTCAGAAAATTTATTAGAAGATGTTGATCTTGATTTTGCTTCTATTGCAAATTTTTCCAGTCAAGAAAAAACAAAAGAACTCATTTTGGACGTACTTTCCTTTGCCAATATAGATGATTACGCAATTGACGTTTTAACTGCGATAAAAAACATTCAGGGAATAAGTTATGCAAAAAAATTCGCAAAATTTATTTCTGATGAGATCAAAAATAGACAAGAAGCTCTCATTTTTGATAAAGATTTAAAAATTCAAGATCCCAAAGAGTTTGCTTTTCTTGATTGGTCTGCGCTAAATCAAAATTTTACTCAAGAATCACTTCAAAAAGATCGAGCATTTTTAGTTCGATTAATCCGTATTTTATACCCAAATGCCAAAAATAAAGATGTTTTTCACGATTCTCAGATTCAAAAAGGTATAGCGTATTTAGATTCTTGTCTGCAAACAGAATTAGCGCCGCTATTTAAGGGATACGAGTCATTAATGCTTCAAATTGTAAAAAATGATTTAGCAGAAAAAATGAAAAAAGACTTAAGCAGTTTAGTTGTTTCTTATTTTTGGGGAAAAGACGTTGTATTATCTAATAATTTGAAAAATGTTCCAGAGGAAAATCTTTCTTTTTTGAACGTCATTAAAGCGTTAGATTGGGGAACTTCAGGATACAATCTTTTTCAAGAAGAAATTTCATGTGTTTTTGAAGCAAATTCTTGCGAAGTAAACCTAAAAAAACTTGATGAGGGGTGCGAAAAATTAGTAACTGACATTTTAAATTTAGTTTTTTACAATCAAGATGTTGTAAAAATTTCAACTAATTTTGCTCATCGACCTGTTTTTCGTACAGATATCAAGAATGATTTAGAGAAATTTATTAAGCATGCACATCCGTCTATTGATGAATCTTCAAATAAAGATGATTCAAATGCTTCTCCTGCTTTTTTAGTATGTTCAACATTCTCAGAGATTGTCAATGGAGGAAGTTCTGTATTAAATAAAGAAGATTTTTCAAAAATGAATCAACGTTTAAGAAAAGCATTATGGGAGCTTCGTTTAGCGTATGTGCGTATGGAAAAAAGAATATTTTCTGGAAGTATTGCCAAAGAATCTGTACAAGCGCAAACAAATTAACGATTGTTTTTTACTTTCTACCGTGCGTATAATTGAGTAGTAACAGTTGTTTTTTTCAATGTTGATTGAGGCTTTTTAAAAGACAATTGAACTCAAATTTTAGGAGTAAATAACTTGACTTGACGATCTGAATTTTTGTCAAGTCACTAATCAAAAAATTTCAAAAATTTAGGAGTATTCAATACTTTTGGCGCTATTTTTAATAAGTTTGATAGCGCATAATTATGAGCTTGACTAAACATCTTAATTTTTTCCAAAGAATTTAAAAAATTTTCCGTTTCTGCTATCGTCTATATAAATTTCTGATCATCGCTTATCAATTGTTTTTTAATAAATTGAGGCAAAATTTTTCCAACTATAGCCGCTTGCATTTCTTTTCTTTTTTGGTAGTGGGGACATCTTTTTTTTATTTTTTGACTAAGCGCACTTAACAAAAGACCACTATTTTCTATTTTTTTTATATTTAATTGATACAACACTTTGGAAGCGCACAATCTTTTCTTAAATATAAATGTGTTCCAAATATTAAAAAAATCTAGATCGCTAAATTTTTGTGTTTTTAAATAAATTTTTTTTCTAAGTATCCACGCTTACGCTAAGAAACTCATGTCTACTCTTTGTTTCGAAGTTAAAACCGTTTAAAAATTCCAAAACAGTGTAATTTAACATTAAACACCTTAGTATACCTTTTAGATTTTTCTTTTTTGTAAATTCGATCCCAAAAGCAACCTTAGAAATACCATCACTACTAAGGGGACAGCTACCAAAAAAATTAAATTTTGGAGAGCTTTAACGTTTAGATAGTTTTACATCAAAATACGACTATAGTGTCGTATTCAGGTCATCAGCAATGCATTGCAATAAGTGTACTTCCGAAAACTACATAAGGAACAGTAATATTACGCAAAGTTCAGCGTTATAAGCGAAGGAATGAGATTGTAACTTTATTGCAGATGACAAGAGGGGAAAAAAGGGAAACGGCTGTCAAAAAAGCCTTATGTGTCATTTTATACTCTTTAGCTAAGGCATTATTCTCCTTCTATTATATATAGGTGGGTTGTGGCAAAGATCGAAAAAATATAAGAATTTTCGGTTTCAGGTCACATTCACGCAGTGAAATTTGATGAAATGTGGCATTTTTTCCAAAAAAAATCAAAAACTCTGGATTATCAAAGCCGTTGATCGTAGCACACGAAAAACTGTTGACTGGGTTACAGGAAATCGTGATGCTGCAACATTCAAACAACTTTACGAAAAAGTAAAACATCTGAAAAATTGCACATTTTATACTAATGACTGGGATACTTTTTCTAAAGTCTCTACAAAAAACCGCCATAGTATTAGAAAATCAGGCACTGTATACATAGAGAAAGATCATAGTAATACAAGACATCACCTAGAGCGCATGACTAGACGTACTAAAGTCGTTTCCAAGAAAGAATTTTATGGTGTACGGATCAATCAAGCTTTGGTGTGCGCTTACGACACCAGAAATCTTTAATCACTATCAAAAAAACATTAATATCTATCTTTAAGTGAAAATTCTCTTATGATTAACATACTCAGCTATAATATTTGTCCACTGATAATAGTTACTGCTCTTTTTGGCACTAAGCTTTTTCCCCTTTCTGCTTCATCCTGCGTTCTACACAAATGGTCATCTCAATACCGCTTTCATCAATATATACAAGACTTTCTGACGGTTTCTTTATAGCGCTTTCGTTTTTCTTGGCTTGATTGCAAGTCGGTAAAGGTTTTTTTATAGCTAAAGCCTAGCTTCTTTAATCGTCGATACACAGAAATACTAGCATTAAATAGTTTTGCTATCTCTTCTATTTTTTTATCTTCATTAGCCTTCGACATAAACCCTTAGCTTTTCTGAGGCTATTTCTCCCTTTCTGCCTAAGCGAGGTCTGTTTCTTGGCAACCTTTCACCACCTACTTACGCTGCTTTTTGGATGTCGTGTTTTGAGTATTATCAAGCTTAATATATTCTATTACTTTCTTCCTTAGATCTAAGCTGTAGTGTTTCTTTGTCATTTTTTCTTAAAAATAGCATCTTTTTATCCTGTTTTGAAGCTAAATTACTATATCTATTTTTTTAGAAAAAATGTATCATATTTCGCATTGTAATTCAACTGTTTTTACTATAGCCTTCTGTAATAGAGTAAACGCATTACCTCTCTATTCTCGATCAAGCTTATTTATACCCAGGACGTTGATAACGTCCTATCAATTGCTTTCCACAAAGGATGAACTGTTCTGACAATTTCTTCAAATCTATGAAGAGTTAGACCAATTGAATTTTTCTGAATTTTTGCGTATCTTAGAGAGATTAAACTTATTTTAGCCCCTTAATCCCGTATCTTCTGATAAAATTTACATAAAAACTTGCGCAGCAGATCTATTAGCTGTTCAAGCAAATACGATTTACAATTATCATAAATCAGCTTAAAAACATAAAAAAAAGAGGAATTGGCAGCAACATCTCATCATGCAAAAACCCCACAAAGATCCCATAAAGAATGTAAAAGAGGGAGATCGGGAAATAGCAAGCTGGCTGTACCAATTTCATGTTTATAATCCATAAGGATAAGGGCATTAACGCTGGTTCTACATGTTCAAAAAAACATATAACTTGCGATACAATTGTAACCGCTATCATTACTATAGGCAGAAAAAGCAAATAAATTACGACTTGTCGTTGCTAGGCAACCGAAAATCGTTGTCGAAAAAGCAATGATCGAAAGTCCATAGCCCATAATTTGCTTGAGAAAAATGTTTATTCTGAAATTTTTTAGAAAACGATTTCACCAAGCGTTACAGAAGCTTCTATCGCTGTAACTCAAGCTTAATTTACTACATTTGTTTCGAGTAACAAAACTTGGGATATGTTATTCTTAATTTGTCTTAGCCATGATGCGTACAAGAAGATAAAATTTTTTGATACATAATACGATATGCATCAACGCAACGTTCCAAAGTAAACAAAGTTTCTACGGTTTGTTTTGCTGCATTTCCAATTTTTGTACGTAAAACAGGATTTGAAATTAAAAGCGCTAAAGACTGCGCCATAGCTTGAGTATCCCCCAAAGGAATTAAATAACCGTTTTTTCCTGAAATAATTGCATCTCTATTACCACCTACATCTACTGCAACAACAGCTAGTCCTTGAGCCATTTTTTCTAATAATCCATTAGAAAACCCTTCTTCGTGGGAAGGAAATACCCCCATGTCCGCACAATTTAATAGTGTTCTTGGATCGTAAACTTCTCCTAAAAATCGAAAATGTTTTTCTATTCCTTGTTGAGTTATCCTGTTTTTTAAACGTGTTGCACGATCTTCAGAGTCTCGTCCTGCTAGTAAAAAACAAAAATGACTATGACCAAGAGATAATAACGTTTTTGAAACGGCAACAAGATCTTCGTGCCCCTTATAACTCATAAAATTAGCAACATAAACAATACGAATCCACCCCAGGGGAACATCTTGAATTTTTTGGAGAATGGTTTCTTTTTCTTGAAGCGAATAAAGAGGCCTTAGTGGAAGTCCATTAAAAATCTTGTATACTTTTTCAGGGGGGATACCTTCTTCTTCTAATTGCTTACAAACCTCGGAACTGTTTCCCAAAGCCAGACAAAGATGTTTGTGTAAAAACTTTTCTAATTTTCGCAATATATACCTATTTTGAGCATAAATGTTTAAAGCTCGTCGACTCATTAAAAAATGTTTTACTTTTCTACTTAAAAGATATGCCACTCCCGAACTGCAATAAGCAATAGGTAAAAAGGCATGAAGAATATCAACTTTAGTAGATAGATGCTTGCGAAGACGCCATGTACCCTGAATCCATCGTCGAATTCGTCCATATTGGTTAGATGTTGGAGATAATAAACAAACTAAATCAATACCTTGCGCTTCAAATAACGGTCCTAACGCTCCAGCGTGATGATGAAAAATTAATATACGAATCGAAAACCATTTCTGAAGCGCAGGCAGAACAGATAAAAGATGCATTTCGCACCCACCTATATCCAATACTGGGACTACATAAACAATTTTTGGTTTTTCTATCAATCTATCAGATGATGTATTCATGAACGTGTTTGTATTGTTGTTCTGCAAAGTTCCAATTTAAGCACTGAAAAATTTTTTCTAAATAAGTTTTTCTATGGTTATAATAATCCACATAGTAAGCATGCTCCCACAAATCTACGGTAAGCAAAGGATAAATATCTGTAGACTCTACCCAAGGTAACAAAGCATTGGAAGTAGACGTAATTTCTAACATATTTGTTTTTTTATTGTAAATTAACCAAGACCAACCACTGCCAAAGTGAGCTATCCCTTGACACATCCACTGCTCTATCATTTTTTCCACGGATGTAAAGGTGTTTTCAATATGTTGGCGTAACGCTCCAAATTTCAAATTTTGAAGCTCTTCACATGGTGTTAAACTTTTCCAATAAAAATTATGAGCGATTACTTGTGCGCTATTATTAAAAATATTCCAATGTTTGTGATCATAACTTTTTTGAGTAACTTCTCCTAAACTGAGATCTGTATATAATGCGTTTTGTAAAACCAATTCATTTGTTTTTTCTACGTACCCTTTATGATGACGAGAATAATGAAGTTCCAAAGTTTTTGAAGAAAGTACAGGCTCTAGTGCGCAAAATTCGTAAGGTAGAGTCATAAGAAAAAACATTACATTGATCCTTTTGTGTAACTCATAATGAGTAATTATACCCTGAATACATTAAGGAATACAAGAAAAATTTTATTTAACTCAATAATTTTAAAAAAATATTTAGCACACAAATCAAATCAACGCTCAAATTAATTTATAAATAATTTTAACGAATCAAAAAATGTTAATAGACTGACTGCATAATCAAAAATTTTAAATATAATTTTGTTGCAGACGTATAGAAGATTTTCAGACAAAACAGTGTTCGTGCTCCTATAATAAATTCAAGTTAAAGTTTGAAAGTATATAGGGCCTGTCCTCAATTAAGCCAAACGACAATTGAAGCCAAGTGAATGGCGCCTAAAAAATTTTAAGACGTTTTATCATAGCGTGTGGCAATGGCGCGGTGCTGCCTTAAGTTTATAGTAAAAACAGTTGAATTGTAATGCAAAATATAGCATATTCTATCTAAAAAGGTAGATAATATCAACGCGTCCATATAGTATAAATTTAAGAGAAAAGGTCATAAATTTTATCAAAGCAGGTAACAGTCCAAAAGAATCATAGAGAGTTTTTGGAATAAATAAAATAACAATCAACAGATGATATTTACGTTATAAAAGTGAAGGACATTTCAGCCCAAAGATACATTTGGGTGCAAAGTCGACTATAAAAAAAAGAGTCTTTTATTCAATACTAATCATCCAGATGCTAAATCAGAAAATATTGCTTGTGAATTTAGTATGAGTTCCAGAGGTGAACGGTACTGGTTAAGGCGTGGAGTTATAAAAAAATCTTAACTTATGTGAAAAGCAAATAAATAAAAATGAAATACACACCAAGGAGCGATAAAAATATATTATACGAAGGTCTTGTGTACATTGATGGAAGCGGAATAGAGCTCACCATTTGCAAAGATAGAGGATGGGGAGAAAAAGTGAAAAACTTGTGGGTAAAAGAGCGGTAAATATTACGAAAGAACGCGTATTGTAGCGAGTTTATTTGTTTAGTTCCAAATTCTTATGGTATAACCTATAAGGAACTAAAAGGAGGCTAATTTATGGAAAGTATACTGCATAAAAATGCCAAGACGACGCTTTGAGTCCGAAAAAAATACAAAACTCTGTACAGAGCGCCGCTAAAAATAGTAAAACGTTTGGGCCTTCACTATTAAAACTGTTTTGGAGTGGAAGAAATCCGGTTGTGTTCAAGATAAACGCTCTGGCCCTGCACAGCCAAAAAGCGTTTTATTTGCAACAGAAGCAAAAGATTGTGTGTGAATTCAGGCGCGTTTCTAGCTTCCGCTTGATGATGTTTATAGTGCTTTGAAGGAGAAAATTCCTAATTTCATGGGCTCTAATCTGCATCGATGCCTCAAAAGACTAAATACTTACCCAAAAAAGAAGAGTCTACTCCTGAAAAAAAGAAATTTAAAGAATACCACCTTTTTGTGACCATTGATCGGGCCACAAAGTACGTTTATGTCGAGCTCCATTCAAAGGCGTCGGTTAACGAGTCAAGTACATTTTGAAAAATTTGATCGCCCATTGTCCTTTTAAAATAACGAACTGATGTTACGCAGCAATAGTTGATTTTTGCTTGAAATAATCATATTTTTCGTCCGTAAGTTTTTAAGGACAAAAAATGAAACTGGATCTTCTTGATATGTATAGCGACTATTTGATAAGTCAAAA
>NZ_AWTR02000012.1 GCF_000469665.2 Holospora obtusa F1 | reverse complement strand
ATGATTATTTCAAGCAGAAATCAACTATTGCTGCGTAACATCAGTGAGTAAAGCAAATGTCTAACAAAACAATTGATAAGGGCTTGAAAGAACTAGACAGCGTAATTGTTTAGTTCCAAATTCTTATGGTATAACCTATAAGGAACTAAAGGAGGCTAATGTATGGAAAGTATACTGCATAAAAATGCCAAGACGACGCTTTGAGTCCGAAAAAAATACAAAACTCTGTACAGAGCGCCGCTAAAAATAGCAAAACGTTTGGGCCTTCAGTTTTGAAGTAAAAAATCCGGTTGTGTTCAAGATAAACGCTCTGGACCTGAGCAGCCAAAGCGTTTTATCTGAAACAGAAGCAAGAGATTGTGTGTGAATTCAGGCGCGTTTCTAAGCTTCCGCTTGATGATGTTTATAGTGCTTTGAAAGAGAAGATTCCCAATCTTATGCGCTCTAATCTGTATCGATGCCTCAAAAGACTAAATATTTATCCAAAAAAGAAGAGTCGGCTCCTGAAAAAAAAATGTATCCCTTTGGATTTTGTTCATGTTGACAGTACCTAAGTTCTCACAAATCAAGGGAAAATCTACCTTTTTGTAGGCCATTGAGCGGGCCACAAAGTACGTTTATGTCGAACTGCATTCAAAGATGTCGGTTAACGAGTCAAGTGCATTTTTGAAAAATCTGATCGCCCATTGTTCTTTTAAAATAACGAAAATTCTCACAGACAATGGGGTGCAATTTACCTATGAACTGTTTACGCAACACCTGAGGCCAAAAAACAAAACGCACCTCCTTTGATGTGATGTGGAAGGAGCATACCATTGAGCACAGGCTCACCAAATTCAAGCATCTTTGGATCAACGTTCAGGTCAAAATCAGCAACAGAATCCTCAAACACTACACAATAAAAGCGTATTTTTACAAAAATCTTGATGAGCTAAAGCGCCATATGATGACTTGTGTGCTTTATTATAATCATCAAAGAAAGCTGAAATCACTGAAGTATCGGCCCTCTTTTGATATTATCATGTTAGAATTTGAACATAACACGTCAAATTTTAATCATAATCCAAACCACATGTTGTTGGGACTAAATAGATAAGATTGTTTCTTTCAGGCTATAGAACACTTCATCTAAAGGTCACCCCGTCATCTTACGAAAAGTGACGATTGCTTCTTCCTTAGTTTTCTGAGAGAACGCTAGATTTGAGCTCCATCGGAAGATCTTTGTATACTCCCTCCTCCATTGTATGATTGTTTTTGGATTAACATTAAACCTTGCAGCTGCTTTTTCTATGCTCTTTTGACTGTTACGGATCTCTTCTACGGGTGATCTTCTGTTGTTCTGGCATTTGCATGTAATAGTTGTCTAATAAGCTTTTTCTCCATACAGTCTGATCTTCATAAAATACATCAGAATTTTTTGAGATTAAACATCAATCTTATACACAATGCGTAAAAATATTAAAGTTATTAAAGTATTGAAAATAATAAATGATCAGCGCTGAAAAACACATCATGATCTTTCTTGATATCATCACAGAAATTTTTGACACAAAAATAAAGAAAAAAGGAAAATTTTTGCGAAAAAAAGTGATGATTTACGCAGTAGGCCTAATAAGAATCAAACATTTCTTATTTGTAATTATAATTTTTTCTTTTGTTTATTATAAAAATAAATAAATAAAGAGAAAAAGAATACTTTTCCTCTTTTTAAAATTTAACACAATTAAACGCTTTTTTTGTGTGAACTTCGTTGTATATTAATCTCCACTATGCTCTTCAGATTCTCCGGAAGAAGTCTCAGAAGAGTCAAGTTTTGGAGGAGTCATTGCGTCTGAAGTTACAGCAGAAGGTCCAGAATTGACAGAAACGCCTTCTCCTCCTGATGAATCAGAAAGAACAAATATAGCAGTTCTATTCAACGCATGACACTCCTCGCTATCTCCTGCTACAAGAGGGCGCTCCTTTCCTACACTATACACACCACAAATCGAACTGGACGGAAATCCTCGCTTTTTCAAAGCTGAACTGAGAGCTGCCGCACGTCTTTGCCCTAATCCAAAGTTGTATTCACTAGACCCGCGACGATCGCAATGCCCTACAATAGCTCCTGTCTTGGAATGCTTTTTCAAAAACGCTACCATAGAAGAAACTTTTTGATCCTCATCCAAAATTTTGGATTTGTCAAAATCAAAAAACACCTGATCTTTTTTACAATTTTTAAAATCTGCAACTGAACCTTCAATATTACAAGATCCTTTGTCCTGGTAAACAACCTCCGCGGTTTGGGGAGTCTCATCACTACAAGCTGCCAACAAGGCGCCCAATGCGAACACACCTAAAAGTCTTAAGTCCATAACATCCTCTTTTCTGTCTACGCTTAAAACCTAACCTAAAAATTCTTAAAAAAACTTCTAGTTTCAAACGGTTCTCCACGTTTAAACCACCTACGGATTCATCGTACAATGCTTTATTATCAAAAAAAAGAGGGGGGGGGAGGATTTTTTAATTTTAAGCGAATTTAATCTTGTTTTTTAGCCAAAAATTAATCAAATTCAGTCAAGTTAGTATCTTTCCATACGTGATTGTCTTTTTTCAGTAAAATAAATTCATATTGTTGCGTGAAGGAAGATCGTGTGAATAAAGAAACACTAGGCAGAGTTACATTAGGGCGTTGACTTTTTTTTGAAAAAATTTATAATGAAGGCCAGTAAGTAGTAGCAGTTTAAATATGGCGCGTATTTCAGGTGTAAATATTTCAGAAAAAAAAAATTTGCTTTCTGGATTAATTTGTATTCATGGTATTGGTAGATCTAAAGCCTTGGAGATTTGTAATGCTCTGGGAATTGATTATCATACAAGAATTTCTTCTTTGTCGGAGAAAGATATAGTTCGTATTAGAGAGGTTATAGATAAAGAGTACGTGGTAGAAGGTGAGCTTCGTAATAATAACTTAATGAGCAAAAAGCGCTTGATGGACTTAGGGTGTTATCGAGGATTGCGTCATCGAAAAAATCTTCCAGTTCGTGGTCAACGCACCCATACAAACGCTAGAACTCGTAGGGGTCGCGCGGTGGCGATTGCCGGAAAGAAAAAATAGAAGGGGGAAGTAAATAAAAAATGGTTTTTAATAAAAAGGTAAAAATAAAGAGAAAAAATGTTGTTTCTGGTATAGCTCATATATATTCCACGTTTAATAATATTATGATTACGGTTACAGATATGCAGGGTGCAACCATTGCATGGTCGTCTGCAGGTGTTGTTGGGTATTCTGGTTCTAAACAGTCGACTCCTTTTGCTGCTCAGATGGCAGCTGAAGATGTGGCAAAAAAAGTTCAAGTTCACGGTGTTAAGCGTTTAGATGTTTCTTTGTGTGGGATAGGTTCTGGACGCGAGGCAGCCGTTAGAGGGCTTAGTAATTCAGGGCTTGAGATTTGTTCAATTCGGGACGATACACGTCTTCCGCATAATGGGTGTAAACCTTCAAAGCGTCGTCGTGTTTAATTGTGATAGAGGTGTTGTTCGATGGTAGAAGCAGAAAAGCAGTGGAATGAGCTGATTGAACCTTATAAAAAAGTGTTTCAGAGAGAGGAGGACGAGCAATATGTACGTTCAATTTTTGTGGAGCCCTTAGCTAAAGGTTTTGGGGTAACGATTGGAAGTGCGATGCGTCGTGTGCTTCTTTCTTCTCTTTCTGGTTGGGCGATTACTCGCATTAAAATTAGGGGAGCAGATATGGAATTTTCTACGATTCCAGGTATGGTTCAAGATGTTACAGATTTTGTCTTAAACTTAAAGTGCTTGAATTTAAGAGGAATTTTTGATCAAAAAAAAACTTTTTCTTTTTGTGTTAAAGGTCCTTGTACAGTGACTGCTGGCATGTTAGCGCAAGAAGGATTTTTAGAGGTTAATAATCCTGAATATGTTTTGTGTATCTTGACGCAAGATGGTGAGCTTGACTTTGATTTCACTGTTGAAAAAGGAAGAGGGTACGTTAGTGCGGAACGTTTTCCCAGAAAAAACGATCCTGAAATTTTTCTTGATGCTTGGTTTAGTCCTATTCGAAAGGTCTCGTTTCATGTAGAAAATGCTCGCGTTGGGCAAAATACGGATTATGAAAAATTGGTTCTTCGTGTAGAAACGAATGGTTCCCTTACTCCCGATGAAGCTGTGAGTGAGGCAGCAGAAATCTTAAAAACTCAGTTTAGTGTATTTAGCATTGCTCCTAAAATTGAAGAAAGCGTTCATGAAAGTAAAGAGATCCAGTCTGTTGAAGGTGCTGAATGTAAAGATCACTTTCCTGTAGATTTTTATAAGCCTGTTTCTGAGTTGGATTTATCTATTCGTTGTTTAAATTGTTTAAAATTGGAAAATGTTACTTATGTTGGAGATCTGGTGCGTTTGAAAGAGCAGGATTTAATGAAAACTCCAAATTTTGGCAGAAAATCTTTTCAAGATATTCAGCGGATTTTGGCTAGTATGGGGCTGACTTTGGGTATGAATGTTCCTAATTGGCCTCCTAAGAAAGTGCAACAAGAAGAGGAGAAGTGTGATGCGTCATAATATAGCACATAAAAAATTTGGTCGTACAACAAATCAAAGGAAAGCGCTTTTGGTTGGATTGTGTAATCAGATTATTCAAAATGGTAGAATTATAACTACATTACCAAAAGCAAAAGCTGTACGTCCTATTTTGGAGCGTCTGGTGACTTATGGAAGAAATGAGGTTTCTTTGCATCGTTTTAGAGTCTTGTTATCTACATTGCGTTCTAAAAGTTCTTGCGACAAGATTATTTCTCAATGGGGGCCAAAGTACAAGGAGCGTCCAGGGGGGTATCTTCGTATTATTAAGGCGGGATTTCGGAAAGGAGATTCTGCTCCTATGGCATTAATAGAATTCGTGGAAGCTTAGGAAATTTTAAGACATTTTAAAAATTGTTCGTTATTAAGGAAATCAGACCATGGCAGATTATTATAAAGTTCTTGGTGTTCCCTCAAATGCGTCTATTCAAGATATCAAGAAAGCTTACAGAAAATTAGCTTTAAAGTATCATCCAGATCAGCACCAGAACAGCTCTAGTGCGGAAAAACAGAAAGCAGAGAAAATATTTAAGGAAGTTACAGAGGCTTACGAAGTTTTGGGTGATGAAAAAAAACGCAGGATGTATGATCAGATGGGTCCTGATGCTTTTCGTCAAAGCTCTTCTGGCGGGGGGGGATTTGAAGGATTTTCGGAAGCCGGGTTTGATTTTTCTTCTATTTTTGAAGATTTTTTTTCTAATTTTGGTTCTTCTAGTCAACCCACTGTTTCGAAGGGGCGTGACGTTCTGATAAAAATTTCCATTACTTTAGAAGATGCATTCAAAGGGGTCAATCAATCTGTTGAATTTTCTACTATTGTTCGTTGTGATTCTTGCTCGGGAACCGGAGGAGAAAAAGGATCAAAAGTTGTTCAGTGTACGACGTGTCATGGGAAAGGAGAGGTCGGAATTTCTCAAGGTTTTTTTATGGTAAGGCAAACCTGCAAAAGATGTCAGGGAACGGGGACATACATTGCTGTTTTGTGCAAAAAATGTAGAGGATCTGGGTGTATGCGAGATCGTCGCGTTTTAGACTTTCGTGTTCCCCCCGGCATAGAACATGAAAGCCAGCTTCGGCTTCATGGTGAGGGTGAAGTAGGAGAGCGTGGAGGTCCTTGTGGAGATGCTATTATACAAGTAAATGTTCAGTCACACTCTTTGTTTCGCAGAAAAGGAGCTAATTTATTTATGAATTATCCCCTTTCTATTTCTCAAGCTGCTTTAGGGTGCGTAGTGCAGATCCCCACCATTGAAGGTGAGCAAGTTTCTGTTACGTTTCGAGAGGGGACACAGTTCAAAGAAAAAACAGTGGTTCATAATAAGGGGATGCCGTATTCTTCGGGTAGAGGGGATCTTATTATTGAGGCGGATGTTTATGTCCCTTTGAAGTTGACTCAAAGACAAAAAGAATTATTACAAGATTTTTTGGAGGAAGAAGAAAATAAGCCTCCAGAAACGACAGGTTTTTTCGCGAAGCTTAAAAACTTTTTTAAAACACTATAAAAAATGAAACGTTTAGTTTTAAATGGGAGAAGGGAATGTATTATCTTCTTCCATTAGAAATAATAGAGTAGTTTCCAGTAAAAAATGTGCGATCAGCGCTCCTAATATTTCTTCATTGAGTTGTTTAACGTAAAATATACGCACTGCGTGGTTGTTTTCTGTTAAATTTTTACAAGTTGTTTTAAACTCTTGCTCGAGTAATTGTTTTAAGTGAATTTTCGTATATTGGGTATCTGAACTTTTTAAATAACTTGGGAAAAAAACGTCTGTGATATTTTTTTTTTCCCAAAACGTTGTTGTGAATCCAAGGGAAAAAAAAGGGGAATGGGAAATGTGTTTAGGAAAACAAATATTTTGCTGTGGTGGAAGCACATCTTTCCATATCCATTGAATCCATTGTGCTAAAGGTTGAAAGCTTTGTGTCGTATTCCATACCCAATGAGATAATGTTGGGTATTGTTGTTTGAGTGTTGTGTATAAGGCTGCTCCTTCCAGTGGAGATTTTAAGCTGTGATGAAAATATTGTTGACACGTGGTTTTTGCTCCTTCTAAAAAAAGATTAAAATGGAATCCGATCAAGTTTCCAATGCTTAGACTGATTTCATTGAAACAGAAGCTGCTCTTTGGGGTGATCATTGAGTAATGGTGTACGTTTAATGAAAATGTTTGGACAACAGAGCGAATACAAGGAAAATCAATTCCTTTAGGAATCCATATCATTACGTGTTGAGTTACGCAACACTTAGAGCTTTTTAAAAATTCTAAGTATCTTAATAAAATAATATAAGGAAATAAGTCATTAGGGTTCGAACATATGATCACAATACCTGTGCACTCTGAATCTAAAGTTCCGATCATTTCCCAAAACAATTCTGGGTCTGGGTGAGCAATAAAATAAATTTCTGGAAATGATTGATGATGCTTTCCTATAAAAGTTTGCACCCACCCTACGATGCATTGAATTCCTGCGAGATCTTCTGTTCTCCCTACAACCAAAATAGTACGAAATTTTTTAAAATGGGAATTATTTTCTTCACATTCATGAAATTTTTTCCAAAGATAAGGGAAACAAGAAAATTTTTGGTTGTATTTACTGTAGAAACGCAAGGCTTGACCTGCTTTGGCATAATTTCTGAGAAACAAAGACCAATCTAATATGCCTGCGTCTAACACTAGCCGCATATCTTGTCGAAAAAGTGGATTGTTTCTCATGAAACGTCTGTACGTACGCTATTTTTTCAAAAAAGGCTGTACATTTTCCAGTAAAGATTGTTCTGCTTGGTCTGGAGAGTTTTTTCTTTTATCTGTATGTGCGCTTAAAGGAATTGCATTTTCAGTGACAGGGTGATCAGAAGGGACGTCTTGAAATCCTGGAGGAATCTCAAGTCCCTTTAATAGCTGAACAGACCAGGCATCTGGTGCGGTTTTTTTTATTCCCGTGACTTCTTTTAAATTCTGACACTGGGTCAAAATTATTGCTGCTAACAAAGCTCTTGCTTTATTAAAAAAAATTTTATATTTCAACGATTCCATTGATAGTAATCTCTTAATAATATCATAAACCCTACACTAATTAGCATATCAGCAACATTAAAGACAGGAAAGTTAAAACTTCCAAAATGTATACTTAAAAAATCAAACACGGCACCCCACAACAATCTATCCAAAATATTTCCGCACGCGCCAGATATAATCAGCGCTATTGCCCACTGAGTTGAGCGACGTTTTTCTTTTATAAACATGTATAAAAACACAATAACTAAGCCTATAGATAGTCCTAAAATTTCCCATTTAAGTGTTTTTCCAAATTGAGAAAACAATCCCCAACTTATGCCAGTATTATATGCTTCCACGATACTAAGCAGTTTAAACACAAAAATGCGCTTTGTTGTTGAAACAAGGGCTTTCACATAGTGCTTCGTTGCTTGATCTGCAATGATACCTGCGAATACGACTCCCAAAAACAAAACATATTTTCTGAAAATTATATTACACATAAAAAAAGATTTTTATACATAATACATGAATTATATTGAAAAGTCGATATCTAATTTAGTATTAGATCACCAATGTAAGCATTTTTTGGACAATATTGATATATGTTTGATGAGAATGCAAAGTTAATGCTATGTGCTGAAGTAAATTATCAAGACGATGTACAGTTACCTTAAGTTGAGTCTTACCATTATATGAGGTGAATTATATGAGGTGAATTATATGAGGTGAATTATATGAGGTGAATTATATGAGGTGAATTATATGAGGTGAATTATATGAGGTGAATTATATGAGGTGAATTATATGAGGTGAATTAAAAAACATGTGTATCTAGGGAAAAAATTTCAAAAAACGTCACTAAAATATGTACATCAAATAGTGATTGTTAGAGTATATGTGTGCGTTTGAAAAATAGCGTCTAAATTTTATTATATGCCGAAGAAACTCTTTTGCGTACTTTTTATGAGAATCATAAGGTGTAGGGCAGTAACGCATGATATTTTTTGCGTTCATCTATCGTGTTTTAGGGGATAAGAGCAGATTTTATACTGAATTAATAGATTAGCTTTGTGAAAAATTAAAGCGCGTTGCTCAATTAATAGAAAATAGAGGTGATTACATGATCTTATAATGTTCTTCTAGAAACAAAAGATTTTTGCTCAATCATCAACTTAATTTACTAATATGTAAGTTCTCTTGAACGGTACTCTATCATAATGACCTGTTACTCCGGTAATACTTAGATACTGTGCTGAAATTTTCGCCCTTGATACGTTAAAGGCTTCTTATTGAAAAAGTACGATATTTTCATCAGATTTCATGATTTAAGAAGATAGAAGGTTCTTTGATAAACTCCTTTTTCTGGCTGTTTAGAGCGTTGTTGAAGATAATTCTTTACAGTTTGGACAAAAAAATAAAAAAAATTGTTGAAAACGGATAAGAAACCTATCAAAACATGCGCAAGCTCTTGAAAATTTTGCAGAACGAGCTCATATTTCTCTACCAAAGGATATCCAAAAATTGTAAAACATTTTTTACGCCTGAATCTTGCTTTAATATATGCTATTATAAATTATAGTATATTTAGGTTGAATAAGATATTTTTAAAAAGAAAAAATAGCCAAAAAAGCGTATTTTCTTTCAGTACAACAAAAATTGCACCTAATTCAGTCTAAATTTTTAATTTAAACTATATGTTTATATAAAAATATTTTTTTAAATTAATTGTTTAATTTAAAAAGATTATCCCGTTGATACGATATGTTCCATTTCATGTTTGATCTAAAGATTTTTTCACTTAGCTTGAGTAATACAGGTTGATTTTTATTTTGTTTTATACCATAATCTGTATAAGTTTTGTTTTATTATCAATGATATGAATATTCATGTAAGCTCTGATGTTAAGTCTGAAATTCCTATTTTAGTGGGGGTATATGAGGGGCGAATTCTTGGAAATGCCTCTCTTATTCCTCAGCTCGATGTTGTCATGCAAAGGCTTTCATGGATCAAATTAGGAAAAGGAAAAAGTATTGACATATGTGTTGAGTCTGGGAATCGCGTTATTTTTTTGGATGTTAATCCTTCGGAATCTTTGTATGATATCCGATGTCAAGGGGGGGGATTATGGAGCATCTGTCAATCTTTGTCTTATGATAGGTTGCAGCTTATTCCTTGGTCTTCCCACCCAGAAGAATTGCTTTATGGAGTTAAGCTCAGAGATTGGAGATTTGATTGTTATCGAACAAAATTTAATCCTCTTCCCGACCTTTTTTGTAAAGATCTTTATGTGCTTTATCAAGATGTTGAGTCAAATATTCTTCCTCTGGTTCAGCGCGTTCAGCGTTACTATGGTCGTATCGATAGTTTGCATTGGGTAAGGCAAAAGTGCAACGAGCCTGCGAATATTTTGACTCCGCAAAAATTCGCACAAGATCTAAGTGAGTTTTCTGAATTAGGCGTTCAGGTAGAAATTATTGATAAGGCTTCTTTGGAAGCAAAAGGATTTGGAGCGTTGTTAGCAGTAGGGCAGGGAAGTATCAATGACTCATGTCTTGCTGTTCTTCGATGGCACGGAGAAACAGATGTGAACTCTCCTTGGGTGACTTTTGTTGGAAAAGGGGTTACTTTTGATACAGGGGGCGTGTCGCTTAAACCTTCTTCTGGAATGGATACGATGAAGATGGATATGGCAGGGGCAGCGGTAGTCGCGGGGGTGCTTCGAGCCGCTGCCATAGATAAACTTCCGCTAAACGTTTCAGCAGTGATTCCTTTGGTCGAAAATTCAATTTCTGGGTCCGCGCAGCGTCCAGGAGATATTGTTCGCTCTTTGTCAGGGCAAACTATTGAAGTTTTAAATACTGATGCAGAAGGGCGTTTAGTGTTAGCAGATGCGTTGTGGTATGCGCAAGATCAGTTTTGTCCAGAGTTGATCATTGATGTGGCCACCTTGACAGGAGCTGTAAAAATAGCGTTGGGATCAGAGTATGCGGGAATATTTGGAACGTGTGAAAAATTGATTGAGGATATTAAAGTGTGTGGCCAAAAGGAAGGAGAAAAGTTTTGGTGCCTTCCATTAGACCCTGCTTTTGATCGAGCTTTAGATAGTGAGTGTGCGGATATGAAGAATATTGCCAGTTCTGGATATGGGGCTGGAAGCTCTATAGGAGCTCAGTTCTTAAAGCGTTTTATTAAGTCAGAGCAAAAATGGGTCCATCTAGATATTGCCAATGTAGACCATTTGACCTCAGATCATGCTTTGTGCCCCAAGGGAGGTGTTGGTTTTGGAATGCAAACACTGTATTCATTTCTTTTGAAGAGAGCTACGGGACTTTCATTGTAATAGATGAATAACGTAAAAATGTCGTAAAAAAAGTTAAATTTTTGTGCTGTTATGGGTATTTTTATGAATTTCAGAGTATATTACGCAGCTACCATGGTTACCTATTATTCCTAAAAAAAATAGGTAACGCATTCTTTATGGTAAATTAAATCGTTTTGACAAAATTAACTGTTTTATTTAGCCTCATTATTTTTGCACTTTTGTTCACACGCTGTTACTTTGTCTTCTAATACTTTAATTTTTTGGTATGCATCCGTGAGGTCATCTAATTTTTGTTTATCCAATGCAATACTGTTTTCTTCTCCTTCATTATAAGGAATTGAAAATGGGAAATTTTTTTGGTTCGTGTTTGAATTTTCTTTAATTTTTTGACTTTGTATCGGTTGCGTCTTTAAAACCCTATCTGTTTCTAGATCATTATTTTTTTGAATTTCTATTTGTTGCGTTTTAAAAATATTATCTTGTTTTTTATCATCATTTGTATTATCTTTTCCTTCGTTTAAGTAATCTTTATATATTTTTTTTAGATTAAAAGAAAAAATTTCAAGCTGATGTATCAGTTCTTCCTCTGCTTGTATCTGAGTCTCCGAAAGTGATTGATTTTTTTTATTTAAAATAGCTGTAGCCTCAGCTATACCACTCTCTGTAACCTTTATTAGAAGAAGAATTTTTTCAGAAGAAACAGGAAGGGCAGAAATTTTATCTACAGGAAGTAAGTCTACCGCCTTTAAAAGTCGAAGCACAGCTGAATTTCCATCTTTCACTGCTCGTACATACGCTGTAATTTTTACTCTATCTTCCTTAGTACTAGGAATATCTTTTGAGATTAACAATTCTTCAGCACTTTGTGTAGTATTTGCAGTAAAAGGTTTCAGCAATTTTATTAATTCACCTTTAATCTGCGTTGAGCAGGCATCGTTTTTGGTGAAGCTTTTATCCCTCATTGAAAATCTTGACAACGGAGAAGGCACATATTCAAGTGTTTTTAAAGGGTTTTTTGTGTCGCATATTCCTTCCGAGTAAGCCACGTGACTGAGCATAGCACAAATCCAGAACGCTAATAGATTTTTATTAAATTTTTTTGTCATTTTTCTATCCATTTGAAAGGTTGTTCTTTATTAAATGGTAAAAAAAAAAAGTTGAAAAACAGTTAAAAGATAAGAATCTAGAAGAATTTCTGAAAATGTTCATCTTTTCGTATAAAGTTTTAGCGATTTTGGACAATAGAGTCAATTAAGTTTAGGTTAACGCAAACTGTATGATATTTCTAAAAGAAAACGCTAAAATTATATAGCCAAAAAATTCTCACTTAAATTTCCTAATATAAGGATTTACTTTTATTTTTTAATTCGCAAACCACAACTTAATTCAGTATATGTGCCTTCTCGTAATATTTATAGATTTTTGCTTTAACCCATTTTTCATTCTTTGACTCCATACTTTTTTCTTTGCTTCATGTAAGTGAAGGCTTTTTTAAAGTTGTAGCCTAAAAAATCCAGTATGATGTAAAACCAGGAACTTTCTATCCTCAAAGGTTCCCCAAATTTACGTAAGGTGCTTTCGTGTGCACTTATCCTACCTTTTCCTTTTCTTGATAAACAGTGGATGTGCGACTTTTATACCAAGTAAGCAAAGTATTTGAGGAAACCTAAAACTTTCTTGATGTGCTATGTAAACTATTACTTTTATTTACGTGCTCTATGACTTTCTTTCGAGAATTTGACTATATGAGGAAGATATTTTTTCTTAAATATAGCTTATCTATTCATGAATCTCGACTGAATTCACTACACATAGAGTCTAAATTTTTTAATATATCGTGAAAAATGTGGTAATGATAAAACAATATGTAAAGAAAAAGATTCGAAAAAAAAGAGAGGTAAATTAGAGCTTTTACGTAATGAGTACTTTTTGTGGAATGCATATAAAAAGATGTAGAGTCAACGCAGATAAGATTTTCATGTCCATAAAGGTAAAACTAATATGGAAAAAATTCTTAGGTGTCTTTTGGGGACCAACGTAGAGCACTGTGATGTGATTTTTTCGCTGTTTAAAGGCGGAAGGACGTCTCCCAAAAGAAAGCCACCCTTCGCGGATTAGAGTCATCAGGGAATATCGATAAGACTCACTCAAATGCAAAGCTTCTTTATAAATCTAGCAAAATAAGCCGCTAAAGAGAAAAGAAAAAGAGAACACTGTAGAATTTACGGTCTTTTGGGGTGTTTTAGGCCCCATTTTTGGTGATATTAAGATATTTAAGAGTATCTCTCATCGATAGCGAAATCAGTGCAACCCTACCTCGTTACGTTTAATGTCATCGCTGAAATCGTTAATCTCAAAAACGGCCTCTCATTTGCATAGCCTATGACAGAACGACTTAGCAGTCGAAGCTAATCAAAACATAACAGGTGATATTTACGTGGTCTGGTCTAATGCACAAAACTTTCACTTAATTTTCTATAAGTTGCAAGATGTAAGTTGCCTTTTTTTGTTTGTCAAAGGGTGGAGGATTAAAACTTCAACTTAATTTTTGGAAAATTTTTTTTGGATACACAGAAAGTTTTGATTAAAATAAATAAATTTTAAAAAATCAGAAATTTTCATGACATTTTTTGAAGAAAGGCTTGATATTTTTTTATCAGTATGATATCTTTTCTTGAACTTTTTGGAATGCACGGTATGTTTGTACGAGGTGCGTTTTATACTTAAGTAAACACAATGCATTCAAATTTATCTGCGCACGTTCTTTTATCTTTTCCTTATGTTCGAAGGCAAGATTTTCAGAAAAATGTCATTTTTGTATTTCATCATAGTGATGAAGGAGCTATGGGTTTTTTGATTAATCTACCTCTGCATCGCAAAGATTGGCCTGAAGGTTTAAAAAATACGATTTTTACGTTTTCGGAATCTGTTTTATGGGGGGGGGCGTCTGATTTGGAGCGGAGCTTTTTGCTGCATTCTATCAAAAGCTACAATACCGATGAAACGTTACAAGTTGGGAAGGAGTACGGTGTGTCTCCTGCAGAAAAGATAAAAAATTTTGAAGATTTCAATGGCTTGGAAGGGTTTCCAAAGTATGCGCTTACTTTGGTCGGATACATTAGTTGGCGCTCTGGCCAGCTTGAAGAAGAGCTTATGAATCATGATTGGATTGCAATTCCAGCAACTCCACAGTTGTTATTTGAGATACCCCCTTTAAATAAATGGGAGTTTGCGTTTTCTATGCTTAATCTTCCGAACGATACTGCTTTTACTTACTGTCCTGGACGTGTGCGAGAGTAGTCAAATTTGTGCATAAGAGGTGTGAATCAGTCATGATGTTTTTTCAATTTTTGAAAAAAACAAACAAATACGTAAGTAAGAGGAACGGTTATCACAAGTATCAATGAATTTCTTATGAAAAACATACTGACTGAAGAAAAAGACTCTTTCAACCGTAAAAGGGAATAAATTCAAGACATTTTAAGATTAGATAAAAATTATTTTTTTAAGAACAACCGTGGAGATTTTACTGATGATTCGAAAAAAAATTGAGGAAATACATACAAAAATTATAAAAACTTTCTGCGCGAAATGCTAATTTTTTCTTGAGTTTCTGATCACAAAAGTGTTTTTCCGGAGGTTCATTTTAGGGGGCATGATGTCGGTGATAGTGTTGAGATTGAGGGATGCTATCTTGTTTTAGTAGTGATCGGAGGATGGTTTAATACCTAAACATGTATTTTATCACAATCTAAACATGGGAAATCGCCGTGTTGTGCGCTATTTTCTTGCCTAAAGACGTGGTTTTGGCTTGATAAAAATCAGTACCTAGATGTTTCTGTTTGGACACTTTGATCTCCCAGTCTGCTGTTATTTGAAGAAGGTGTTTGGCCTTTAAATTTCGTAATATTGTGGGACAGACCGCGACGTTTTTGATATAGTAATCAAGTTTACTATGACGGTTGCGAAAAAGGTATGTTATTTTTGGAAGAAAGTAGAGCGTATAACCAAGAATTTTTCACTGTGATCACTAAATGTTAGGCTTTACTTCTATTCGAAAAATCTAACTTAATTGACTAGAAGTAGCCAAGGAATTTTTTTGTAAAGGTCAAGAAGTTCTTATTCGAATCCGCTAAACATTTTTTACGTTTACACGCGTTGCCGTATTTAAAAGAAACATTTGCAATGTTTTTATGTTAATATTGGAAAAAATCTTAAATTTTAGAATTGATACAAAAATGTAAATAACGTTTTAAAAATTTTAAAAAAATTTTCTTAAGAAGCTTTAAAAAAATTTTCTTAAGAAGCGTACAGCATAATAGCATTTTTGGTTTTATCATTGGGGGAAAAAATGGGGCACACACATAAAGCGATCAAGCAATGGAAAAGAGGATCAGGATTTCAACCCTTAGAAAACGTATGTAGATATGCGTTCGGACATTTTTTTCAGACGAAAGATTTTTTGTATACAAAAATGGCTCAAGATTGGAAAGGAATCGTAGGTCCCGAAATGGCCTCTATTACGCGCCCTTGTCGCATACAAGTCTTTAAAAATGAAGGAACTTTGGTGATAGAGGTTGATGTGTCTGGAAGCTTAAAAATTCCTAGCTATGGAGCAACTCTCATAGAGCGCGTTAATCAATACTTAGGATATAAAGGGGTTGCTCGTATCATTTTTAGAAAAACGCATTTTCAATCTTGTGACGTTCCTCAATGGGAAGATACACAGATGCTTGACTCTACCAATCATTCAGATGCATCTGAAGATGAGAAAACAAAACAACTAGCCCAACACGTGTTTAAACTTGAAAATTTACCTTTTGCATTGCAAAGTGCGCTTGCGAATCTTGCTTGTGCAATGAAAATTATTTAAATAAGTATGTAAGAAAAAATCACTTATTTTAAGTATATTTTTAAATTAATACTTGATGTATAGTTAAGGAACATAGGTTTGTCCCTAGCATGTTTTGTTCTTTTTTGAAGAATATCTTAAAATTGGATTCCTCTTATCTTAAAGCAACGTTCTTCGTTCTAGGTATTCAGTCCCAACAACATATGGTTTGGAGTATGATCAAAGTTTGACGGATTTTGCTCAAACTTTTTAAAAATAATATAATAAAAACAGTTGAGTCACAATGCAAAATATCATACATTTTTTCCAAAAAGATAGATAATCTCAACGAGTCCATATAGTATAGATTCTAGTATAGATTTAAGAGAAAAGGTCGTAAATTTTATCAAAGCAGGTAACAGTCAAAAAGAAGAATCGAGAAATTTTGGGCAAATTATAAAGCAATGAATTAGGCAGAAAATTGAGTTCTTCCAGGGGGGGGATATCAATCAATTAATGCTTTTTTTATTATAATCCAACAGCTTTTGCTATGTTATCGATACACATATGTATAAAGAGCGTCACTTAATTCTATATTTTTTCAACAAAATTATGCGAGCATTTTCAAAATTTGATAAAAAGTATGCATCTTTTTTGGGATTCGTAG
>NZ_AWTR02000013.1 GCF_000469665.2 Holospora obtusa F1 | reverse complement strand
GTTGCATAGTGATTTTGACTTATCAAATAGTCGCTATAAATATCAAGAAGATCCAGTTTCATTTTTTGTCCTTAAAAACTTACGGACGAAAAATATGATTATTTCAAGCAAAAATCAACTATTGCTGCGTAACATCAGTTACTAACAATCACCTTTAACCAACAATCTGAAAGAAAAATGCATTTTTTAAATAAAAATTCTTGAAGTGATCAGATTAAAGTAACACAAATACGTAGTACAAAAATAGTAAAGTGATCAAAAAAGCAAAAAACCACCCGCTATCATTTCCACCAGTTTGTTGAAAAAAATAATGCACACATTTTGTATATGTGTTTTGGAACAATTTAGAGCTTTTATCTTAAGCAAAATAAAAAAATCTCAACTACTTCTTTAAACCACCTTATTTTTCACAAGATATTGGTTGTAAGTCTAAATCTTTTCCATGCATCTTAGCTATAGTATTTAAGGCGTCTGTACGTATACCCAGTGGACAACGCCACCAAATTCCTTTTGATTTGACCTCTTTGATTAATTCTTTTGTCTCAGTTTTTAAAATTTCGTATATTTCTATTTTTTCACTTTCTTTCAAAGAATCGTGAGTTAATTTTTGTACATTGCTATCTATACGTAACCTCAATTTTTGAATAGTTTCATCTGGATCTTGATATTCATTATTTATTATGATTTTTGTTAACTCATCAGTTAGATTATTTAGACTATTTTTCAAATTTTCTATTTTTTCCATAGCATCTTGAGGATCAGCAAGGGATAATGCACCTTCTACGCTTTCAGCTTTTTCTAAAAATGATTTTTGATTTCCTGACCTAACAGCATCTTCATAAAAGTGCACTAACGGAAGATAAGGAAGGAAATCAGATTTTTGCTTCTCCGTCTCATTTCCTTCAAACACCACGAAAAACTTGCTCCATTTGTTTATGTTTTTTGAAAGCGCATTTGTAAGACGATTACAATCACATAAGTTAGCACTTAATTTTTTTGTCAGAGCATCACGTACCAAACGAGCAAAAGAAGCTGATCTAACACGAGCATATTCCTTTTCTGCCTTTTCGTCCAGGGAAACGTCTGCGGAAATAAGATTAGGATAATCTTGTTTCCACTCCTTATCGTTATCTTCAGTCACCTTCAAAAAATTAAAGCCTTCTTTTTGATCTTCTTTTTTACTGAAAACCTTAAAAAGATCTGAACGAAAAGCTCGTACCACAAAAGTTTCTGTTAAATGCTCAAGGGGAGTGCTAAGAAGAGCTAAATGTAAATAATGATTAATATTTTTTAAAACATAACTTATTCCGGATTCAAAGAAAAATTTTTCTGTATCGCTCGTTATAAAACGACTTCCAGCCTTTTGAAACGCATCGATTTTTTCCAGAACCATCTTTTGAGCTTCTTGTTCACTGTGCTCTAGGCAATACCTTAGTTCCCACCATGCGTACATACCCACATCAGTCCCCAGGTTTCCGATGACCTCTTGTCCGTCAGAATGAGCAAGATTTTCCTCTTTATCCAATGCAAATTTCACAAAATTCAAAGATAGAATTTTTTGTTTAACTTTTTCTATATCTTCTAGTTTAAGTGTTTCTTTAAGGTCAAAAAAAACTCTCTTAATCGTGTTGGAATCAGAAATTTTTGCACATAACATGGCACACGTATCATCGAATGATTCATCAATACTCATGTACTGTCTTATAAAAAAAGATATCTGTTGGGAAGAAGCTTTATCAAAAACGCTTTTAATAACAGTTAGAATATCGTCCTTATCTATTTTTGAAAACAAAGTAGTTAATTTTTCTGTACTGTCTAAATTAAGAACAGAATTAAATATCTCTTGATGAAATTTTGCAGTCTTAAAAGTGTCGTTCATTATAAAAGCAGAAGGCTCTAATTCATTCAAAACTTTTAAAGACGCAGAATGATTCCAATTCACTAGTGTTTTAATCAGTAATTCACGAGCAGTATCGCTACAATTTAGAACATTTTTTCCAACATTTACAATGCGAAATACTTCTTTTATAAGCGTAGGATGTAATTTAGGAATAAATTTTGAGTGATGAAAAAGTGATATATCCAACATAGATATGGAGTTCACAAATGTAATATCTTGTACAATTTTAGCAAGATTATCAGGTGAGTTTTTGATTCTTTTTTCTAAATTAATAGCACCTAACGCGTTTTTTGCTAACTCAAGATTATTTACCTCAGACAAGATCTTCTGTATTAAAATCGAAAAATCATCACTACTCAGTTCTCCTGATCTTTTTTTTAAATTTAGATTATTTAGAGCTTTTTTAGCAAGCCGAGGACTATTTTTAGAACATAAAACTATTTCTACTAAATGAGAAAATCTTTTATCATCACATGTACTGACTCTTTTTTTTAAATCTAAATCATCTAAGGCTTTTTCAGCAAGTACAGGATTATTGTTCTCGGAGGAAATTTTTTTCATATATTCTTTCAGAAAAAGATGCTCATTTTCCTCTCTCTGAATTTTTACTGTTTTACTCAATTTTTTAATTTCACTTGTTTCATTATTTTTTAAAGATAAAACATTTTGAACTAAATCAAAAAAATCGTCTCCCTGAAATTCACTGGCTCTTTTTTTTAAATCTAAATCATCTAAAGCTTTTTCAGCAAGCGTAGAAACATCTTTCAAAGATAAAATCTTTTTTAGTAAATTAAAAAAGTCGTTCCCCTGAAATTTACTGGCTCTTTTTTTTAAATCTAAATCATCTAAAGCTTTTCCAGCAAGTACAGGATTATTGTTGGCAGATAAAACTTTTTGCAGTAAATTAAAAAAATTGTCTCCCTGAAATTCACTGGCTCTTTTTTTTAAATCTAAATCATCTAAAGCTTTTTCAGCAAGTACAGGATTATTGTTGGCAAATAAAATCTTTTTTATTATTTCAGAAAAAATACTGTCATCTAGTGTACTTCCTCTTTTTTCTAAATTTATAATATTTAAAATTGTTTTGACACGTTCGGGATTGTTTTCAACGTTTCTTGAATCTAAGCTTTTTTTGATCACGATGAAAAAAAAATCGTCGTCAATCTTACTTAATTTGCTTAGATCCAAAAATTCTTGAACTTTTTTAGCAAGCACGCAATCACGCTCACAATCCAAAAATGACGCGACTACTTCAGCAAAATTTTTATCGCAAAACCGTCTTACTCTTTGTAAATCACAAGCATTTAAAACTTTAATACCAAGATGAATATTTCTTCCTTCTAAAACTCCACATATTATATCAGCCAGACCATCATCGTCAACCTGATTTAATTTTTCTAAATCTAAGGCATTGAAAGCTTCTTCACAAAGACTCAAATTATTTTCTGTATTTAAAATATTCTTCATTAAATCAAGGTAGTAATCATCTGAAATCTGTCCTAATTGTGGTAGAATTAGAGTTTTGTACGCTCTGCGAGCAAGCTCATGATTGCTCTTTGAAGAAAAGATAGGACCAGCTATATAAGAAAGATCATAGTATTTACCACCTTCATTATCTATCCTATTTATTTTGTGCACACCATCCAACTTGAACATTTGAGAAAAATCAAATTTTAGAAAATCACATTTCTTCAAAAAATCAAAATTCTCAACCAATTTATTCTGAGATTCAGCGTTGTTGTCTGAAGAAAAAATAAGAGATGGTGAATCAGACAAAACATCAAGTACGTCATCAGCGTTAATTTTATTAGATTGATCTAAACCCAAATTCTCAACCAATTTATTCTGAGATTCAGCATTGTTGTCTGAAGAAAAAATAAGAGATGGTGAATCAGACAAAACATCAAGTACGTCATCAGCGTTAATTTTATTAGATTGATCTAAACCCAAATTCTCAACCAATTTATTCTGAGATTCAGCATTGTTGTCTGCAGAAAAAATAAGGGATTGTGAATCAGACAAAACATCAAGTACGTCATCAGCGTTAATTTTATTAGATTTGTTTAAATACACGACATCAAATGCTTTGTTAGCAAGTTCTGGATCATTATCTGGAGATAAGATACAGGACAACAAATCATTGAGCACATTGGCGGTGTTTATGTTATTAAATTTGCTTAAATCCAAAGCATCAAACGCTTTATTAGCACGTTCAGGTGAAAAAACATCTAAAAAAGCACGATTAGATTGATCATCATTGTTCGCTTCCGTCACATTTTTAAGTGCTTGATTTTGATGTCTTTTAGACAAAATAGTTTTTGTGTACAAAATTAAATTCTGATCAGATAAATTTTTAATAAACATTTTTAACACGGATTTAGCCAAATCTTGGTGATTCTTTTTATCAAAAAACATAGAAATCATCTGAATAACAATTTCTTCAGAAAAGCATGAATTAATTTTTTCACAAAGCTTCGATAATTTAGTCTGTTTTAATAATTTTTTAGCTCTTTTTTTATCTTTGACAGAAAGTAATATTTTCAAATTTCTAAAACTTTTCTCTAAACTAATAACTCTTAGATCTTTCAACTGATTAAGCGCGGAGTCTATTTCAGATTTTTTAACAGAAAATCCTCGATTTACAAAAAACATTAAAAAAAATATATTTATTATTTTTATTTTCATGTAACGCTATTTTTTTTTTACACAAATTACTTTAATGAAAAAAAATAAAATGTCAACCTTCTGTAAGCAGTATTTTTCCAATTTTTTCATGCGTTACTACCATCTTTTCATCAAAAATGCGAAAAAAATGAGTTTTTTCTGATCACATAGGTTAAAATAAAATTTATACGCATAATTCGAGCTTCTTTGTGTCGGGTTTAGAAATGAAAAATAAAATTATAGACAATGAAGACTTATTTTGTATATATACAAATCCTATTAATCACGCTGTAATTAATTTTTTTTCAACAAAATCATAATTACAAAACAGATTTTAATCTGCAAGAGATAAAAAGAAGTCGTATATTAAAACGAATTGTGTGCCCAATTCTACAGTATGGAATCTTAATTTTAGCCCATGAAAATTTCGTAGCACATTTTTTTTTCAAATATTTGTTTATTTCTGCAATAAAGAGCATCAAAAATACATCCGGAAATAATTTTTACTGAATCTGTGTCAGACCAATTTCAAAATTTTAATTCTTAAAATTTATTTTACTCTTTTTTAAAAAACGAATATATAGTAAGAAAAGTTGAGGTATGCATACGTAAAGCACAACTCTCATTAATAGAAGGTAGAAAATTTCGGTTATATTAGACCTGATGCGTAAGTAGTTTTTGAGAAAGAGGGGGAGAGTTTTATTTAAAGTTTATCTTTTTCAAGTTTTATTTTAAGAAAAGGAAAAATTCGTTTTAGAGGTTAACTGTTTAGTCCCAACAACATGTAATTTGGATTATGATTAAAATTTGACGTGTTACGCTCAAATTCTAACATGATAATATCAAAGGAGGCTGATACTTCAATGATTTCAGCTTTATTTAATGACT
>NZ_AWTR02000014.1 GCF_000469665.2 Holospora obtusa F1 | reverse complement strand
TAAACCAGTCGATGTTGCATAGTGATTTTGACTTATGAAATAGTTGCTATAAATATCAAGAAGATCCAGTTTCATTTTTTGTCCTTAAAAACTTATGGACGAAAAATATGATTATTTCAAGCAGAAATCAACTATTGCTGCGTAACATTAGTTAATAAACTTTAAGGCAGTACCGCACAATTGACACACGCTATGATAAAACGTCTTAAAACCTTTTTCCATACACTCTTTTGGCTCCAATGGGTAAAGAGGGGAGAGGGCTTTAAAATCACCAAACCTCTCTGGAAAGATCACGCCAATGAATTTCACCACGGTAACAGTATAAAACAGCATCGACAAACAGGAAATTATCCTTGGCTGTCACGCCCCTCTGATTTTTCAAGAAAATTCTCCTTTATCCGATCTCACTGACCATCCCGAAACGCATAACGTCTCATTTAACTTATATTTTCTTTGAATTCGTATAAAATTCTCAAAAATATCGAAAAAAGTCAACTTAAGTGAGGACATGAACCAGTATAAATGAGTTTCGAAAGAGATCTGATATTTTGCATTTCAATTCAACTGTTTTTACTGTAAAAGTTCTGATGTAGCCAAAAATGTGAGCATCTATGATTCACTTCATAATACATCTCAACTACACGTTTAGCTTCCTAAAACATTCTTCACTTATAACTCGCTACTTATGTATGCGATTCTTTTTTCTCAAAATCTGTCGTGCGGCTTTCATTTTATCCATTCCTTTATCAACTAGGTTAGCCCAATCTGCTTTTTCTTCTGATGTTGTGGCTTCACTAAAATCAACTCCGTCTACTTGAAAACTAAACGGATTTCCCATAGCCATAACGACCTGAAAACATAAAAGTCCAAGTAAAAAAATGCCTCCCAATACATTACGAAAATATGATTTCTTTTTTTGCAAACAAGTTTCTATACGCTCTGCTTTCTTGCTTTGAAAGAAAAAAAAATTTTTAATACATACCATTAATATTTGCCTCTATTTCTATGATGCCGTGAACTTCTCCCGACATTTTAAAATATACATTGAATTATTTTTATTGTCTTCTGAGAGATAGACTTTTAACACAGCTTCTTCTATCATCGAAATATAATGAGAGATAAACTTGTGAGTACGATGAATTTTAAAAGTTCAAAAAAAAACATCCAAGGTACCCTGATGTGGCTTTTAGTTGCGATATATTATTTTTATGAAATGGTATTAAGAGCCTCTTCAGGAGTTCTTGCAAAAGATTTTATGTCAACTTTTCATATTCAGGCCACTCAATTGGGGATCTTGTCAGCTGTCTACGGGTATGCATATTCTGGATTGCAAATTCCTTGTGGGATCTTGTTAGACAAAATAGGAGTTCGTCACTTAGTTAGCATTTCTTGCGCATTTTGTTCTTTGGGAGCTCTCTTATTAGGGACTTCATATTATTATCCTGTAGCTATTTTAGGTCGTGTATGTATAGGTATTGGATCTGCGTGTGCCTTTATCAGCACATTAAGACTGATCGTTGAGTGGTTTGAGGTTAAAAATTTTCCGTTAATGGCAGGTTTAACTAATGCTATTGGTTGTCTTGGAGGTTTGTGCGCTGCTTATCCACTTGCAAAATTGGTCGACGCATTTGGGTGGAGAATGGCATTATGCGCACTTTCTGGTTTCGGATTAATTTTGGCGGCACTCATTTGGGCCTGTGTTAGAGATCGTCCACAAGACAGTGTATCTATTGCATCGTCAGTTCAAGAAAATTCTTTCTCAGTTCAAGAAAACTCTTTGCCCGTTCAAGAAGATGCATCTTCAGATCTTTCTTTAGCTTCTCATTCGAAAAAAAATTTTTTTATTGAACTGATATTAGGCATTTTTAGTTGGACTAAATTTCTTTGGCCTGTACTTAAAAGTTCTCAAATATGGGGAGCAGGTTTGATCGGGGCATTTCTTTATGCACCTTTGGTCGTTTTTGCTGAAGCTTGGGGGGTGCCTTTTCTTCAATCTGCTTACTCGATTTCTGCATCCGTTGCATCCAATGCCAGTATGGCCATGTATATCTTTTTTTCTTTAGGAAGTGTCTTGGTATTACCCCTGTGTCGTCACTGGAAAAGTTATTGGCGTGCAATTTTTTTAGCAACCCCTATAATTTCGGGAGGTATGGGGATGATTGCTTTATCTGCAGGTATCGTACCTTTTTATATTATTGTCTTTTTATGTTCCGTTGTGGGATTAGCTATGGGGGCTCAGGTATTAGTTTTTACTTTAGCAAATCAAGCGCTTTCTTCTAAATTTTCCGGAACTGCAAGTGCTTTAACAAATACAATGATTATGGGGATTTCCTATGTCATGCAAGAGAGTTTTGGAAGAGTGATGGACCATTTTTGGGATCATTCACGAAGCGCAACGGGAGTTCCTATATATACAACCTCTCCTTATACGCATGCATTATTTTTTCTTTCCATCGTGACTCTGTTAGCCTTTCTGGGATTTATTTTTTTAAAAAGTGACTATATCCAAGAACCTCATCCTAACAAGTAAGGAATGGGTAGTGTGCAGCGATTTTTGAAATTTTTTTGTTTTCTAACCTTACTCAACGCAATCAATAAGGCGTTATTGATTTTTTTAGGTTTCTAATAACCCAAAAAAATAACAATTTGTAAAATCTTGATTTCGATCATTGCAAATTTTTAATATCGCTGAAAAAATATTGAATTTTTATATTATGTAGGGGATACTCTGATATTCAAGGTTAGAAACAAAAAAAGTTAAACTATCTACATTTTTTAGATATAAATAAGCATCTTTACAAAAATTTCTACTATTCAACGTTATAAAAACATGTAGTAAATTGAATTGAAGCTTAAGAAGATAGGTGTTATTTCTAGAAAAAAATTTTAAGATCCTGTAATCAAGAACCTATATACTAAAAGTAGTTGAATTATGATAAAATAAAAAAAAACTAATTGACTGGTATAAGCCCTGTCAGAACTCAATTTGCCGCCTAATCCATCGTTTCATATTTGTTCAAATTTTCTCCATTGGATTTAAATCAGGTGAATAAGGTGGTAAAAAAACTATAACAGAAAGATTCTAGTGATTCTCTAGTTCTTTGAGATTTATGAAATGAAGCATGATTCATGATCACAACTTGTCCGGGTTTTAATTTTTTTATCAAAAACTGCGCTACCCAAGCTTCGAATAATTGTGTGTTATAAGAACTGTTAAAAACCATCAGAGCAATCATTTCATTATTTACTAAATCTGTTACAATATGAGTTCTTTCGTAATATTTACCGCTTTTTTTACGAAAAAATCTTTCACTTTTTTTGTCTCATCCTCTATATTTGCAAATGGTTAGCTCTATCCCTTTTTCATTAACGTATACAAGATTTTTAGATGATATATTTTATTACTTGCTTTCCACATAGGTGAAGATTTTTTAAAACTAAAGCTACGCGCTTTAACCAATAACGTGCTTCACTGGCACTTATGCCAAATTCACGAACAATATCTTCTGATCTAGCATCTGGATGATTAGTTGCATATTGATAAAAGCCCCTTGTTCTATAGGGGGCTTTGCACCCAAACGCATTTTTAGGTGACAATGTCAATTCAATGTCATTCAAGCACCTAATCAAATCACTACAAAAAATTTTTCATGCGCAGGCCCTGTAGCACATTTAAGTTGATGTTGACGTTTTTTTAAAGGTATGTTATTTTTGAAAGAAGATTTTAAAATCATATAGCCAAGATCCTTTTTTCTTCGATCATCAAATTTCAGGCTTTATTTTTATCCGCAAACCTCAACTTAATTTAACTATATATGAAGCTCGTACACGTTTTAAAACTTGATTTCGGGCTAGAACGGCGTTAAAAGAAAACATATCCCCAAAAACAACTCTTTTTGAAGAATGGACGGCAATGGTACTCTAAGCATGATTCGATCTTATGGATGTGTTGTAGGGAAGACTCAAAAAAATTGGTAAAGATTTCAATCCTTTACGTTTATTTTAAAAAGTAAGTTGCTTGGATTACTATAGAGAGTGCGACCGTTTTTTATTCAATTTTCCTCTAATGAAACATAACGAATTTGGTATGAAAGAAAAGAAAGAAAAAATTGGCAGAGAAAAGCCTTTGTATCTTGGACATAGACAACGGTTAAAAGAAAGATTTTTAAAAAGCCCTCAAACTTTACCCGATTATGAGCTGTTAGAGCTCTTTTTGGGAATTTTATACCCTCGGAAAGATATGAAGCCTTTAGCTAAAAAACTTTTAGAAGCGCATGAATCGTTGTCGGGCGTGTTTTTTCAATCAGAGCTTTTAAGTCATTGGGGGGTTGTATGCTTTCATGAAATCGCGCGCAGGCTTTTAATTCGAAAAATTCGCCAAGCTCCTATTCTTAATAACATTGAAAAAGTGATTGATTACGCTTACCTTTCTATGGGGCATTTAGCTCAAGAGGAATTTCGTATTTTCTTTTTAAATAAAAAATATGAATTAATTCAAGAAGAAACTGTTCAAACGGGAACATTAGATGAAGTAGCGTTATATCCTAGAATATTAATGGGACGATGTTTAACCTTTAACGCAGCAAATCTTATATTAATCCACAATCATCCCTCTGGAGATCCTCATCCGTCTAAGGCAGACATAGAATTAACGCGGGCATTAGAAGTTGCTTTGATTCCATTTCAGATTCGTATTTTGGACCACATCATTATAGGAAAATATGCGGCCTTTTCTTTTCGAGAAGAAGGCTACTTAGGGAAATCAGCAAATCTTCAAAAATCTTGCCATGCTTTTGAGAGTATGGGGGGTGAAAAAAGTGCGCCTGAAACCATTTAAATGCCTTTTTAGGTGCCCAGAACTTAGAATTTTTAAAAAACTTATTTTGTAAAAAAAACATAAAACGTTATAAATAACAAAATTTAAAAAAAAGATTGTTTAGTCCCAATAACATGTGGTTTGAATTATGATTAAAATTTGACGTGTTATGTTCAAATTCTAACATAAGAATATCAAAGGGGGGCTGATATTTCAATGATTTTAGCTTTCTTTTATGATTATAGTAAAGCACAAAAGTCATCATTGGCGCTTTAGCTCATCGAGATCTTTGTAAAAATAAGCTTTTGTTGTGTAGTGTTTGAAGATTCTGTTGATGACTTCGACCTGACCGTTGGTCCAAGGATGCTTGAATTTGGTGAGCCTGTGCTTAATGGTATGCTCCTTGCACATCACATCAAAAGCGGTGCGTTTTTTGGCCTCAGGTGTAGTGCAAGCAGTTCATAGATAAATTGCGCCCCCTTGTCTGTGAGAATTTTCGTTATTTTAAAAGGACAATGGGCGATCAGATTTTTCAAAAATGCACTTGACTCGTTAACCGACATCTTTGAATGGAGCTCGACAAACGTACTTTGTTGACCGATCAATGGCTACAAAAAGGTAGCATTTCCCTTGATCTGTGCGGACCTTCTGTACTGTCAATATGAACAAATCCAAGGAGATATTCTTTAAATTTCTTTTTTTCAGGAGCCGACTCTTCTTTTTTGGGTAAATATTTAGTCTTTTGAGGTATCGATACAGATTAGAGCCCATGAAATTGGGAATCTTCTCCTTCAAAGCAATATAAACATCATCAAGCGGAAGCTTAGAAACGCGTCTGAATTCACACACAATCTTTTGCTTCTGTTACAAATAAAATGCTTTGGCTGCTCAGGTCCAGAGCGTTTATCTTGAACACAACTGGCTTTCTTTTACTTCAAAACTGAAGGCCCAGACGCTTTGCTATTTTTAGCGACGCTCTGTACAGAGTTTTGTATTTTTTTCGGACTCAAAGCATCGTCTTGGCATTTCTATGCAGTATACTTTCGATACATTAGCCTCCTTTAGTGCCTTATAGGTTATACCATAAGAATTTGGAACTAAATAGTTAGGGAATATAGACCTTATGTTCACGCAGACCAAAAGTTATAGTTTGAAAAAAGTATGATATAACCAAGTGAAGGAAGGATACGTTAATTAAGTATCCTTATTTTACTTTTCCAGGGTAATGAAGTGCTTAAACATGATATGGATATTTATGAAGTCGTTCTCATAGAGTCACCGAAACATCTGTAGGGAGGTAAAAAAGATAAAATGCAATCATATTGCCGAAAGTGCGCTTTTATCGCAGAACAAGTTGCCTTAAAGAATTCTTTTGCTGATAAGATTATAATTTTTTCAAGGATATTTGGGGAGAATTTTACGTTTTGTCCGTTTAAAGTGTTTTGACTTATTTCGACAGGATTGACGTTTCAATGCACAAAAATTTAGAAATTCTTCTTGCATGATATCTTTGCCTAAATTATCGAGTTTTGCTTACAATCTTTTTTTGAATAAATTATTTTTTTATGACACCCTATTATTTTTTCTAGTCAATGCCAAAAAAAGTTTTTAAAAATTTATCAAACCTCAAAAACACTTCAAAGTATTACTTTTTAACTGTTCACAGATTAAGCGCGCCCAACAAGATTTGAACTCATAACCTCCAGATCCGTAGTCTGGCGCTCTATCCAATTGAGCTATGGGCGCTAACACTGAAAACCATTGTATCGCAAATTATTTTATTTGTCAATAAGATTTTATGAAACATAATATTTTCTTTGTCAAAAAAAACTCGAATTTTGAAGGATACACAAAAATTTAAAACAAAATTTTTTTAGCACGAATACAAAAAATAAAACCGATCTATCTTAACGTTAGGTTTATAGTTCAAAATGTATGTTGAGGGAGATAAAGAGGATTCTTTTATTTTATCGTCGAAATTTACGAAAAAAATACCAACGTGTGTAAATAAAAAATAATAGAAAGTTGTTTGAAACTTGGGTAGAAAAATTTTGAGATAAGCTAATATGGAAGCGTTGGGTTAGCGCTCACATGATTGCAATGATTTGTACGGCCTCTTTTGTGCGTAAATTTCAAATTGATTGACTATATTTCTTGCTATAATTCTTGAAGTAAAAGGAGTGTTGTAAAAATTGATGCTCAAAAATTTGATATCACAAAACTCCTCATTTTGAATTTAAGTTTTAGAGATCTATGGAATTAGAATAGGCACTGAACTTAAATATCTTCAAGATTATTTTACGTATTGTATATGTTTTGAATTCATATTTTATATGTTAGAAATTAGAAGTATGTGATAGAAACTTTGTGCATTCTTTTTGATCTTTTGGATCAAAATTTTTACACATAGTCTGGATATTCTCTGTGCTTAAGAAATCTTTAATGCTTAACGTTTTTCCTAGCATGGAAACAAGATCTTGAAGCACCTTCTTAATCTCTGCTTGTTTTGTAGTGGTCCAAAAATTATCGGTGTTATTCGTAATAATTGCAAGCACAAGAATCATAAAAAATTTCAAAATATTTTGATGATCAAAACTGAGTAACGTCATTTTGCCAGCAAATTTTGTCCTTATTTTAAAGTAACTTTCTAATACATTTTTATTTATAGCTTCTATTTTATCGCTTTCGTTTTTTAAATTTTTACTAATTCCTTTTTTGTACGCATCAACATAAGTATTCCATATCTCAAAAAAAGATTGAATATCCATGCGAGATGAGGGACTTTTAGTTTGACGTGCTGTACCCTGTTTCGTATCAATCGTTTCCTTCAGAATAGGTTGGTCGCCCAAATGTGGAGATGGTGATGTGCTTTCAAGATTCTGATTCTTATTGTTCATTTCATTCGGAACAGGTAGGTTGCCAAACTGTGAAGACTGCGATGTATTTGTAAAATTCTGATTTTTATTATTCATTCCATTCAAAAAATTTTGATCACCAAACTGTGAAGACTGCGATGTATTTGTAAAATTCTGATTTTTATTATTCATTCCATTCAAAAAATTTTGATCACCAAACTGTGAAGACTGCGATGTATTTGTAAAATTCTGATTTTCATCATTAAACTTTTGTGATGTGTTCAGCGATTTATGCGTATCTTTCGAAGAGGAACCAATGAACTGTGATCTATTCAGATCATCCGACTCATCATCACCAAAACTCTGTGATCTAGTCAAATTATCCGATTCATTATTACCAAAACTCTGTGATGTATTCAGATCATCCGTCTGACCATCAACAAAATTCTGTGATGTATTCACATTTGTTTTTCTCTCCAGAATCGATGTGTCCCCAAACTGTGGAGCTGTATTCTTCTCTGTAGTATTAGACGACTGTGACGTATCCAGATCACTCGGAGTCTTATGCACATTTTTGATCTACAGTTACCTTTGATTTTGAATTGCGAACAAAATCTATTAATCTTTTACATTTTTCTTCATCGTCCTCATCAAAAGTATGGCAAATTTTGCTTTTCAAGTCTTTTGATTTAAAAAAAGATGCTATATCTTCAAATGTTGCGATTTTATCAAACTTTACTTCATTAAAAAATTGTTCAAAACTTTGTTTGATAGCTGGTATGCTTGTGACTTTAACTCTATCTTCTAATATTTGATCAATGACTTGAATAAAAATGTCGTGTATCATTTCTTTATGCTTGAACAAGGAAGAATTTTTAAATATTTCTTCTGATTTTTTTCCTATTGCATCTTTTATTTTAGATGGATTGCTTTCTTTGTCCTGCTTTATCTTATTATATTCTTTTACAAAATTATTCCAGATTGCATAAAAATCATCAATCCCCTCAGAAAACACATTTTGAACGGGGACTAAAAACGTGCTCAGACATAATATAAATATTTTGTTATAATTTTTCATTTTGATCTATGTTTTAATC
>NZ_AWTR02000015.1 GCF_000469665.2 Holospora obtusa F1 | reverse complement strand
GCGGTTTTTTATGGCACTCTTTTTTTAAGAAAACAGTTTTACTTTACTAAAATAATTTGATATTTTTGTACTCATGACTTCTTTTGTAACTTAGGTTTACAGCTGTTATACTGTAGAATTCCTTATAAAATTTACATCAAAAATTTTTTCATACGTAGGCTTTATGGTCTATTGACGATAAAAGTAATTTTTGATATATTCTCCTAGATTTTCGGTATAAGAGATGTTATGGTACATAATTCTATTGCGCTTATTATTGGTGGTTCTACCGGGATGGGGCTTGCTACTGCTAGAAAATTGTCTCATCATGTGCAGCACGTATGGATCACTGGGCGAAGTACAACCCATTTATCTCAGGCGGAACATTCAATTATGCTGCAATCCCCGCTCTGCTCTGTGCGCACGAGTGTTTTGGATTTGAAAAATATGAATAGCGTAACCCAATTCATTGAAGAAATCGAAAATGAAACGTTGCACATTCGTTATTTGCTCAATAGTGCTGGTTTTTTTTATCCAATTAGTTTTTTTGATCATACTGAAAAAGATTATGATGAGCAAATAAACTTTAATAAGGGGTTTTTCTTTGTAACTCAAGCAGTTGCAAAAAATATGAAACAACATCATCAAGGGAGTATTGTTAATATTGGGTCTATGTGGGCGTTACAAGCTATTAAGATTACTCCATCTTCAGCCTATTCTATGCAAAAAGCTGGATTGCACGCTTTGACGAAAAATTTAGCTATAGAGTTAGCAGAATATCAAATTCGAGTTAACGCTGTGGCTCCGGCAGTTGTTCCAAGCCCTGTTTATAACGCATTTACTAGTGAAGAAATTGTAAGAGAACAGTTTGCTTCTTTTCATCCATTGGGGCGTACGGGAACTCCGGAAGATGTTGCTAGTGCTATCGAATTTTTGTTATCAAATCAGGCTAGCTGGATTACTGGAGTTATTTTAAGCGTAGATGGTGGCGTTTTAGCGGGAAGAAACGAATAGGAGTGAATAATTTAATTTTCGTAAAATTTGATTGAATTTTTTATTTTTTTTGATTTATTTTTTAATGAGAACAATTAAAAAAAGTTGTGAATCAAAAGAGGGTGTAATATGTTTTGTATGATTTTAAAAATTGAAGTAGATAAATGTTTAGTTTTTTATAAAACATAGGTTTTAGTAGAACAGTTTTATTGTTCTTAAACTGGAGATTGAAGAAGTTGTAATGCACTTTAAGAAAATTGAGCTTCAACATAAGAGAAACGAACTCGTTAACAAAATTGATATAAAAATTTTAGAGACTGTACTACCTATGAGCACGCTACTATCTGTAAACAAGATGATCAAAGCCAAAGAAGAGTTCTGATAAGGAATAAAAAAGTGAGAACATTCACTTAAAAATATATAAAAACGTTAGTACTCTTCAAAATTTTGAAGATGTTTTTTTGTGTCCAAAGTCTTTATAGTGAATTAAGTTGAGGTTCGCGAAAATAGATTTCTTCGGAAATTATCGTTATGCTGAATTTATATAGTAAAAGCAATTGAATTATGATAAAGTAAAAAGGCACTAATTGACCAATATAAGCCCTGGCAGAACTCAATTTTTTGCCTAATCTATCGCTTCATATGTGCATAAAATTTCTCGATTAGATTTAAATCAGATGAATAAGGTGGTAAAAAAACATCCCTACAACAGGCAGATCCAAGTAATTTTCTGATTTTTTTAAATTGATAAAATGAAGCATTATCCATGATTACGACTTGTCCGGGGTTTAATGCTTTTATCAAAAACTGCGCTACCCAAGCTTCGAATAATTGTGTGTACAAAAACCGTTAAAAACCATCGGAGCAATCGTTGCTTTATTAGTAAACCCGATACAATATGAGTTTTTTGTAATATTTACCGCTCTTTTTATCAACAAGTTTTGCACTTTTTTTGCTTCATCCTTTATCTTTTCAAATGATGAGCTCTATCCCGACTTCATTAATGTATACAAGCTAAAAGCCCTGTACGCCTTAACCAATATCGTTCACCACTGGCACTCATGCCAAATTCACGGACAATATCTTCTGATCTAGCACTGAATGATTGATTGCATATTGAATAAAAGACTCTTTTTTTATAGTTTGCTTTGCACCCACACGTATCTTTGGGCGAAAATGTTCTTTACTTTTATAACGAAAATGCCATCTGTTGACTGTCATTTTATTTATTCCAAACATCGTGAACATAAACAGCAAATTTTAAGCATTTGGGAACAAAATACTCTTTTGAAAAAAAAAATAATAAACGGTAACTTTCGCCGTATTCGCTTAATTCAACACAAAAAATAATATTTTTTAAAAATAAATTTAATTTATTATAAATCTAAGAAAAAAAATAACATAAAAACTAACACCGTCAACTTTACTCAATGCTAATTTTTATGCGATCTTTTTAAAATTTTCTTAGAAATTTAAGTTATCTAAACGCTTTACCTAGTCTTTTGGTCGTCTTGTGCATCTGAAAGAGCATTTTTTTGAATTACTTTCACAGATTCTATATCGTTCTTCAGTACTAAAGGCTTTTGAAAAGTTTCAAGAGGTTTTGGAAAAAAACAGTACTGGGCTGAACTTTTTGCTGAAGGAGTCCACATGACTAGAAGAGTTACAGCTTCTCTTGAATTTTTCTCCTCAGGAACATAATCAACACCATGAGGAAGCTCTACAACCGAACTAAATTCTACCCCACTCTGAGTTAACTTTTCCTTAATCTCTGAGGATAAATTCTGTGCGGAATCTCCAAACCACAAAAAACTCTCTCCATTTGGAAGAAATAATTTTTTTTCGTTCTGATCTCCAAAAACTTCGTACACATCATACACAGAAAGGGATAAAACGCAAAATGTATTTCCATCATAGTGTGGAGGTTGATATCGAGCTGCTCCTGTAACTAAACGGATCTGCATTTCAACATCCTTCTGTTCTTGGAACATTTTAAAAATATTAAAACACTGATGAAGAATTGGATTTATTTTGCGAAGCTCTTCTTTGTCAACTTCGGATATTCCAGAATAAATACCCTCTTCTGAAAAATTTTTTACAACTTCAGTACGCCAGCTTGAATTTTTTGGATAAAGACCAGATTTTTGAAACACTCCCTTCATGATATTGTGAAATTTAATTAATGCAGACCGAAGTTCAAAAACGCTTCCTCCATGTACTTCATTCCCATCTGTATGAATTGTATTAATAGCAGAGCATATACCATCTAAAGAAAATGGACAAATAAAGCGTACGCTATTTCCTTCTTTTGCTTTCATACCCATTGATTGCACGCCATCTTCCTCTTTTAAAGAGAGATTGTGTGACCTGGCATATTCTACCAATTTAAAAAAACTCGTTTTGCATTCAGAAACAACTGCACGAATTTGTTTATCAAGTGAAAATTCTGGAGATAACCGCCATACACTTCCGGTACCTTCTCCTAAATTTTCTTTTGAAAAAATCTTATTTTTCAACAAAATTTCTTCAGAAAACGTCTGAGAAAAAATTGCGGTTCTTTCTAAAGAAAACACAGTACATCCGCTTGTGCAATCATCAGAACCGAATCGTTGTTTTTCTTGATTAGGAGTAGAAACTGATTCATTACCTTTCTCCTCCTCTTTTGTGCTTTCGCCAGCAGCAAAAACAACATTGATTAACATAACGAAAATTATTGACAAAAATTTTTTATTCCAGGTCATCATTTTAAACAATTCTTAGCAAAGGACACGATAAAGACGCTACAAAAAAAACGCAATCTTGTCAATAGGTTAAAAATATATTTTGGAACTTTATATGAATTATGCCCAATAAATAGATTCGATGCAAAAGTATCACGTTTATAAAAAGGTGTAGATCAACATCACAGATCAAGGAAATGCTCAAAAAAAATACATGATGGTTGAATAGGATAGAGAGAGCGTTTTTGGGGTGAGCGTCACCCAATATCGTGCCATTCTTTAAAAACAGTATCCTTGGCTATACACGCTTTTGCTTCGATTATAAATTAGCCCTCTTAAATATACTTTTTTCTGTATCGTTATGGCGTGTAAGCCTAATTTTCTTGAGCTACCGGCGTTGAAAATGATTCTTGTATAGGTTATTGGCCTAAATCAAATTTTAGGGATCTGTATGGCGATAAAAAAGGCTAAAGAAAGAGATATTTATTGTTAAAAGCTGCTTCAAGCAATTCCAAACCTTTACGATTCAGAAAAAAGTGCCGCACAAAAAATTGCGTAAAAGGCTCTCAAGCCTCTAGAATGCATCTTGGATCAGATCGCAATATTTAAACATGAATAATACCAAAAAAAATCTGATTCGAGCAATCAAAACATTAATATCCAAGTATTCGTTCCTTACGCCGTACGCAGAAAAAGATCTTAAAAAAAAGAAGACATCACGACGCGCTCAAAAAGAGAAAGATCAAAGACAGCGAAAAGCTATCACGAGCTTAAATCAAAATTAAATATATTTTTGCGATATCAAAATATTCAAAACAAGTAATACTCACTATCCAAAACAGATACTCATTTTTCAGGAATTATGGACACAAACAACGCCTTTGAAAGATCACGAAAAAAAAGAAAACTCTTTTTTGAGAAGAAACAGAGACTTGTGTAGTAGGTCTAATAATAACCTGTTTTTGTTTATCCCCTTTGAAGCATACCTCTTATATTGCTTCTCACAGATCTAAGTAATCCAGGATTTTCGACTTCTTTAGCTATATAATCAGACGAATTTTTTTCTGCTTTTAATGTCATATCGAGAATCATTTTAATTTCCTGACCTAATTGTTTATTTGTAGGAGCTGACGCCTTTTGCTCAATTTTTATCGCAGAATTTTGAATATTTTTCTTATCACCTCCTTCAGAATCTGTTCTTGGGAGTGTGTTTATTGCCTGTATCATCTCGGCGTACCCTTTATTTTCTGTCAGAAAATTTTCTAAAAACTCGTGTATAGATTTTTTCTTTTCCATTTCTTGTACTTCTTTACGAACGATTTCGTCCATTTTTCCAAATTCGACCCTCACTGATTGTAGGTACTGATCTAATTCTACGACATAACTAACATCCTCTTGAGTATCTTTCCTAACATTTAAATCCGCCTTTAACTCATGTATCACCTTTTGTAATTGATTTATATTAGGAGCAGCGATACCTGAAAAGAACGCAGCGTTTAAAAATTTTGAGATGCGTATGCGATCCTCTTGTGTTGGAATATTAAATTTTTTTACCGATGTTTTCATAAACGTTTCGGCACTCAAAAAAATTTTACTCAACATGTCTTCTTTTTCTTTAAAAGTTACCCCATCCTTATCCTTTGCCATTATTCCAGCAAATGAAGTCTGTAACTTTCTATCAGACGGCAGAGCTTTCGATGACGTATTAACCAGTAGCATGAATAGTATAATAAATATTTTTTTCATTTTTTGATTTTCATCTTTTTTGAGCGCTAACCGTTTTGCATTTAAATAATTTTTCATCTAAAAATACCTTCCATTTTAACCAATCAACATCCATAATTATAGTATAAAAATTTTAAAATTTTAGTAAAGATTTTTTTAAAAACCTATTTAAAGTTATTACGATTAGACCTTTTCGTAACCTAAACTTTAAATAAAATCTAAGTTTAAAAAGATCTAAAGATTTTTATGAAATACAAACAGATCAAAGCGTTAGAGAAGAAAAAATTTCGAAGGCTTACGGGCATTAAGAAAAATACATTCTATAAAATGATATAGTAATTTAGCATGGAAATAGGATTTGAAAGAATGCGGAAATAGCCTTGTAAAGTCTATCAAATTGGTTAATTTTGTTCTTAACCCATCTTTTCATATTAGCCCAAAATTTCTCTATTGGATTCAAACCAGGTGAGTATAGCGGTAAAAAGATGAGTTGACAACCTACAGATTCGATCAACTCTTTTGCTCTTTGTAATCTATGAAATGCAGCATTATCCAATTTGCCCAGGTTCTGATTCTATAACTCTTTTACCCAAGTTTCAAATAATTTTGCATGACAAGAACCATTAAATATCCTAGGTGTTTAGTTCCCATTTTTATGGTATAACTTATAATGAACTAAAGGAGGCAAATTTATGGAAAGTATACTGCATGAAAATGCCAATACGACGCTTCGAGTCCGAAAAGAAATACCAAACTTTGTACAGAGCATCGCTAAAAATAGCAAAGCGTCTGGGCCTTCAGTTTTGAAGTAAAAGAAAGCCAGTTGTGTTGAAGATAAATTCTCTGGCCCTGCACAGCCAAAGCATTTTATCTGCAACGGAAGCAAGAGATTGTGTGTGAATTCAGACGCGTTTCTAAGCTTCCGCTTGATGATGTTTATAGTGCTTTGAAAGAGAAAATTCTCAATCTCATGGGCTTTAATCTGAATTGATACCTCAAAAGACTAAATATTTACCCAAAAAAAGAGTCGGCTCCTGAAAAAAAAATTTAAAGAATATCCCCTTGGATCAGGGTCTACGCATGAAAAAATTTTATTCTACAACTGTGTTTAAAAGATGTATATTTGCCTTAAATTAAGCAGAGCGTTTAAGGAAATGAGAAAAATTATAGAAAGCTATTTTAGTTCATTAGAAGATCCCCGTTCCTCAAGGAATCAACGCCCCCTTTTATGACTCTGATAGCAACCAGTTTGTTAGCAGTTCTTTGTGGTATCGACAGTTTTAGTGGGATGCAGGATTTTGTTGAGATGCATAGGGAAGCGTTGAAAAAATATTTTGACTTTCCGTCTGGTGTGCCAAGTCACGATACTTACCAACGGCTTTGGGATAATTTATGCCCCAATCAATTTAGAGATTGCTTTGGCGCTTTTGTAGAAAGTCTTCAAAAAATAACGAGTGACATTATGAATATCGATGGGAAAACGATCCGGAATAGCTCTTCAAATAAGCCTCTTCATCGTGTAAGTGCTTGGTGCCATAAGAATAACTGATGTTACGCAGCACCTTTCAAAATTTGAAGTTCATTGAACATTAAAACATTGGCTTTTAACAATAGTTTTTGTTTTATTGCAAAATGATT
>NZ_AWTR02000016.1 GCF_000469665.2 Holospora obtusa F1 | reverse complement strand
CCTCATTGAATCATTTTGCAATAAAACAAAAACTATTGTTAAAAGCCAATGTTTTAATGTTCAATGAACTTCAAATTTTGAAAGGTGCTGCGTAACATCAGTGATTAAAGATTTCTGGTGTCGTAAGCGCACACAAAAGCTTGATTGATCCGTATACCATAGGGGATTCCCTTCTTGGAAACTTTAGTAGGTCTCGTCATGCGTCTTAGATGATGTCTTGTATTACTATTATCTTGCTCTATACAGTTCCTGATTTTTCAATACTATGGCGGTTTTTTTGTAGAACTTTAGAGAAAGCATCCCAGTCATCAGTATAAAATGTGCAATTTTCAGATGTTTGACTTTTTCATAAAGTTGTGTGAATGTTGCAGCATCACGATTCCCTGTAAAGTTCTCCGTGTGCTACGATCAACGGCTTTGATAATCCAGAGTTTTTGACTTTTTTTTAAAAAAAATGCCGCATTTCATCAAATTCCACTGTTTGAATGTGACCTAAAACCTCAAATTTTTGTATTTTTTTCATCTCTGCCACACCCCACCTATATAGTAATAGAAGGAGAATGTCCAAGAATATTCACCCATCATGTTACAAGATGCCTTAGCTAAAGAGTATAAATTGACGCATAAGGCTTTTTTTGATAGCCGTTTCCCTTTTGCCTTCTCTTATCACCTTCAACAAAGGTATAACCTCATTTCTTACACTTATAGCTCTGAACCTTGCGTACTATACCGTTCCTTATGCAGTTTTCGGAAGTACAGTTCTTGCAATGCGTTGCTGATGACCTTAATACGACACTATAGTCGTATGTTGACATAAAACTATCTAAACGTCAAAATTCTCAGATTTTTTAAAAAAATTGTGATCAGTGGATACGAAAAAAATAACATCAACAGTACATTTTAGAGGTAACGTAAAGTCAAAGCGCTAACGTATAAACTGATCAATATTATCCCTTTCATTCTTTTTAATGCTCACGTACACGGTACAAAATCTTAATTACTATACGATCCCTAAACTTTTATCTAGATCCAAGCAGCATAACAGCACGATAATAATTTTTTGCTTACTCTCATAAAGTATACGCTAAGGAGTACTAGAAAACACCCAAGGTGATGGTCCAAAATAATCTGCAAAAGCCGTCGCGTAATACTTTTCGATAAGATTTTTCGGCATAGGAGGATCAACAAGTTTTGTTTTTTTTTCAGGATTTTCAGATGCCTCAATAGAAGGACTTTTTCCGACCTCAAAAGCAGGGGCAGGAGATGAAGCAAGAGGAGGAAGTGTAATATCCGGTAACGTTGCAAAACAGGGAACCGACATACATAAAACAAACCATTCAACTGTCCACCTTATTTTTTGAAATAATTTATGTCTCATAGACTTCATCCTCTTCAGTAGATATCCTAAATCGTAGCTAAGCTAAAAGCACATCATCTTCAATTGCTTTTGTTTGATCTGAGTCTGATAAAGCAACTGCCATATTTTTTAAAGTCTTTTCAACTAAAGCCGCTCTTTTTCCGTCCCCTTTATTTGAATCTGCTTTTTGTTTTTTTTCGTCTGATTTTTCTGTCTTATCATCTAATTTTTCTGCTTTATCATCTGATTTTTCTGCTTTATCATCTAATTTTTCGATTCTATCGTCTGATTTTTCTACCTGATCGTCTGATTTTTCTATCTTCTCATCTGATTTTTCTTCATTTTTGCTATCTTTAGATTCGTGTTCTATTTCTTCGCTTTTTTCTTGCATACTAGACATGCTGATATCTTTTTTTTCTTCACTAGGACTTGGTTCTTTTGTAGTTTCCCCTTTGTCTTTTTCAGATGAAAGTTCTTCTTTTTCTTCTTTTTTCTTACATCCCGCAACAAATCCTAGCATTACAAGAGAAAGAGCACACACAGTGCCTAAAATGGGAAGAGTTTTTTGCGTCATATCTTGTTCCTTATATTTTTTCTTTCTACATTTTGTCAGAATAATCTAAATAAATGACTAAACTAATTGATTAGATTTGGTTATAAGTTAATAAAATCAAATCGAATATAAGAATTAAAATAAATAATAAAAAGATATTGAAATAATATTTTCAAATTTAAAATACAAAAATTATATATTAATAGGATCAGTTTGAGTTTTTAACCAAGAATACTCATCTTTCGAAAGATACGGACCAAGAGTACTCAACACATGCTGATGATAATGATTTATCCAAAGCACTCGTTTCTTTCCTAAAATTTTAGGCTGAATTAGGCATCGTTGAAAAGGTGCAAGACTTAAGATATCTAAACATAACCATCCACAATGATTTTCTTTTACATAAAAAAGATTTTCTAATCGAATTCCCCATAATCCGTTTCTGTAATATCCTGGTTCATTAGAACATACCATGCCAGGCTCTAATGGTACTGTTGTTTTTGAACTCAATTGAACAGGACCTTCATGAACGTTAGAAAATATACCAACGCCATGTCCCGTTGAATGTCCATAATCTTTATGCCCTTGCCACAAAGATCTTCGCGCAATCACATCTAATGCAGAGCCCAAAGTTCCCACTGGAAATTGACTCATAGCAACATCGATGTGACCTTTTAAAACCTGTGTGAAATCTTCTTGATATACTGGGTCTGGTATCTTATTTCCCAGCCATAGTGAACGCGTCATATCCGTTGTTCCCCAGTAATATTGTCCTCCTGCATCAATTAGATAGGGACCATCTTGAATATGCATTTGGTCGTAAGGCTTGGGAACATAATGAATCATTGCTCCTGATGCTCCTGATGCTGAAATTGTGGGAAAACTCGGTCCCTGATAGCACGAAAATTGTTTACGAAACGCTTCTAGCTTTAAAACAGCATCATATTCTTTGCAATATTCGTTCACAGCATTTATTTCTATCCAATACAAAAATCGTGTAAACGCAATACCTTCTGTTACGTGCACCTGTCGCATGGCTTCTAACTCTTCATTTGTTTTAATACAGCGTTTTTTTGGAACGCTCCAAGAAGATATCGGGCGTGCCTTTGGAAACCATTCTAGAAGTCCCAAAGGAGTATGTTCTGGAATATAATAAATTTTACTAAATTTTTTCTGAATTGCATCTTTCCAAAGACAGAGTGGTAAAATCGTGATAGAAGCAGGCAACACATCTTGTTCTTTTATCAAAGAATCTGTTCCGACATACCAAAAAATTTTGCTATAAGCTTCTTCCCAAATCCCCACAGCATAGGCTTGTAGTGTGGGAAGAAAAGAGTTTTTTGTTGCGACACGAGATAAAAACGACAAATCTTGAGTATTACAAATCAAAATCGGATTTTTAAAATTTTCTTTCCAAACACACTCAGATCTTCCAAAAAAAGGGAGATTCATCACGATTTGCTCTTTAGCATAGGTAAACGATAAAAATGGCTTAAAGAGAATTTTACAGGCACTAAACTCCATAGAAAAATTAGCAGAGTGTTTTTTAGACACCTGCCAAGGATCAATGAGTAAAACTTTACTATTTTTTTGAACATAGTGATGTAAGCTACACAAGCTGTGCACAGAAGCTCGATTGTTACATTCTTTTATACCCTGTACCATATACCGATCGTCTGTGAACATACACAGGTCTTCAAGACCAACCCAAAGCGTTGCGTAAGATCCTGTAAACCCAACGATTTGAAAAATTATGTGATCAGACGTACGCTGAGTTTCAAGAAACTGATCGTTATGAAATACAAGGGCACTATCAGCCCCTAACTCACGAATCTTTTTGCGTAGAGCAGACAACATAATTTTGAAAACTATTCTTTATGTCCCTCAAGACTTAACGGGTACCAAGAAGGATGATTAGCGCTGTGAGCCTCACCATTAATGATTGTCGGAACTTTTCTTACGGTAACGCCTCCTGAAGGATTTCCGAAAGCATGCACAATGTATAGTACATAAGGAGAACTATCTCCACTTTTTGCAGCATACGCTAAACAACGACCATTTGGTCCCCAAGATGGACGGTCAATAACAAGAGATTGAGCTATAGCTCTTTCTTGCCCTCCGTTACAGTCACAAACACACAGATAGTGTCGTCCACTAATTTTTTTGACAAATGCAATCCACTTACCACAAGGCGACCAAGCGGGTGCAAAATATTTTCCTCCACCTTGACTAATGCATACTGGCGCAGATCCAGAGTGAACACTACTTATAAATAATCTCGGAATTCCTCCCACACGATCTGAAACAAATACCATTTTTTTTCCATCTGGGGAATAACTAGGAGAAACATCAATATAAGCGTTATTTCCAGGGGTCAATGAGTACATTTTACCGGAATTCAAATTGTAACCGAACAACGAAGCTCCATCTTCTCCTGAGCACGAAAAAACAACCTCATTTCCATCAGCAGAAATACGCGTAGAATTAAAATTACGTAAATAAGGAAGACGAAATTCCGTTTTTTCAACAAAATTCATCACACCTATCTGTTTGTGCTGACCATATCCTCTATCGATTAGGTAGGTTACGATAGGGCGAGTTCTTGCACAATGGGGTAAAAGCGCATCGGTTTTGTTGGGAGAAGTTAAAAAATTACACTCTTTTCCGTCAATACTCACTAACGCAATGCACTGTTTGCTTTTTCTGGGATCTCTTGAATTATATTTTTCGTAAGTATAAGCGATAACGGAATGAAAATATCCAGACTCTCCAGTAAATTGTTTGTAAATCGCATTAGCAACGCGATGCGCAAATAATCTAATATTATCCCCTTTATGACGTACCACACGTTTTCCAAGACATCGCTTAGTGAGTGTATTAAAAAAACTTAACCGACATATATTCTGACCATCTTCTTCTTTAACTTGCGCTTGAACAAACACTGAACCGGGGATATGAGCCCAACTTTGTAGACTTGTCGTATCTACATATTCTTCACTTCCTGACGCGCTTCCTTCTCCAACGATGGGTAAAATTCGAAAAAAACCCGAAAACTTTAAATCATCCTCTACAATTTTTTGTACGACAGATGCATCACTTAATCCGGAAATGCATACAGGAATGACAATACTAACCCCTTTTCGAACACTAAGATTTAATGTGCTCTGTGCTTTCATAGGACAAACAACAGACAATATACTAAATAAAAAAATTATTTTTGAACTTAAAACAGAAAAAGATTTCACTAACATTCTTTTGATCTTTAAACACACCATTATACTTAACATTTTTTTTGTTGTGATGCAAACTTTTCATCCATTTTTTATACTAAAAATAACACGAATTTAGCGATAAAAAAATATTTTTTTTCTACCATTTACTTGTAAAGTTTGAAAAATAAAATAATGAAAATAATAAACAAAAATAAAATAATTTTGATTTGTTTGCTCTTATGTAGCTATAATGTTTTGGGAGTTCATGGTGAAACCGATCCTAATCTTTCATCTGATAAAAATACAGAACAGGGCATAGAGACCCCAAATATTGAAGGAGAGAACTTACCTGATGAAGAGAAAGAAGATACAAAAAATAGTCAAGAGGAAGAAAGTGCACAAAATATCGGTAACAATTTATCCTTAAAAGGAGAGAATTCAACGGAATCTAGTCCTGGATATCGTGCGTACCTCAAGAATAAGGTAAAAGAATTTGCGCATACAGGGCAAAAAGCTTCGAACCAAATTACTCAAAAACTTTTTGACTTGTTTTCTAAGAAAGACGCTCAAACGAAAAGTGAAGCGCATCAATCCGATCACGCAACTCAGGAAAATGAAAATATTACACCCAGTGCAAGTATTCAAGACACATCATCTTCTAAAGATGCTTCTAAAATCATGGATAAAGTAAAAAATTTACCACAAAATTTTTATAACCAGTTGAGTCAGGTTAAAAGTTTTGTTTCTAAGGTAGGACCTCAAAAAATTCCATCTTATCAAGACATAAAAGAGATGAGTACTAAAATAAAAAATTTTTCTGGAAAATTCTTTAAAGATTTTCCAGATCTCAGAAATTGGGTTCCTGAAGGAACAAAAAATATTTATAAAAACGTTTCCTACCGATATTTAAGAGGAGGAAATAAAGTGGCAAGTAGCGTTATTGATCTTTTTAAGATGTACGTGGCAGTAGCTCAGCGTACAGTTAATGACCTAGATACATTTATGAGTACGGGAGCAAATATTGTGAAAGCCGGTGCAACTGGAGGCGCTCTTGGAGTGATAGGTGCTGTTGCTTCTAACGCAGCTTCTTATGTATCTAGAGTTTCAAATCCGGCAAATTCTATCAAAAGTCTTACGGGTTCGTTGGGATCATTAGATACGCTTGCAAAAACGTTCTTGTATGCTTTTCAAATGTCTCAAAATACTTTTGTAAATATTATTTCAGATATAGGTAGAGGGTTATTTACTAAGCAAACAGTGTTTAAAGATTTTTTAAAAGAACCAGATGCATATAAAGCAATTGTGGATGGATATGTGTTTGAAAAATGCTTTAAAGCTTTGATGAATACGATGATTGGTGTATATCTGATTTACTACATCAATGGTCAATATTACCTAGATAACACTCAGTATCAGGCTACGTTCGCACCTCTTGAACAAGCTATAAAAACGTTTGCACAATCCTTACCGAAAATTTTTGAAGGCGTTAATCAAAAAAAAGGGTGGATTGAAAAATCAAAGGCATTGTATGAAACATTATTTAATAGTAATGATTTGATGAAACAATTTGAAAAAAGTATTATCTCTATGCAGACTGCATTACTTGATGCATTTAAAAGCTTATTAGCTTTAGGTGAAAAACGTTTTTCTGAAAAAGGTTACCAATCACTTTCAGTATGTTCCTCTTGGATGCAAGCTTGTCTATCTATTTTTTCTGCAGCTACACAGGTTCAATCTAAAAAATTAAGCACAGAGATATTTGTGAATGAAACGTTACGTGATGGGCCAAAAACTTTAACAAAGATCCTTGCCGAAGGATTTAATTGGGGAAAATCTTTATTTAGTAAAAAATCAAAGTAAACTCTATGCGTTGACTTGAGTGATTATTTTGCGTAAAATTACACTAAAGAATAGATGAAATGATAAGAAAAAATGATTGTTGCATCAACATTTTTTTCTTATTTAGAAAAAAATACCAAAAGGTAGATTAAATTTCTTCACGCAACAAAACACCTAAGAAATAGAATAAAACGCGTACAATCAAGTAAATTTATCTACTTTTCCAAAGAGCTATCTTTTTCAGCCCTATAAAAAAATTGTCCGATAACGCCTCTGTATGGTTTTGAATAGATCTTGTAACACGTTATTATTCGAAACTTGAATATCAGGATTGCTAATAAAAAAATTAAAACCAGGTCAAGATGTTGCTACGGATCACGCCTTTTTTCATAAATCAAAAAAGACAAAAAAATGAATAGAATCCGTAAAATACAGAAGTTTTCCTATCTTCTGATTCAACGAGCTTTGAACCCGATTAAAACGATGGATTGAAGGCGATTTATCAAGTTTCATGATCCTATTTGCTTGCTATTTCTTAAAAAATCCTAATACAACCTAAATTACTATATTTGCAACATAGGGTTGATATGACGACCATTTCCAAAAAGGTCTATTATTTAGAGTAAACGAATGAAGATACGCGACACCACTTTACTCGATTGCAAGGAAAAACAAAAGATTTTTAGCTGAAGTATAGGTAAGCCTCACCTGTCACTGAAGATCTTCTTTTATTACTTTTAAGATTATCAAAGAAGTGTCTTATGCTTTATAGAACCGTTTTTAATATTTTTTTAGTTAATTTTCTCTTTTGCTACTGCGCTTTCCGTATTTGAATGTTTTTGCAAAAAGTTCATTAAGGGCAACAAAGGCAGACCTTCGCATCCACCTGTGGGGCCTGCAACATGTCGAATATAATGCCCTAACATGCCAAACGAACGATACCCTCCGCTGAGTGACTCTTGAACCAAACTATCTGCAAGAAATGAAATTTTCTCATTTGGAATGTGACTAAATTTTACTTTTGTTATAGACAAACGAAATTTTGTTAAAGATCCGCTTTGACTTTTTCCCATCATAGTCAACACTCTGTGACTTTCCCCAGACCATAAACGAATCGTGTCAGCACAAACAGAGTGGAGGCTTCCACCTTCTAAAAAAGATCGTTTTTTAAAAATTACCGTATAAACTGCCCAAAATGATTCTTTAGGCCTTTGCTTTTGAGCTTCATAAAGCTGAAACGTGATACGTTGTTGAAGATACGTTGTGACTTCACGTAACGCAGTAGAGCTTAAAGTGAAAGGAACCGTCATTTTTTCTAAAATACATACATTGCCCAATATATTTTTAAGGTCTAATTCACGAATAATTCCAACTTTTTTTTGACATTCTGTAGCGAAATTCCAAATCATAACTTTTTTCCTTAATTTTCTTCAAATTTTTTTTCGACAACATTCACGAAACGTTCCATATCCTCTAAATTTTCAAATTTTAGCTGAACTTCTAAAAAAGCTCCTTTATGATGAATTTTTACGTGACTTTTTCTAATCCAAGATTGCAAACGAGTTTCTAACAATACGAGATCATTTTTTTCCAGATGTCGTAAGTGCTCACAAAGAGGCTGAGTTGAGTTTTCTAGTGCCTTTTCGAAAAAACGATTAGATTTTTCTAAAGCTTGCTCTTGCTTTATCGCTTGCTCTGTCTGCCTTACTGTCCAACTGTTTTCAACAACTTTTTGTGCTAACTCACTTGGATTTTTACTACTCAAAATAACTTTAGCATGCCCCAAAGAAAGATGCTTATCTAATATTAAATTTTGTACAGATTCTGGAAGATGCAAAACACGCAACATATTTGCAATATGACTTCTACTTTTTCCAATACGATGCGCTAATTTTTCTTGAGTATACTGAAATAAATCCATTAAATTTTGATATCCTCTTGCTTCTTCTATGGGGTTTAAGTCATCTCTTTGTATGTTTTCCAGAAGTGCGATTTCCATCATTTCTTCATCACGAGCTTCTAGTACACGACAAGGAATTTTTTCAATCCCCGCTAATTGAGCTGCACGCCACCTTCTTTCTCCTGCAATAATTTCGTATTGATTTTCTCCACATCTGCGCACTAAAAGTGGTTGCAAAATTCCTTTAGAACGTATCGAATGCCCCAACTCATCTAGGGATACTTCGTCGAAAACGATTCTGGGTTGTTTTGGATTTTTTTGCAACACTTTTGGATCAAGCCATGTTAATGTTTGGTCTTCTTGTAAGACAGAAACAAGACACTCTTTTTCAGACTCAACATGCTCTTCTTGCAAAAATGCAGTTAAGTTATTTTCTCCTCCACCTCCTTGCTCTCCTAATAAAGCGCTTAATCCACGGCCTAAAGCTTGTCGATGTTGTGATTTTTTCATTATAATTTCAAAAAGAGAACAAAATTCTTCCTTTATATGTATAACACTTAAATTTTTTATTGTCTACGCGCGAGCAAAGGTGTTGGTTTTAATAAAATAGATTCAGTACAGTTGAAGTGGCGTATTTAAAAGAATAAAGAAAATAAATCATTGATTAGGATGTTCGACGTTTTGTTTAATTCATTACTTATAGAGACCGGCTGCGAAAGTCGCTGTTTATTTTAAAAAAGTTCTTTTTTCGAGAGTCTTCAATAGATCTCTTGGAAACTAGACTTTAAATAAAAGTTAAGTTATAAATAAAAAAATTCGGAAGATTTTTATGGAATACGAACGGATCAAAAAGTGAGATAAAAATTTCAAAAACTTACGGAGAATTAAAAAATAGATGCACAACATAAAGCGAATGTGACAACAGTTTCCCAAGAAGTTTGCTAAATACAAACCTCTATGTTTTTGACCAATTTTTTGATCGTAATACCACTTATTTTGATTTGTTTGAACTTAAGAAACGTCTTTTAGCTATAAACCTAATCCTTTTAACCACTCCCTTAGTGTGACTTCAAACATTTTCAGCAGCTTATTTTTTTTGATATGATTGTCTAGGTTTTATCAAACACTCCTTCTTATTGATGCATTACGCTTCTTAGGAAAAGCTTTGATGTACTCGCTATCCATTTTCTGAATCGAACTCCTATGCTGCATTGTCTTAAAATCGTTGCGGAAATTTTTTATCATTTGCCGTTCACACTCACAAAATAGCATGTCTAATTCAACCGAAATTACTATAGCAGCTAAAATCTATTTTGCAAGGATACAAAATTATGCAGAAATTTATAATTTTTGCACATAAGTCATGATTTTTCATTTTCTTTTCTTTAAGTATTATTTCCTGGTCTAGTATCATTTAATTTCAATACGTCACACGATAAAAAAATTAACAAAATTTAAAGCTTAAAGTTTTCCGTTATTATAGAAATTATCTACACAATATGTTTTTCAAAAGCTTGAAAATTTTTAAAACTTCTGATGTAATGGAAAGAGAAGTGAAGAAGCGTATTTAAATTTTTTCATGCAAGCGCATTGGGGGCTGAGTATATTTTTTTTAGGGATCAGTCTATATTTTTCTTTTTATAGCGTGTACGGAAGACGCGGTTGCTTTGTATGGAAAGAAAAGCGTACACTTCTTATTCAGAAACGAGAAAAAGTTAAAAATTTGGAAAAAAGAAAAAAAATTTTAGAGCAAAAAATTTTGTTGTTTGATCGAGAGATTGATTCAGACTTGTTAGAGCAGATGGGATGGCAAGTACTGGGGATGATTCCGAAAAATTATTATCTTGTAACTTACGGTAGGTGATGAATATAATTGCATTAAAGATATTAAAGATAGAAAAAAAAATGAAAACGTTTCAAACATTTCAAAAAAAATGTAAAACATTTACGTATCTTTTGTTCGTTTTATTTTTTTTTGTAGGTTGCAGAGATTCTGAGCGTATTTATCAGCAAAAGCCTTTGAATATGTTGTACAAAAAGGCTATGGAAACGCTAAAAAAAGAAGATTTTAAAGAGGCTTCTGAAAATTTTGACGAAGTTGAGCGCCAATACCCTTACTCATCTTGGGCGCCTCATTCGCAACTTATGTCTGCATACTGTTCGTTTAAAGCTCAAGAATTTCCCAAATCGATCGCTACATTAGAAACGTTTTTAGCGTTACATCCTTCATCTTCCAGCGCACAATATGCACACTATTTGCGAGCGCTCTGCTATTACACTGATATGCTTTCTCCTGAACGCGATAATGAAAATGCACTTTTAGCGCTTCAGGGATTTCAAGAAATTTGTGAGCGCTTTCCTTACAGTGACTATGCGCGAGATGCAGAACTAAAAGTAGATTTCATACAAGAACATTTAGCTTGCCATGAAATGCTTATTATTCGCGATTATATGAAGAGAAAAGAGTTCGTGGCAGCTTTTCAACGTTTATCTCTTTTCATTAAAAACTATTCAAGGAGCGTTCTAGTGCCAGAAGCTCTGTACCGTTTAATAGAGTGTCACATTGTATTAGGATTTCCTGGTCTTACTTACAAAACTTTTACGCTTTTAAAATACAATTTTCCTAAAGATGCGTGGACATCCATGGCTCAAGAGTTGCTCATGTTAAAAAATTAATCCTTTTTGTGTGTTTTTTAGTCACATAAAGTATGCTTTTTGAATAAAAAATTGATAAGCATTTTTATGAATCAAACATAAGTAATTAAGAGTATTTTTCAAAGATTTTGTTACTTATCTGCACGGAATATTGACACAGCATCCCTCAAATCAGCTAAAAGAGTACGCAGTGTAAACATATTTTTTTGACATCTGCTTGAAAAATTGATCTAGATAAGGAAACGAAAATGAAACAATCGATCTCCACAGATCATTTCTTAAATTTTTTGAAAAGTTTAAGCTTTTTTTACGTCGGGCCTAAGCTTAACCGTCTTTTCATGATGTGCAGCAAAAGTAGTTGAATTGTAATAAAGCAAAAAAGCACTCATTGATTGATATAATTTCTGGAAAAACTCAATTTGCCGCCTAATCCATTGCTTCATATCTGCACAAAATTTCTCGATTGGATTTAAATCAGGTGAATAAGGTGCCCTCCCCTATAATCGGAAGATTCAATGAATTCTCTGGCTCTTTGAGATTTATGAAATGAAGCATTATCCATGATCACAATTTGTCCAGGTTTTGATTCTTTTTATTAAAAACTGCGCTACCCAAGCTTCGAATAATTGTGTGTTACAAAAACCGTTAAAAATCATCGGAGTAATCGCTTTATTATTTACTAAAACCGATACAATATTAGTTTTTTCGTAATATTTACCTCTCTTTTATCAACAAGTGTTTTATTTGTTTTGCCCTTACTCTATCTTTGCAAATGGCTAGCTCTATCCCGCTTTCATCAATGTATACAAGACTTTCAGCTGATATATAATTTTATCGATTCTTGGTATGCATTTCGTTTTTCTTTACTTGCCTCCACATAGGTGAAGGCTTTTTTTATAACTAAAACTAACGTGCATCACTGGCACTCATGCCAAATTCACGAGCAATACTCTTCTGATCTAGCATCTGGATGATTAGTATTGAATAAAAGATTTTTTCTATAGGTGAATTTGCGCCCAAATGTATCTTTGGGCGGAAATGTTTTTGGCTTTTATAACGTAAATGCTATCTGTTGATTGTCATTTTATTTATTCCAAAAACTCTCGATTCTTTTTTTTTACTGTTACCTGCTTTGATAAAATTTATGACCTTTTCTCTTAAATTTATACTGTATGGGAGCGTTGACATTATCCGCCTTTTTAGACAAAATATACCATATATCGCATTATAATTCAACTATTTTTACTATATTTGCGCACATACTTACACGTAAATATCTACGCCTTTATGCCCCAAAAAGGGGCAGTCCTGGTCGTTGATATGATTCCAGTTTTTTGATATGGATTAATGGGGTGTGGACGTTTTATTATTACGATTTTTTCTTGCCTCGTCAACGGCCTTATCTATGATACCATTTTTCTGATTGGTCAATACTGATGTTGTCAGATTTATTACCGGAGCAAAGAGAGGGGAGACTCCAGGAGTATTGGCCTGATCGGGAGTTTGTGCAACATTTTTGTTCGATGAATCTTTCTCCTTTATCACTTCTAGTAACTCAGATAGGAGTTGCCTGTGTTCTACAGATAGTAAGTCTTTTTGGTCCTTAGTTTGGCCTAATTTTTTCCGTTGAGCACGTGTGGTAATTTTTAAAAGGGAAGGAAAAGATTTTATTAAATTACGAATCTTTCTGGCACCCTTAACGTTGGGGGTATTCGAGAAATAATTGCCCTTCAAGTGATCTTCTAACATTGTTTGATAATCTTTTGAAAATTTTATACTAGGATCATTTTTTAGGACTTCTTCTATCTCCCTATTCAAATGGTCAGCCAAGTGTTTCGAAATATATTCACTTTCCACTACCGTTGGTGACGCTTCTATATCTTTACTTTGATCAGGTATCTGACTTACTGGAGGGAGAAAAGCGCCCTGATCAGCTCCATTTTGGGAATCAACGTTTCCTTGAGTTTGCGCGACGATTTCCTTCTGCTCTGATGCACTTGAAGATTCACCATCTTGACTTAATGTCGGAACTTGCTGCGGGTCTGGTTGAGTTTGCGTTTCTTGATTTAATGGCGTTTGAGTTTCTTGATCTATTTTTAAGGGACCTTGTGACTCTACTACGTTTGAAACCAATTTTACTGGAGTTTCTTCAGGTTGCAATGATGCCAAATTTTCTTTAGGGAAAGTCCTTTCCCCGAAAAATCTCTCTTCACTAGCTCTAGGCGACGAACTTACAGATTTGCTCCCTTTTATAGATCGTCTAATCTTTTTTAGTGCTTGTTTTTGTATTGCTTCTATATATGAGTGCACAGACTTTTTTAATGATTTTCTCGCCAAATCTCCGTCTACCACCTTACGGAATTGTGATAAAAATAACTGACGTATTAAATTTTTCGCATTTTGATTAAGATCAGATTTTGTTTCGTTCGGTTCTTTCGGTTCTTTTTCTTCAGAAGAATCGCTTTCCTCCGTGTACTCTATAGTCTCAGAAGCCCGTAAAAAAGAAGGAGACAAGATTGTTATCATTAACAAAAAATACAATATGTTTTTTTCTCTCATAGTTTAATTAAAATGTTGATCTGTTTCATAGTGGATTGTATAATAAATAAAATAAAACAAAGTTAAAACATTTTCTTTTCGTGGTTTTTTAATGTTTATTTTTATTGTTTTGTAAAAAACAAGCGGTATTAAAAAAATTAAACAATCTCATCAGTTGGGCTTTATGAGATAGGGTTTACTAAAAATAAATTAATCTTGACAAATCGATACTTAAGTAAATGAAATTAAAAAAATGTCTCAAATCGGCAATGAAGAGAGAACTAAAAATCAAATTAAAGACAAAGTGTGTTAGTCGGATACAAAACAGGAAAAGGTTAACTTATTACCCCAAAGAAATTCTAATTTAAGTACGAATGTCCGTCAATCCATAATCAAATTTTTTTTTACAGGCATCTTTTCAAACTCTGTACACCTAAAGGATAGATGCACGTTAGATACAAATCAATGAAAATGTGTTCTCTAAAATTTAATTTTATCGGAAATTTTCTCTAGTTATTATCTATTTTGTAAATTCATATCACACAATTCGTTTCGAAATAAAAATACTAAAACGTATTGATTTTCATTTTATAATTAACGTTTTTTATAATTTTTTTATTGCTTAAAATATTTTATAGATATAAAAAAAATTTGATTCGATTTAAAAACGTATTGATCTTTTTTATCTCCCCTCTTGCAATCATTTAAGAAATATGTCTATGATTCATATGTAGAAACTTTAGAAGGATATCGTTATGAAAGCGTTTATTTTGTTAGCATCTCTTATGGCAAGTGTTGTTAGTGCTACTAGCACTCCTGAATCTACAGAGAAAAGTGAAGATGTAGAAGCAAAAGAAAAAGAGAAAGAGCAAGATCAAGAACAAGAAAAAAAGTAGATTGCTTCACTTCATAAAAAGAGAAAAAGTTACAATATTTTTTCTCTTTTATTTTTTGCTATTTAGTGCACTCTAATCTTTTTTATAGTGTAGTATAGGTTTATGAGTGCATAGGGATCTAAGTGAGAGTGAAGGTGTAAAATTATGATTCGAAATACATATAGAGAGTTTTATCCAGATAAACCCATTGCACTGGTGGGGATGCCAGGAGTAGGAAAGACAACTTTAGGGAAATTATTGGCGGATTTTTTTGGTATACCGTTTTTTGATTCAGATAATATGGTAGAAAAAGCTGCTGGAGGTCTTTCTGTTTCGACTATTTATGAACAATTTGGAGAAGAGGTATTTAGAAGCACAGAGCTTGCTGTAATTCAGCGAATTTTGGGAGAAGAGTCTTCTCATGTGTTAGCCACCGGTGAAGGTGCATTTTTAGAAGATCAAACTAGAATACTCTTACTAGAAAAGACCTGCACTGTGTATATGTACGCAAGCCTTTCTCATTTGGCCGCTCGCTTGTCTAGGAAAGTAAGGCCTCAACTTGGACTTCCTTTAAAAATAGATGGGTTAAAATTAGATGATGAGTCCGCAAAAGGAGAGGAAGAAAAAAATTTAGCTTTGGAAAAATCATTGGAAAAAATGTACGAAGAAAGAGACAAATTTTACAGGCTTGCAGATGTGTGGGTTCCTAGCGATCAAGGAGGATATGAAGATACGCTTTCAAAAATCTTAGATGCTCTGAAGTCGCATTTTCATATTATGTAGATTTTAGCATCAACAAATTAAACATATGCTGATGATTTTTTTTCTTTTCCTTATCGTAGTTTTTGCGGTATTTGCTGCTTTTTTATCTGCTAGCGAGACAGCTGTTATTGCCTCTTCTCCTTTTCGTTTAAATCAGATGGCAAAAAAAAATCCTGCTGCCTCAGTTTTGTTAGAGCTCAGAAAGCAGATGTCTGTTTTAATTGGTTGCCTTTTGTTTACAAATATTTGTTTATTGAACGGCATGGCATCAATTGCTACAGAGTTATTTCGTCAGTACTTGGGACCTTTAGGATTAGTCATTGCGCCAATAGTAGTATCAGCACTTACAGCGTTGTATGTTGAGATTTTACCAAAAATTTATGTGTATCAATGCCCAGAGCGTGCGGCTTTATTCTTAGTTCCCTTATTACAATTTTTAAAGCGTTTTTTGTTTCCAATTACCTTATTGATGGATCGCATAGCACATTACTCACTAGCGTTATTGGGATTAAGTAGTAAAAAAGAAGCAGCAAATACGTTAGAAGATTTAAGGGGGGCCATTGATCTTCACGCGGGATCAGGGGTTATTTCTCATGAACGGGCAATGCTTGGAAGTATTTTAGATTTATCACGTGTTACTGTGTCTGAAATTATGGTGCATCGAAAAAATATTGTCTCTTTTAACGTAGATCTTCCCTTTGAGCAATTATGCGAATATTTACTAACTGCTCCGTATACGAGGGTTCCTTTATGGAAGGACTCACCAGACAATATTGTAGGTGTTATCCATTTAAAAACTCTGATACGACATTTACAAAAAAAGGATAAATTAAAAGAAAATTCTGATATTTATTCTATGATGAAGGCTCCATGGTTTATTCCTGAGACCAGTACATTATTTTATCAAATGCAGTTGTTTAAGGAAAAACACTCTCATCAAGCGTTTGTAGTGGATGAATATGGATCTTTGTTGGGAATGGTAACTTTAGAAGATATTTTAGAAGAAATTGTTGGAGAAATTCGTGACGAATATGATGTAGATTTTCCAGGTGTACGAACAACTCCTCAAGAAACCTATTTAATCAGAGGGTGTGTAACGTTGAGAGATTTGCGCAGACAATATGAATGGAATTTTGATGAACCTTCGGTTTCAACGCTTGCAGGTCTTATTTTGCATACATGCCGAACCATTCCAGAAGTAGGAACTGTTGTGCGTATTAAGCAGTTTGAAATGAAAATCCTTCGAGTCCATCATCATCAAGTGACTTTGATTGAAGTAACCCCTCTACGTTTTGAAGAAAATACTTAAGTAAATTTTAATATAAATTTATAGGAACTATATAGAAATTGCATTCATTTTTAAAAAAAAAGGTTGTGCAGCAGGGAATCAGTTTTCTATGTGCAAAATATTTACGTTTGGTGTATCAAACGAGTCGACATGTGGTTACGGGGCGAGAAAAAGTAGAAGATTTTTTGCAAGGGCACAAAGCAGCAATAATTGTATTTTGGCACAGAGAAATGATGATGGCGCCTTTCGCGTGGAAAAAGGGAACGAAATTTCGTATGCTGATTTCATCTCACGGAGATGGAAGATTAGTTGCAAAAACGGTCCAAAGATTTGGGATTGAATGCATTGAAGGATCCTCTTCTCATGAAAGGGGAGTGTTTGTTTTAAAAAAAATGTTGGACACTCTGTCCGAAGGAATTAGTGTCGGAATTACACCAGACGGTCCTCGGGGACCGAAAGGAGTTTTGAAAGATGGAGTATATGCCTTAGCACGTCTTTCCGGATGCCCCGTATTAACGTTAAGATGGAACTCTACCACAGAGTATATTTTGAAAAAAACCTGGGATCAGATGAAACTTCCCTTGCCTTTTGGTCGAATTGAATGGATATGGGGATCTCCTATCACGTTGGCTCATGCAGATACTCAATCTATATTTTACAAATCTATTTACGCTATGCTCTCATAAAATTTGAAATTTTATTTCGCTAAGTTCTGCCAACCTTTTAAATTTCGTAAAAGGAATAGATTTTTACTTGAGGAGCAAATACAGACATGCTTATGGGATGTGTCAAGAATTAACAACTGAGCAACGACAAAAAAAAGATTCATACGCGCTCACTTTTTGGAAAAACATAAAAATGTATGAGAAATCGAATTTCAAAAACTTGGTTTTCATTCACCGAACGTCTCCTGGTGAAGAAAGATAACTAATCTGTTACACAACGTCATGTTAAAAAAAGTAAATGATTGACCTATGGAGCAGTGAATAGATCTACTAATGAGCGTAGCTTGAGCCCTTTTTTTCAATGAGGTTAAGGTCAGAAGGAAAGTAAATCATAAAAGGTTTTGTTATGATATTTTTCATATCTTTGGCTTTGTGAAAAGCATCATTTTCCCCCATGATAAACAAATGTCCAGATATTGAATAATAGAAAATTTTCAACTCAAGCTGTAAAAATTTTTATGTTAACGCAAGAGTCTATAATTCAACACCGTCAACTTTACCCTCAACCTATGTTCAAATTGTTCTGTCTTGTACGCCCCAACCGCGCTTTTCATACCTTCTTCCGTTCAATTCATATCTATACGTTCTTTGCATATCGCGAACAAAAGCCACATATTTACATAAGTTTCAACATTTTATGCACTCATAACTAAAACAGTTAAATTGCAATGCAAAATATAATATATTCTATCTAAGAAGGTAGATAATATCAACGCGTCCATATACAGTAATTTAGTATGAAAATAGAATTTTAAAGAATGCGGCAATAGCCTCATAAAGTTTATCAAACTGGTTAATTTGGTTCGTAACCCATCTTTTCATATGAGCCCAAATTTTCTCTACTGGATTCAAATCGGGTAAGTATGGCGGTAAAAAAGATTAGCTGTTTAGTCTCCACAACATGTAATTTTGATTATGATTAAAATTTGACGTGTTACGTTCAAATTTTCATATGATAATATCAAAGGGGGGCTGATATTTCAATGATTTCAGCTTTCTTTGATGATTATAGTAAAGCACAAAAATCATCATATGAAACTTCAGCTCATCAAAGTCTTTGTAAAAATAAACCTGTGTTGTGTAGTGTTTGAGAATTTTGTTGATGACTTCGACCTGACCTTTGGTCTAAGGATGCTTGAAGTTGGTGAGCCTGTGTTCAATGTTATGCTCCTTACACATCACATCAAAGGGGTGCGTTTTGTTTTTTGGTCTCAGGTGTTGCACAAGCTGTTCATAGGTAAATTGCGCCTCATTGTCTGTGAGAATTTTCGTTATTTTACAAGAACAATGGGCAATCATATTTTTCAAAAATGCACTTGACTCGTTAACCGATATCTTTGAATGGAGCTCGACATAAACGTACTTTGTGGCTCGATCAATGGCCATAAAAAGGTCGCATGGACTTTCTGTACTGTCAATACGAACAAATTCAAAGGGATAAATTTCTTTTTTTCAGGAGTCAAAACTTCTTTTTTGGGTAAGATTATTTAGTCTTTTGAGGCATCAATGCAGATTAGAGCCCATGAAATTAGAAATCTTCTCCTTCAAAGCACTATAAACATCATTAAGCGGAAGCTTAAAAACGCGCCTGAATTCACACACAATCTCTTGCTTCTGTTTCAGATAAAACGCTTTGGCTGCTCAGGGCCAGAGCGTTTATCTTGAACACAACCGGCTTTCTTTCACTTCAAAACTGAAGGGCCAGACGCTTTGCTATTTTTAGCGGCGCTCTCTATAGAGTTTTATATTTTTTTTCGGACTCGAAGCGTCGTCTTGGCATTTTCATGAAGTATACTTCCCATAAATCAGCCCCCTTTAGTTCCTTATAGGTTATACCATAAGAATTTGGAACTAAACAGGAAAGGTTTTGAAGTCTTGTGGGGATCAAGAAAGAGACAGTTTACAAAAAAGTTTGTATTCTTGAAGAAGCCGATTCAAAAAAGAAAACCCTAGAAAGCTGGAAAAGTAAGCTCAATATAGAAAATATTCAAAACAAAAATACCTCAAGGCATCCAAAAGCTCCATAAAAATTAATGAAAATATTATTTTTACGATTAAATAATTCAAGATAAGATTTGACACCTATATGAAATAGACACAAAAGATTTAGCTTTAGATTTAATTTTCCCTATTTACAACATAGAGTAAAAAATGACAACAGTTTGCTCAAAGATTTGCTGATTTTTTTTACAATCAACATCCCAAGCTATCTTTCAATGCCTAGAGATATTTTGCTTGTGAGAAAAAAAAATGTTATACTATTTCAGTGGAATTAAATACATGTGGAGATTTAAATTATGCATTTTTTAAAAACATCTTCGCGTAGCACTGTTGATACAGGGTTACAGAAATTTTTGATGGGAATTTACAGTTATATGGCTCTTGGACTTGGCCTAACAGGAGCTGTAGGATTTGCTATAAATGTTGCGCCACCGAGTATTCGTCATTTTTTTCATAGTATTTCTTGGGTTGCTTCGTTTGCAACCATAGGATTGGTTTGGGCAATGGGGAGTCGTGTGGGACAAGCTAGTGTGCAAAGAGCTCAAGTGTTGTTTTGGGTTTTTGCAGGACTTGTTGGAGTGAGTCTTTCCAGCTTACTTAGTCTATTTTCTGTGCATGCCATCAGTCGAGCTTTTTTTATTAGTTCCTTTATGTTTGGAGGAGCAAGCGCTTTTGGTTACCTCACAAAAAAAGATTTAACTAAAATGGGATCATTTTTAATGATGGGGGTTTGGGGATTGATCATCGCTTCCCTTGTTAATATTTTTATGGGAAGCAGTTTTACTGATTTTGTTATTTCTGTTCTTGGAGTCATTATTTTTACGGGACTTTCAGCTTATGATACTCAGGCTTTGAAAGATTTGTATTTTCGGTTACCTCTAGATTCCTCTATTCGTGAGCGCGCTTCAATTTTGGGCGCTTTAAGTTTGTATTTAGACGTTTTGAATATTTTCTTGTATATGTTACGTTTAGGAGATCGAGACTAAATGAAGTATTCAGAAAAAATTCTTGAATTAGAAAATGTAATTCAGGATTTGAATACAATTTTTCATCAAGCCATGGCGAATAAAGAGCTAGCTGTGGCTTTAAAAACTCGTGAATTGTTAATTAAGATTTTAGATGCAAAAAAACTTAAGAAACATCATGTCAAGCCTCTTTTAGAATGGACAGATGAAGAAATTCGGTCCTTTATATCCGATGCAGAACTCCTTCATTGTCGATCCAAATGTTGATTTAAGGACTGTGTTTGCGAAAAAATTGCGTAAACTTTATATAATTTAAGACCAAAAAAGTTGAATAAAATTTCTAAAATTAAAAAATTGGATTCAGAGTATATATACATTTTCTCCTGCTGAGGTAGACAAAAGATTGAAGCAGCTCCATTAGGTTCTTTTATATCTGTATAAACTGTATCAAGATTATTTTTTTAACATATGTTTTGTATACCTAAGCAACTTCAAAATAAATGCCAGGTTCCTAGGAGCTCGGATTGTCTTAATTCTGCCGATGCCCGATATACGAGTTCAAGAAACAATATTATTACATTTTAAATTTCTTTGAACGTTTAAAAAACCGGTTCTTTCACGCATATTGGGTATGATTTTCTAAAACTTTTTGATTGGATTTAAATTGTATTATAGCAATCTAAGTTAAAGTTTACAAATAGAAATAAATCCTGAAACTTAGTTAATCAAAGGCAAAGGTTCTTGTCTATATGATCTTGGAATTTATTTCTAGAAATAATTTGTATACATTAATGAAATCGAGATAAAGCTAACCATTTGCAAAAATAGAGGATGAGAAAAAAAAAGTGAAAAACTTGTTGGTAAAAAAAAGCAGTAAATATTAAGAAAGTTAAGAAAGAACTCATATTGTAGCAAATTTAGTAAATAATAAAGCGATTGCTCCGATATTTTTTAATTCGAAGTTGAGGGAGAGCTAGTTTTTGATAAAAGAATTAAATCCCGGACAAGTTGTGATCATGGATAATGTGCTTCATTTCATAAATCTCAAAGAATCAGAGAATTACTTGAATCTGCCGGTTGTAGAATTATTTTTTTATCACCTTATTCACCTGATTTAAATCCAATCGAGAAATTTTGGAAAAATATGAAGCGATGGATTAGGCAGAAAATTGAGTGCTTCCAGGGCTTATATCAGTCCATTAATGCTTTTTTTACTTTATCATAATTCGACTGCTTTTTCTATAAAAACAAAAGACCTTTGGAATCTCTTAGCTAAAATCAGACAAAAAATACTCGCTCACTGCGTTAAAATTACTAACTGATGTTACGCAGCAATAGTTGATTTCTGCTTGAAATAATCATATTTTTCGTCCGTAAGTTTTTAAGGACAAAAAATGAAACTGGATCTTCTTGATATGTATAGCGACTATTTGATAA
>NZ_AWTR02000017.1 GCF_000469665.2 Holospora obtusa F1 | reverse complement strand
CATATCAAGAAGATCCAGTTTCATTTTTTGTCCTTAAAAACTTACGGACGAAAAATATGATTATTTCAAGCAGAAATCAACTATTGCTGCGTAACATCAGTAAATTACTATAAATAGAGTAAAAACGCATTTTCACCCCAAATCTAGAACTAAGTGTGCAAAAGTAAACGACTCTCCCCTAAAAAGAGTCTTCTTGGGATATCAAGATATAAAAACAGTGCTTTCTATATGAAAACGTTCTTTATAAAGCGCAAAAACACATCTTTGGACAAAGAAAAATATACACAACACAGAATATTTTCACGTTAGGATTATGATCGAGCACACGTTACAAGATTTCAAAATTGTGTCCAATTTCTACCGAAATACACGCAGATACTGTAGTGTCAAGTTCAGAAGTATTGCCGGTATCGTAAATCTCAAAAAAAAGTTTCCAGAAAAGGAAGTTTTGAGAAACGTATGTTGAGAAAGAACCACCCAGAAAAATTTCTAGCTTACTTATGCAAGAAATTTGTGTTATCTAAATTTCTCCCTAATAAACTAACCTAGACAACCAAGAGCTTTTGTGAGGTTTTTCTTCTAGAATTTGTTTAATATTTTGCGCAAAACGTAACTCTAGTTTATATCGTTCATTACGTATTAAAATACCTTGCAAAGATTTCAAGCCTTCAACTAACTGATCTGGTTCAAGAGAAGAGTCACAGCAAAAATTTTTACCATATAAAAAATTACGAGATGCTTTGCTGGTACATGTCATGAAAAAATCCCCTATCCCCCCGTACGTCCAAGCACCATCCTGACCATCGTTCAAAATATGAGAAACAATCCACCTAATAGATTGAGAAAAAATTTTACACAAATAAGTCGATTGGGTATTTTTACTGGAACTAACTTGAGATAATAAACCACATCCTATTGCTGCTACGTTTTTTAAAGCGCCCCAAGCACTGAGTATATGTGGAAAATCAAAATGCTCTATAAGTAAACACGACTTTGAAAAAATACTAAAAATCTCGTCAAAAGATTTCAGACAATGGGTCGCGATAGTCATGCCAGATATATTGTTCTTTATAAGATCTTCAGCAAAATTAGGCCCCCCAAAAACAACCTGAACAGAAGAAGGAAAAAAAAACTCTGAAATTTCCGTCATCAAATCTCCTGTCTTCTCTTCTATTCCCTTACACGACAAAACAATTATACGAGGCACAACAGAAGTAGATTCTTTAATACGCAAAAAGCACGAACGCAAAGCTTGAGATGGGATACAAAAAATCCATATATCTCCACTCTGAGCAGCTTCTTCAACAGAAACAAAAAATTTTTTTACACCATCAGGAAGAAAAAAAGTTTTTTCCCTCCCCCACATAAAAACATTTGAATCTTTAAAATTTACACAAGAAGCAAGAGCCGAAGAAAAACGACCTGCTCCCCAAAACGTAACGCCTTTAGACACTATTTCTTTTTAGGTAAAAACGTGTACTTCAGCATAACCATAGCACTCGTCACAAAAGGACGAACAGTGATAACAGGTCTGTTATAAGCTAAACCATTAAGAATATAATTTGCTTCAGGCAATTTTATTCCTTTACTTCCACCAGAATTTAATGCCATTAAACGAATTCCGACAGAAAATCCTGGAGTAATTTGACGGTCAAAACCAAACCCGAAACTTACACCACTTATATTTCCTGAAGCATTCTTAACGCGCACCACCTGAGTCGGATCAATCGCACCTTGTCTAGCTTGAAAATTTATCTGATTAGCATACATCGCATTAAACTGCGGACCTACAGAAAATTTTGTATTATTCCAACCAATCAAAACGTAATAATGATTCGCTCCACCTGTAAACCCGAAAGTAAGTCCTAAACTAATAGTTCCCTTACTCTTAATTTGCATATACCCTTTATTTAATTCTGTGGGAAACGTTTCATAATAGTCGTCAGCATTTTCATTTCCAGAATTTTGAACTAAATAAGGGACTTCTGCATTTTGTGTACTTCTTGCAATACCACCGTTCAAGAACACTCCCATAGTAAAACAACTTCTTGGGATTTTTGTTACATAACCAAGTTCTGGCAAAACTGTAGCACCAAGGCCAGACCATCCGCTAGGCGCAATATTATTCGTTCCAAAAAAACAAGCAGCCTGACCTAAAGGCGCGTCAACTACCTTATCAGCATACTCCGTCATATTTCCAGGAGTAAACACATCGAATCCCTGAGATCCTTTTAATCTATTATAAGAGTTTGAAATCCCAGTACCCAAACCGAAATATGCTCCTGAAGTAAAACAAGGAACAACCCCACTAGCCTTTGCATGAAACGCCAACACTAACCCTAGCACAGAAATAAACTTTAATTTGCTTTTCACGATACCACTCAACTATGTTTTCACAAAGCCATTCTACAAAAAATATACGCTTGCGACTCTAACTATGCTGAGTGAACTGTGTTTTTCATCGAAAGTTGCTTACTTGCAACTTTTAAATAAAAATTTAAAACTTTTTAATATGTAATGTGTGTTTTTTTAAAATACCACTCAAAAATTTTAGGAAAAAATGTTGTACAACGCATAATATTCCAAGAAGTTAATCGAAAAGAACTTTGTAATGCAAGTGCTCCAAAGTTGACAGTTGCACCTGCTTTCCAATTATTTTGTTGAGATCTCAATAGCCATTGTTTCAGACAAATTCCAGAGCGTAGTGCATCTGGAAAATTTTTCAACCATCTTGAAGCATATCTTAAGGATAAGTTCATTCCTTGCCCCATTAATGGATGCATCCATTCCAAAGCATCTCCTAAAAAAAGAACTAATTCTTGAACTTCTTCTTTACTCCGTCCAGCAGTAAGAGGATAATGAGCATCCCATTGTTTGAAGTGAAAAATTTTTATTTTTCCGTGCAACAGATCATTTAACAGAGACAACAAATCATCTTTTTGTGAATAGAGCATTTTTTTTGATGGCCCCATTAATATACATGCCGCCTCATGAGAAGAAAAAGGTAAAATACCTATGCAGTGATCTTTAAAAAAAACATCCCAAACGGTATGCGCATCTCCTTGAAATTTAACAATTCCAGAAGAAGCATCTTGCTTGAAATCGAAACGCAATACTTTGCTTTTGAGTTGAGATCTTACCCAAGATGCTTTCCCATCTGCGGCTATGCAACATCTTCCTGTGTATATTTTGTCTTTTTTATTCATGACATGAATACGGTTACCTTCATGCCATATGCGCTCTAAATTTTCAGAAAACATCACAGAAACGTAGGGATGATTTTCAATCATAGAAATAAGCATTTCCATTAAAATATGCTCATGCACCATGACCCCTAAATAGGGTAAACCTAAACGTTTAGAAGAAAAATTTATTTCCGTACAAACACCATGCATACGAACAGCAGCATTTTGAATAATCCAAAAACTTCGTAAATCAACGATTTTCCAATACGCTAACCACTCCACAACGTCTTGAGCGATAGCAAAATGACGTTTTCCTTGCACTACCTCTTCAAAGGATTTTTTTTCTAGAACAAGACAAGAAACCCCTTGTGCTCCAAGATAAAGCGCACTAATTAACCCAATTGCGCCACCTCCAATTATTATGATCTCTGTGGAATATGCCATTGTTTTACTTTTAATAAAAAAATTAAAATATTTTATCTATGTACAATATATTACGTAGCAAATGTATAATCAATAAGAAAAAAGTCAGTTTTTGGCTAAAAATTGGATGATTTACGGTGAACAAAAAGAAATCCCCATAGTAGACTTCTTTGGAAACTAAACATTAAATAAAAATTAAGCTAAAAAAGATCTGAAGGTGCGTATACGAGCAAATCAAAAAATGAGAAAATAAAAATTTTGCAAGATACCCGGTGTCAAAAAAATACATTCTATAAAATGATCAATATTCTGAAAGAAGCAGAAAATTAAAAGCAGGCTCGTGGTGACAGAAAAAATAAGCTAAATATAGAAAAAACAGGCTGCTTATGGTTCCTTTACTACATTTGCGAATATTGGACATACTTTTACGTTAGCCAAGAAAGTACCACATAGAATATATTTAAAGAGGATACGCTCATTAAAAATATCCAAACTTCGTAAGACAGTGCTTGGGAGCGCTATGAATAAAGATTATCGAAACACCGATAGAGCACCCCAAAAAAATTAAATAATCGTTCTAGAAAAAAGAAAAGACACTCCTCCAAAATGCACAGTGTGATGAATAAGAAAAGCAAAGAAAAACTATGCACAACATTGTTTCATGAAAAACGTTATGATTTTAGGGAATTTAAAGAATTCAGAGTTAGATACTCGATATCAAGGACTTGAGAGGATAAAAATAAATTTGATCTTCCAAGAAGAAGAGTAAAAAAACTTCTTTCACACAACAACATAAAACGAACGATCGAGCTCTTGCCAGAAAAAGAGTTGTGAATGAAAATGTGATAGGGATGCTTAAACGATTAAAAATCATAGCAGATATAGCTAAAGCAGTATACTATGGAGTGAGCACAATGACAGCTTCCAAAGAAGTCTAATGCACGGCAAAAATTTTGGAGTCATCAAACAACGCCAAACCTACAATTCAGGCCAAAAAATATCACGCACGTACTTACGTAAAAAACAAGTGAGTTAAATAATAAGTTATCGATGCAAAGCAGAACCGAGGTTTGCGCTTGGAACAATCCAATAAGAAACAGCTGGAGCAGAATCAGAAAAATTATGGAAAGCCGGTATTCCAACATGACGCCAATGTGCAAGAATTTTTGTATTATAATAATGCAAGGGCAATACATAGCATCCCAATTTCAAAAGTCGATCTAGTACAGAAAGCCATAACGCATATTGTTTCTGATCGTTCCAAAATAACATCATTTGCTTGCATGCAAAATCAATATTAGGATCTTGAATACCTGAATAATTTTTTTTTTGAGTATGTTCTCCTTCTGAAGTCCAATAGCTTAATTGTTCAGCTCCAGGAGCAAGAGAGACAAGGCGCTCTGCCACGATCATATCAAAATCTTTTTTAGCAATTTTTCGATAATAAGCGGTTTCATCGATTTCCTTTACTAAAGCTTCAATTCCAAACTCTTTAAGATAAATAGAGAACCGTTGCGCCCAAACCTTTTCTTCCTTTTTTTTCACAGTAATGATAAAACGCATAGAAATGTTATCTTTTTGTAGTACATGATTTTTTAATTTCCATCCTGAGCGCTTAAAATGCTTTAAAATTTCGTGTTTAGTTCTTAGTTTTAGGGCAGAAATATGTTTAACAGGAACAGGAAGAGACAAAAATGCCTGATATTCTTCTGGAGTAAAATGCAGTGAAGACGCGTAGGAAGTTCCTTGAAAAAAACTTTCAATACGGTAAGACTGTTTTCCGACTATACGCTGAAAATCAGAAAATTTTAAATCCAATATTGCACTCAACCCTTGACGTATACGAATATCTTGAAAAAGAGGAATACGTGTATTTAAAAAAAAACCTCTCATTCCTATCGGATCTTTGTGAACGATTTTATGAACTTGAATTTTGTTTTTAAAATTCGAAAAAGACGAATACAAGTTCCATTGTTCTGGGTTACTTTCTTTCCACACGTCGATTTCTCCTCGAATAAACGCAGAAAATGCACTTTCTTTGGTTAAAAATCGCTTGTACTGAATTTCATTGACATTCCCAATTCCCTGAAATTGAGGAAGATCTTTTCCCCAAAAATTAAAAACCTTTCTATAAATTGTCACGGTTTCGGTATGACGATAAAACTGATATGGACCACTCCCTAACAACGGAGTCATGGGGTCTTCTGTTCCATCTCTCCAACTTATGTCTGCTTTAGAAAGTATGGGAAGTCCTGCAAGCAGTAGTGGAAATTCTGGTTCGTATCGTAGCTCTGAATTGTTGTCGTCTTGAATGGGTGTCATGTAAAACGTGATGTTCTGTGCATCATGTACACAAATTCGAGAAACTTTTTTACCTAATTTTTTGCGATAAGGAGATCCATAACAGCAAAAATACTGGAATGTTGCATAAACATCCTCTGTTGTTACAGGCGTTCCGTCGTGAAAACAGGCTTTTGGATCTAGACAAAAATGGATCCAGGAATTATCTTTAGCTTTACGAATTTTAGACGCGCAATAAGGAATCATATGAAAATCGCATTCCCAACACCTCATCATTAAAGATGTAACAGTTAAACTGGGTTCATGAGCGCAAAAAATTCCTGGTGGAAACCCAATAAATACGAATGGATTTAAAGAAGTAAAAGATGAAGATATAATAGGCAATGTTAGAATTCCCCCTTTAGGGGCGTGAATATTTACTAATTTGTGCGGATGCAGTGTTTTATAAACATGATAACGATCAAAATTTGTTCCCTCTTCAAAGTTGTTACAAGAAAGCTTCTGAATTGTTTGAGGAGTTTTCGTGTTTAAAAGATACGAGTCAACATTTAATTTTGATGCATCAACGGAAACTGCTAATATTTTTCGAGAAACATTTTGAAGAGTTTTTGCGCTTAGATTCAAGATTAAAAATTTAATAACAATTAGGTAAATAGAGTGTTTTTTTATATTTTTCATCGATTAGAATTTTCATTTATTTTCAAGAACTATAAACGAAATAGGTGATCTAATGCAATCCTTGTAAATGAGAATGATTTCTTTCTATCATGGTCGTTCACAAAAATTTTTCTAAATAAAAATTTGTCATTTATGCCGTTTCTATAGTAATTTAGCTTAAAAACGGGACAAGGAGAGGGTGTTTTTAAGAGAAAATGACAAAGAAACACTACAGCTTAGATCTAAAGAAGAGAGTAATAGAATATATTAAACTTGGTAACACTCAAAACACGACATCCAAGAAGTAGCGTAAGTAGGTGGTGGATCATGCACCAAGAAGCAGGCCTCGCTTAGGCAAAAAGGGTAAAATAGCCCCAGAAAAGCTAAAGGTTTATGTTGAAGGCCAATGAAGATAAAAAATGGGTAGAAAGAATAGCAAAACTATTTAATGCTAGTATGTGTTTTCTGTGTATCGGCGATTAAAATTTTTAAGGACAAAAAATGAAACTGGATCTTCTTGATATTTATAGCGACTATTTGATAAGTCAAAATCACTATGCAACATCGACTGGTTTAGCCAATATGTTTCAAGGCGAAATTAGCCA
>NZ_AWTR02000018.1 GCF_000469665.2 Holospora obtusa F1 | reverse complement strand
CGCAAAGGGTAGGGCGGTTGTAAAAACCGCTCAAAAAAAGGCTTCAGGGCAAGATCCGATGCTGCAAAAAAGCCACAATCAAAATTCCCAAAGGAACGATCAAAAGCCAGATTTTAAACGAAAAATTAATCCGGATAACCCTCCGGCTGAACGTACACAGGCTCCAAAAGGCCTTGGCGGACAAGGTGGAATTGGAAAAAAATCCTTTGTCTATTCAGGAATCAGAGCAAATTGCTCAATATTTTCAAGAATATAAGGATCAGAAATTTGTGATGGGAACGTATAAAGATTTAAAAAAAATAGGTGAGGCTCGAAACGAAAAATTTCAACATCTAAAAGGGGGAATCAATGGTAAAACAGAATTTACGGTTCGTCACCACGTGGGCACGCAAGCTAACAACCGTCACTTTATTGCTCACGATATTCATCCTGATGCTGGGGTTTCTATTTTAATTCCAAAAATTTGGCATGAATCTTTTGTGCATACTGCTAACAACTATAAATTCAATAATCTTCGAGAAGCATTGTTCTGGTCTATTCGCGATTTGCGAAATTGTGCGCTGCGAATTTCTGACCCAGTTTTGCAAAATGAGGTGCGTCAAGACCTGAATACAGCACTTTTAGAGGTGATTCGATTAAATAAGGTACATTTTTCAGAATATTTTCAGAAAAATTTAACGAAATAGGAGTTTAACGAAATAGGAGAAAAAATGGAAATTAATGAAATCGGTTTAAAGATAAATTATGAATGCCTTCAAGACATTATGGATGAAATTTTTAATTTTGAAGACCAATACGGAAGAGATGGAGGTGGTGCTATGGGAGGTCTTGCATCAAAATATTGGATGGAATTTCTACCAAAATTTGCAGTTAAAAAAGATCTGCTAAAGGCGCTAGATCGTTATTTTAACATGTGGGACTTAGGAGAACGAGGAGTTGATTACCTAGAAAAGATCGGAGAATTTTTTGAATACGAACGTGCTTCCTGGTGTTTTTATTACTTATTTATGACTTTAGAATACTTGGAAGATCCTTCGTTTATTCCATCAGTTATGAAATATTTTCCCGATGAATGGTATATGGAGGGTATGTGGTCGCAACCTATGGTTGGCGTTATTACGGCTCGTTGGCCAGATTATGTTCCTTGGCTAATGCGATCTTTGCATCTACTTCCCTCTAAGTGTTGAATTATGTAGCAAGTGATTTTATGTTTAAAATGATTTTTAAAACATTTTATCGTATTACACCTGATGAATTCCCAAAGCTTCATGTTGTGGACGCGTTACATTTAGGGAACCGAATTATGATAAAAAATCTAGTGGAAAAAGAAATTTCGGAATGGAAAGATTCGTTAAAAAAAGCTCAGGAAAAGCTTCAGAAAGTTTCACGTGAACAAAATAATCAGTTTGCTCAAGAAGACGTTAATTCTGCCAAAGAATCTTTAGCTTGCGCCGAATATGTTTTGGGCCAGCTGTTATTGCTGCCTGAAGAGGTTGTGGGGATAGGTCATCGATAAGCGTTGCGGCCATATTGAGGGCTCGGGGAGCATCATGGCTCGCGCTCTCCAGCACCGCCCAGGCGTTAATACTTTTCTGGAGTCCTCTACTTCCGCCTATCTTCAAGAAACCCGCCAGAGCTCGGCTCCGGTGCCGGGGTCTTTGCGTGGAGATTTGAAGGTGAGCATGGGTCAAGGGTCCTTCCAGGCTACTGAATTTAGATCCGGGGTGAGCTTGAGGGCGGCGGAAAAGCTTCAATTGCTGGCCGCTCCAGTGCAAGATAGCTATCACAAGACTCAGGTTCTGAAAAAGAACATCGCTCGAGTCAAGACCCAAAGCCTTGCTGGGCAAGGAATGAGCTACCGAAACTGCGACGTGCATGGAGTGCTTAGAGTAGACACGCCGCTGTTGGAGATGTCAGCTCAAGGCTCTCCTCCGGCTTTAGAAATTGCTCCACGAGAGTCTTTTTGCCAGGTCCTTCAGGTTCTAGAGCCTTGCACTCAAGAAGAAAAATATATAAGCACTCAGTTTAAGCCCGCCTTTAAGGCTGTCCTTGGCGTGGGCATCACGGCTCTGTCTGCGGTGCTGGCGCCTCCTTTGGTGGGGTCAGTGATTGCGGCCTCCGGTCATGCCTTCATCCAGAACTCAGGCCTGGAGTGCCTGGCTGATCACAGACACATTCGCTTTCGAGAAATGTTAAAAGACGCAGGTAAAAGTCTTGCAGTGTCTGGAGCGAGCCTGGCTTTGGGAGAAATTCTCCCCGACCACCGCGCCATCCATGCCGTTAAAAACACCGCTTTGAACTGTGCTGTTTATCAGGCCGATCCTCTTAAAGCTCTTGCGGGACAAGGCCTGGTACAAGTTTCTGGATTCCTAGCTGGGCAAATCGGGCTGGAGTATCAAAGCAAGGAAATCAACTTTCTAGAGCACAAATTGCTCCACGGAGCGCTTTCTTTGGCCTCTACACTGAGCCTACAAGCTATAAATTCCGGCAATCTGGACTGGAGCAAGGCCTTTTTAGCCGCCGGCACTACCATGGCAGCCGAAGCGGGCGCAGAACTGGTCATGGAAAACGTCAAGCAATTTTTGCCAAAACAGCTCCCTCAAGAGCCTTGGAGCGACTATGTTGCACGGTGTCAAGAGGCAGGCTTAGAGCTGGGCCGGCGAACTCAAGCCTGTATAAGAGTGCTGACAGCGGCAGGTTTGTGCTTGGCGGGCAAGGATTCCGGCGATATCACCGCCTGCGATACCGCATCTGCAAACGCACTAGAGCACAATTTTTTGGCCAGCATCCCGGCCATCGTTTTGGATGTGGTTCAAGGCGCCAAAGATATCAAAGAGAACCTTGAGGCAGGAAATTACTGGACGGCTGGAGGGCATGCAGCGCTGACAGCAGGGTCTGTGGCACTGGATCTGGCCTCGTCAGGCCTTGGCACACAAGGTCTAAAGGCCGGAGCGCGAGCAGCAAAAGCCGGAGTGCACTTTGCCAAAAAAGCGTTTTCAAAAGAGCAAAAGGGCCAGAACACCTTAATGAAAACCGGCGAAAAAACGGGCGGCGGTACGGAACAACTCAAGGGCACACAAAAACGTAAAGATCCCGACATGACGCCGGAAGAAATGCGAAAATATTTTGAGCAGTATAAGGATGATCCAGTTCCGGTGGGGGAGTATTGGGAGCCAGATATGAAAAAAATTGTCCAAAAGAGAACTCAGAAACCGGTATTAAATTTGAGCAGCACCACGTGTGGCCCGTTGCTCAGTCAAAGGAAATCATTAAAGTGACAGAACGTAAATATAAAAATAATGTAGTAATTCCGTTACCATTAAAAATACATCAAGGAAATGGATTGAAATTATTACATAAAAGAAATAAAAATTCTAAACCTCAACATCCCAGAGAATCTTTGTTGCAAGGCATCCAAGATACACGAAAGGTTATTGGAGGCCGGATGTGATCGCACAAAAACAAATGAAGCCTGTTTGCAAGCACTTAGAAAAATAAAATCAGATAACCCAGGGGGATTTGATGGAAAAATTCCTCCTAAATCTAAAGGAGATTCAAAATGACTAAAGCTGAAATTTATCAAGAAATTCGAAATGGTGCACCGATGTACTATGGTGAGGCTCCAGAGCTGTTAGAAGCTTTGGAAGAATTGGAAAATCAAGAATTATTGGAAGATTTGGATGCATTATATCAAGAATGGAGTTCTCTTCCAAAATTGTATTGCACAGATGATGAAAACGAGCTTAAGCATATTGAAGAATGCGAAGCGTTATTTAGCTTCTTAACTGAGGCTATTTTTAATCATGGAGATCCTTCTGTTATTCCTCATTTATTAAAATACGTTCCATCTGATGATGACGATAAAGATTCGGTGTTTATGGAAGATTATTCGAGTGAACAAATTTGTAACGGAATTTGTAGTGCCCGCTATTTTGGGGAATCTTACATTCCTGTGCTATTGAGTTGCATTCATGAACTAGTTCCTCGAGCGATGGGCGCTGCAAGGTGGTTTTTTTACAGTATGTTGTATGATAATTTTGAAAATTTTTTAAACAATCAGCCTTTAGTTAAAAATTTGCGTATGGTTCAAAAAGATTTATTTAAAGAAATACTTCAGAGTTGTATTCAAGAAATTACAGAAAAATTTCAAAAATCTAAAAAGGAAGCGAATATAAAATCGATAAAAAGTTCTCAAGAAGATCTAGAGCGCATTGAACGTGTTCATCAAGAATTTTTAAAGATTTGTGAGCAGTGAGTTGGGTTTTATTGACTTGGGCCTGTCCACTCAGATTCAAGAGCGCCTGGTCAAGCCCGGAAAGAAATCCGATGAGGTGTATTGCGGAGCCTCGAGCATTTTTCATGGCTCGAATATTCGCGCTGGGCACATGGATATTCGCGCTCAAAGCTTTGCCAGCCAAGGATGCCATATTGAGGGCTCGGGGAGCATCACGGCTCGCGCTCTTCAGCACCGCCCGGGCGTTAATACTTTTCTGGAATCTTCTACTTCCCCCTATCTTCAAGAAACCCGCCAGAGCTCGGCTCCGGTGCCGGGGTCCTTGTGTGGAGACTTGAAGGTGAACATGGGTCAAGGGTCCTTCCAGGCTACTGAATTTAGATCCGGCGTGAGCTTGAGGGCGGCGGAAAAGCTTCAATTGTTGGCCGCTCCAGTGCAAGATAGCTATCACAAGACTCAGGTTCTAAAAAAGAACATCGCTCGAGTCAAGACCCAAAGCCTTGCTGGTCAAGGGCTGAGCTACCGAAACTGCGGCGTGCATGGAGTGCTTAGAGTAGATACGCCGCTGTTGGAGATGTCAGCTCAAGGGGCTCCTCCGGCTTTAGAAATTGCTCCACGAGAGTCCTTTTGCCAGGTCCTTCAGGTTCTAGAGCCTTGCACTCAAGAAGAAAAATATATAAGCACTCAGTTTAAGCCCGCCTTTAAGGCTGTCCTTGGCGTGGGCATCACGGCTTTGTCTGCGGTGCTGGCGCCTCCTTTGGTGGGGTCAGTGATTGCGGCCTCTGGTCATGCCTTTATCCAGAACTCAGGTCTGGAGTGCCTGGCTGATCACAGGCACATCCAGTTTAAAGCGATGCTGAAGGATGTGGGTAAAAGTCTTGCAGTGTCTGGAGCGGGCCTAGCTTTGGGGCAGGTTTTGCCCGATCACCGAGCCATCCATGCCGTTAAAAACACCGCTTTGAACTGTGCCGTCTATCAGGCCGATCCTCTTAAAGCCCTTGCGGGACAAGGCCTGGTACAAGTTTCTGGATTCCTGGCCGGGCAAATCGGGCTGGAATATCAAAGCAAGGAAATCAACTTTCTAGAGCACAAATTGCTCCACGGAGCGCTCTCTTTGGCTTCTACGCTGAGCCTACAAGCTATAAATTCCGGCCATCTGGACTGGAGCAAGGCCTTTTTAGCTGCTGGAGCCACCATGGCAGCCGAGTCGGGCGCAGAACTGGTCATGGAAAACGTCAAGCAATTTTTGCCAAAACAGCTCCCTCAAGAGCCATGGTCCGACTATGTTGCCCGATGTCAAGAGGCGGGCTTAGAGCTGGGACGGCGAACTCAAGCCTGTATAAGAGTGCTGACAGCGACTGGTTTGTGCTTGGCGGGCAAGGATTCCGGAGATATCACCGCCTGCGATACCGCGTCTGCAAACGCATTAGAGCACAATTTTTTGGCCAGCATTCCGGCTATCGTTTTGGATGTGGTTCAAGGCGCCAAAGATATCAAAGAGAACCTTGAGGCGGGAAATTACTGGACGGCTGGAGGGCATGCAGCGCTGACAGCAGGGTCTGTGGCACTGGATCTGGCCTCGTCAGGCCTTGGCACACAAGGTCTAAAGGCCGGAGCGCGAGCAGCAAAAGCCGGAGTGCGCCTGGCAAAAAAAGCTTTTTCAAAAGAGCAAAAGGGCCCGAACACCTTGATGAAAACCGGCGTAAAACGGGCGGCGAAAAAGGGATGTTGAGCGGCGGCGCGGAACAACTCAAGGGCACACAAAAACGTAAAGATCCCGACATGACGCCGGAAGAAATGCGAAGGTATTTTGAGCAGTATAAGGATGATCCGGTGCCAGTGGGGGAGTATTGGAGAGATGAGATGAAGGATATTATCGGAAAAAGAGCTCAAGAAACCGGACTACCCTTTGAGCAGCACCATGTGTGGCCTGTGGCTCAAGCAGAAGAAATTTTTAAAGTGACGGGACGAAAGTATAAAAATAATACAGTCGTTCCATTACCAAGAAAAATTCATCAGGCTGAGGTTCGTAAATTAATCCACAAAAGAAATGAGCAAAAACCTAAGCCGCAACATCCCAGAGAATCTTTGTTGCAAGGCATTCAAGACACACGAAATGGTCTATTGGAGGCCGGATGTGACCGAGAAAAAGTTAACGAAGCATGCTTAAAAGCGCTTAGAAAAATAAAATCAGATAACCCAGGGGGATTTGATGGAAAAATTCCTCCAAAATCTAAAGGAGATTCAAAATGACTAAAGCTGAAATTTATCAAGAAATTCGAAATATTTCTCCCACATGGTCTGGAGAAGCACAAGAATTAGTAGAAAATTTGGAAGAATTTGAAAATGATGAATTATTGCAAGACTTAGATGATGTGTATCAAGAATGGAGCAGAAAAGAAAATGACGATTCCGTTCAACAATGCGTATCTTTGTTTGATGTAATTCTTCAGGCCATATTTAATCATGGTGATCCATCTGTCATTCCACATTTATTAAAATACGTTCCTTCAGATGATTACTATGAAGACGCAGTTGTGATGGAAGATTATTCAAGTGAGCCATTGTGCAATGGGATCGTTGATGCAAATTATTTTGGTGAAGCTTATATTCCAGTACTTTTGAGTTGTATTCATGAACTAGTTCCAAGAGCGATGAGTGCTGCAAAATGGTTTTTTTATTGGATGAGGGATGATAATTTTGATCATTTTTCTGAGAATCAGACCTTAATTAATAATCTTTATTTAGCTAAAAAAGAGCCCTTTATAAAAATTTTAAATTATACTATTCAAGAAACTACAGAAGACTTAGAAAAAATTAAGAAAGACGGAAAGCAAGAAACTATTGAGGTGCTGAACAAAGCATTGAATCGTTCCGAAATCGTACGACAGGCATTCTTAAAGCTTCACGCAGACGTGTGAGGAATATTTTTGTTGGCTTTCGGGCCGGGCATATGGATATTCGCGCTCAAAGCTTTGCCAGCCAAGGATGCCATATTACAGGATCAGGGAGCATCACGGCTCGCGCTCTCCAGCACCGCTCGGGCGTTAATACTTTTCTGGAGTCCTCTACTTCCCCCTATCTTCAAGAAACCCGGCAGAGCTCGGCTCCGGTGCCGGGGTCCTTTTGCGGAGACTTGAAGGTGAGCATCGTGCAAGGGGCCTTCCAGGCTACTGAATTTATTGACGGCGTGAGCTTGAGGGCGGCGGAAAAGCTCCAATTGCTGGCCGCTCCAGTGCAAGACAGCTATCACAAGACTCAGGTGTTGAAAAAGAATATTGTTCGAGTCAAGACCCAAAGCCTTGCTGGGCAAGGGCTGAGCTATCGAAACTGCGGCGTGCATGGAGTGCTTAGAGTAGACACGCCGCTGTTGGAGATGTCAGCTCAAGGGGCTCCTCCGGCTTTAGAAATTGCTCCACGAGAGTCCTTTTGCCAGGTCCTTCAGGTTCTAG
>NZ_AWTR02000019.1 GCF_000469665.2 Holospora obtusa F1 | reverse complement strand
GTGAAAACCTCATTGAATCATTTTGCAATAAAACAAAAACTATTGTTAAAAGCCAATGTTTTAATGTTCAATGAACTTCAAATTTTGAAAGGTGCTGCGTAAGATGAGTTATGATCTTGCTCTATGCATACAGTGCCTGATTTTCCAATACTATGGCGATTTTTTGGTAAAACTTTAAAGAAAGCATCCCAGTCATCAGTATAAAATGTGCAATTTTTCAGATGTTTGTGTATGACTTTTTCGTAAAATCGTTTGAATGTTGCAGCATCACGATTCCCTGTAACCCAGGCAACAGTTCTTCGTGTGCTACGATCAACGGCTTTGATAATCCAGAGTTTTTGACTTTTTTTGGAAAAATGTCACATTTCATCAAATTCCACTGCGTGAATGTTACCTGAAACCTCAGATTTTTGTATTTTTTTCATCTCTGCCACCACCCACTCTGTATATAATAAAAGGAGAATGTCCAAGAATTTTATCCATCATGTTAAAAGATGCCTTAGCTAAAGAGTATAAAATGACGCATAAGGCTTTTTTGACAGCCGTTTCCCTTTTTGCCCTATCCTGCGTTCTGCACAAATAGTCATCTCAATACCGTTTTCATCAATATATACAAAATTTTTCGACGATATGCCTTTTATAGTTTCTTTATATCGCTTTCATTTTTCTTGGCTTGCTTGCAAGTAGGTAAAGTTTTTTTATAGCTAAAGCCTAGCTTCTTTAAGCGCTGATACACAGAAATACTAGCATTAAATAGTTTTGCGATCTTCTGCTCATTTTTTATCTTCATTGGCCTTTGACATAAATTCTTAGCTTTTCTGAGCCTATTTTGCTCTTGCTGCCTAAACGTGGCCTGCTTCTTGGTACCTAATTCACCACCTAAATATCTTGGATGTCGTGTTTTGAGTGTTACCAATCTTAATATATTTTATTACTCGTTTCCTTAGATCTAAACTGTTTTGTTTCTTTGTCATTTTCTCTTAAAAATAATACTCCTTGTCCCGTTTTCAAGCTGAATTACTATATATACTATTTTGTAAACTAATTTTTAATTTTTTCTTGAACTTATTTTTAAAATTTTGTATACTTTTTAAGTAGAATTTAAGCTTTTATTTTTTTATGAAATTATTATTATTTATTTTCTTGATTGCTTCTCAAGTTTTTTCTAATAAAGAAAAAAGTGAAATATTTTTTAAAGATTTTCTTGAACAAGACAGAAGGCGGATGCCCCCTATCAAAGTTATAAAATTTTTTCCATATTTAAATGATTTTTTTAAAAATGAAAAAGGTGAAATAGTTTCTTTTACATCATTAAATCAAAAAGAAAAAGATATTATTAAAGATGTATTAGTAATATTAACTAATTTTTTAAGTGATGAAGATGTAGAAGATCTACTCACTTTTGCCAAAAAAGAAGGATCCAAAAATTTAAACGTGTGCTTTGAAGCAATTGATTCTTTACCTTATGAGCTTAACAGTCGTTGGATTTATAGCTTCAGTCGAAATGGATTTATATTTTTTGAATATTTAAAATTTAAAGGAAAATTGAAAAATATAGAAGGAGTGGATGTCTATATTTGGAATGCTTTTGATAATTTTACGAGCGCTTCTTGCCAAAAGGGATTTAATGATGTTTTTAATGGAATTGAAAAAGAAGAATTACGATCGTTGATGCTAATACTCGACAATAAAGAGCCTAATCAAGAAATCTGGAGAGTTTCTTGTGAACATGTAAAAGACAATTTGCTTTTTAAAATTGCCGCTTGTATTCCAGAGATTTTTTGTTTTTATTTAGACTGCACAAATAAAAAAATTGAGGATTTTTCTCCATTACTGAAAAATATATTTAAAGAAAGATACGGAATGCACCTTTGTAATTTTTTTTCCTTTTTTTTAGAGCGTGAAGAAAAAATTGATGAGGCGCGCTATAAAACTATGCAATATATTTTTGCGTCTCAATTAAAGAGAGTTAGGATAGAAGATAACAAGTTGAAGTTGCTCATCGATAACGTATCTCCTTTGCAGAATTATGAAGTTGAAGTAAATTTTCCCCTTGCATACAAGCAAATTCAGTTTTTGAAGGATGTTGTAAAGCTTTTTTCTCAAGATCAGAGCAATCCTTTTTTTAGAAATCCTTTTTTTATAAAAGAAAATAATTTCAATTTTTGGAAATTAGATAGTGAACATATAGAAGAAGAGAAGGGATTCTTAACTTTTTTTAAAACTTTTTGTCCTAAAGATAGAGGTATTTATGAATATCTAAAAAATTTAAAAGATTCTAAATTAAAAGAGTTCGCGGAAAAAATAAAAGAATCTCAAAAAGAAAAAAAAAGAGAGATAAAAAAACACAAAAAAAATATAAATGATTTTTTCAAAAATGGCCAAACAAGTGGAAAAATAATCGAATTTAGTAAACTTATTTTAAAGTTCCTTGATGAAAATATGGATGTAGAGTTTCAATCAAATGTTCCTTTAAGTTCCCAAAATGTTATTAACTATTTTTTAAATCAAGAAAGTGAGACTGAAAAATATAAAGAGTTGTACAAAGTTATAAAACAAAAATTTAAAAACAATAAGAAAGAATTATTTGAAAAACTTCAAGAATTTATAAATTTTTATTGTCGTTTAAAAAATTCTAAAAATCGCAATGAATCAATTTTAAGTTTCGTTGATTTTTCTGAAAGATTTTTTAATTTTATTCAAATCACTGAAGATTTTGAGAGCACACAATGTCAACGTAATGAATTTTTAGAATATTTTCAAAAATTAAACTCTACTAAATACTTGAAAAGTAAATGTGAAGAAGGAGAAGCGTATTGCTTTGAAATATTGAAATGCCAGAAGTTGGAAACCATATTTGGATACTTTAATCAGGCTGTAAAAACAAATAAAGTTGAAAATAATTTAATATTTCTACAAAATAAAAAATTTATTTCTGATGAAATAGTTAGATTTTTATCAAATTATATTTTTGAAAAACAAAGTAAATTACAAATCTCTGATCCAGAAATAGCAGAAGAAAACAAGTTACAAATCTCTGATCCAGAAATAGCAGAAGGAAATAAGTTACAAATCTCTGATCCAGAAATAGCAGAAGGAAACAAGTTACAAATCTCTGATCCAGAAATAGCAGAAGGAAACAAGTTACAAATCTCTGATCCAGAAATAGCAGAAGGAAATAAGTTACAATCAACGCAAAAAGAAGATAAGTATTTTCAAAAATTTTCATTTTTTCAAATGAAAGATATTTTAAAAAATTTCGCTGAACTGTATTATCCTTCTCAAAAAGAACAGAGAAAAGTACATTTAGATGGATTGATAAATTTTTGTTTAGGTTTAATAAATGAAAACGTTTCACCAAAAATAAACCAACAATATATACATAATGAAAAACAGTTTCCGATTTTTTTAAAAAATCTAAGAATGTCTTCACAAGCAAACATTCAGGATTACAAAGAAAGTGGACAATACAAAGATGATCTTTTAGTAGGTCATCCCTACAGTCGGTTAATAACTTTTTTTGAAGGAGCGATTACAGAAGGTGCACATAAGCAAAGGTGCAAAGCAGGACTATTGGGGGATATGGGAAAAACTTTACTAGAACTAGAAGGGTATGCCTTTGATTACGCTCAATATGACCCGAACATATTAAGCATGGGAACGTGTGACGAAGTACAAGGTGATAAAGGCTACATGTTTATAAAAAAAGATCAAAATTAGAATTAAAATTTTTGTTCAAAATTAAGGATTAAGTATGGGGAAGTTACTGACTCATCTTACGTAGCACCTTTCAAAATTTGAAGTTCATTGAACATTAAAACATTGGCTTTTAACAATAGTTTTTGTTTTATTGCAAAATGATTCAATGAGGTTTTCACTTTCAATAATTC
>NZ_AWTR02000020.1 GCF_000469665.2 Holospora obtusa F1 | reverse complement strand
TATTGAAAGTGAAAACCTCATTGAATCATTTTGCAATAAAACAAAAACTATTGTTAAAAGCCAATGTTTTAATGTTCAATGAACTTCAAATTTTGAAAGGTGCTACGTAAGATGAGTTATTAACTTTAAATATCTTGGATGTCGTGTTTTGATTATTACCAAGCTTAATATATTCTATTACTCGTTCTCTTAGATCTAAGATGTATTGTTTTCTTTGTCATTTTCTCTTAAAAATAGCATCTCTTTGTCCCGTTTTCAAGCTAAATTACTATAATGCTTTTTTTCTTTATTATAATTCAACTGTTACAGAGTTAAGGTAACAACAGTTTACCAAGAGAGCTAATGATAAAAGCGGTAAAAGTTTATGTTTTTGCCTTTTCTATTTTCCAGATTTAGCTCTTGTTGAGAATTTTTTAAAATCGCTTAAATGCTTGAAAAAAATATAGCCCACCTGTATAGAGACTAATTACACAGCTACTGAATAATAACCAAGATGCCATAGAAGAACCTCCAGCGTGAGGAAAAATCATGGCTGCCATTCCCATCATTTGTAACGTAGTTTTAATTTTTGCATGACTATGCACAGGAATACGCTGATGTCCTGCAAAACTTCTTAAGGTACTTACGGCTGTATCTCTGAGCATCATAAAAGAAAGACATAAAAATTTGGTAAGATCGCAAAATTGCGCATACATTAACGTAAAAGATAATGAGCTCATTAAACATTTATCCGCAAAAGGATCTAATACCATACCAAATTGTGACACCTTTTGTTGCTGACGAGCAATGTACCCATCTGCATAATCCGTCAAACATGCCATAATAAAAATAATAAAAGCATAACTTCTAGCACGAGTATCTTGAGTCAACAACAAAAAACAAATAACTGGCGTCAATACGATACGAAGCAGAGAAATAAGATTAGGAATCATCCATAGATTATTTTTTCTTTTCACGGGAAGACCTTGATACGTATTGTTCAAATTGATGCCCTAAGGCTTTTGCTAAATCCATCGTTTGCAAAAGTTCGTAATCTGGCTCTAAGGACTCTGTAAAATTTACGACTTTATCTTTCTCACCAGAAGATTGCGCAACGTAAATAGAATCGTCAACAGGAACTCCAAACCCAGAAGGTTTTTTCTTCTTAGACAAATCAGAATCGATCGGAAGCTGAAAAGGTAGAGTTGTTTGATCTAAAGATTTTCTTTCAAGCGCACCAGGAAGACTGCTTTCTTTAATATCTAATTTATCTGAATCCAAGGAATCTTGAGGAGTTTTAAGCACAACATGTGGCATAACTCCGGCACCTTGAATAGGGAATCCCTTAGGAGAATAAAAACGACTAGAGGTAAACTTAAATGCTAAATGAGGATCAAGAACTCTAAGATCTTGCACAGATCCCTTTCCAAACGTCATCTTTCCCACAATAATTGCACGATTGTGATCTTTTAAAGCAGCAGCTAGTATTTCCGAAGCTGAAGCAGAATATCCATTTACGAGCACCAATATGGCGGCATCGTACATTCCATTTTTTCCTACAATCACTTTCCCGGGAACAACTGAATGTACACGTAAATTTTTCTTGTCTTTGACTTGCACGACAGCCCCAGAAGACAAAAACAAGCTTGCTACTTTTATTGCCTGATCAAGATATCCCCCATGATTATTACGCAAATCAATGACAAGACTATTTAGATTAGGATTTAATTTGTACAGATCTTTTAATGCCTTTTCCACCAATTTTCCCGTTTTAGAATCAAATACATTAATGCGTACATACCCTGTATTGCTATTAGGCTCAAGACGGTACTTCACAGAATCAACTTTAATTACAGCACGAGTTAAGGAAATATTAAAAATCTTATCCTTCTCCATTACTCTTCTTTTTATCGTTAAGACTACTTTTGTTCCGGGAGCGCCTCGCATCTTTTTAACTGCTTCATCATACCGATCATAAAACGTGTTATCGATGGCAATAATAACGTCTTTTGGTTTAAGTCCTGAAATTTGTGCCGGTGTTTTTGGATTTCCCTCCAGAATCGAAACAATGGTTAACTCAGTTCGATCAGTGCCTTGAACTAAAATAGGAGAAATTTGAATACCTAGCCCACCAAACTCTCCTTCCATCTCATCAAGAAGATTTTGTGGCACAAGACCCGAGTGAGGATCTAATGAGCTCAACATTCCATTGATCGCTCCTTCTAACATTTTTCGCATCTCTTTTGCACCAATACGATCCACATATTCGTCAACTAATAAACGAAAAACTGATAAAAATTTTACTCCAGCTTTTACTTCGTCGATATCGTCAAAAGCTGACGAAGATTTTGGATACTCTTTTTCAAACGAATATTTATTTTTTGTTTTTCTATACCTAACGCTAAACTCAAAGATTGATTGATACAAAAAAATAAAAAATTAATAAAACATGTGCGGGACGAAGCGCAAACTCAGACATCAAACCTCTTACTACACTACCGAATTGTAGCATACGAAAAAAAAATAAGTTTAGCAAGCATAGCTTAATGATAGCAAAATAAATTAACGAAATATAATCAGCTTATGCAAAAAGGTTAAATTACCGCATGATATCATACAAACGGATCAACGTTGGAAAAATAAAATATGGGGAAGAAAGGGAGGAAAAAGTTCTCATCGTGATAAGATACATAAAGATAGATACAAAATGCGTAAACGTTATTTAATCTGAGTATGGCTTAATTTAAAGACGTTTTATCATAGCGTGTGGCAATGGCGCGGTACTGCCTTAAGTTTAGCGAAAAAATTTTCAATCAAGTGATGAAATTTATAAAAATATTTACATAATTTCAAGACTCAAAACAGTTCTTTTTAGGTGGAATCACGCCCCTTTTCTTTAAGTTTTCTTTCCCCCTTTCATCGGCATCGTACGCTTTATCGACATGCATCGTATCAGCCTTCAAAAGGCGATCCATCAACGCATCCCCTCCCTTCCAAATCATGGTCCTGTCCTTGTGTACGGTGAAAGAGACCGGATTTCCATGGGTATCACACGGTGCATAAATTTTGAAGCTCAAAAACGTCCAATGGCTTGATGATGCTTTTTTTTAGAGCTTGTGCTGTGTTGATGATCCGGCACAATCGTTGCATCGATCATCGCGCACTCATGATCATCGTCTTGAGACGGAATTTCAAAGACCTTTGTCCATCAACTTTTTGGCTTCAAAGGGTAAATCGGATGTGGATGGCTTTAAAATCAATAAACCTCTCTGGTAAATCACGCCAAGGAATTCCCTCACGGTAACGGTATAAAATAGTCTCAACAAACAGGCGGTCATCCTTGGCTGTAATACCCTGATTTTCTAGGTAAACTCTCCTTTATTCGCCCCCCACTATCATCTTGCAACGCATAATCTCTCATTTAACAGATATTTCCTTTCAATTCTTATTAAATTCTCAAAAAATATCGAAAAAAGTCAACTTAAGGGGCGGGACCGTATTTTTATCTATCTGTTTGTGAATCTCAACTTAATTTACTATAAGTGCGTTCACAAAACCTAAATTAAATTTTGAGAGTTTTGACGTTTAGATAGATTTATGTCAACATACGACTATAGTGTCGTATTAAGGTCATCAGCAATGCATTGCAAGAAGTGTAATTCCAAAAACTGCATAAGGAACGGTATAGTACGCAAGGTTCAGCGCTATAAGTGTAAGGAATATGATTATTAATTACTCATCTTACGTAGCACCTTTCAAAATTTGAAGTTCATTGAACATTAAAACATTGGCTTTTAACAATAGTTTTTGTTTTATTGCAAAATGATTCAATGAGGTTTTCAC
>NZ_AWTR02000021.1 GCF_000469665.2 Holospora obtusa F1 | reverse complement strand
TTAGAATTATTGAAAGTGAAAATCTCATTGAATCATTTTGCAATAAAACAAAAACTATTGTTAAAAGCCAATGTTTTAATGTTCAATGAACTTCAAATTTTGAAAGGTGCTACGTAAGATGAGAGAATAATATCAAAGGGAGGTTGATATTTTAATGATTTAAGTTTACGTTTGTGATTACAATATAAAAAAAATTAATAAAATATTTTTTTAAGTTCTTATAAATACTGATAATAATATGTTATTTTTGTATATTGTTTGATAATTCTGTTTGTAACCTTCACCATTGGTCCAATTATGTCTAAATTGTGTAAGCCTATGCTCGATTTTATAAGTTTTACAAATCGTATCAAAAGGATGGGTTTTGTTTTTAGGACGAAAATGCTCAGCTAAAAGCGCATAGGTAAATTGAGCTCCATTATTAGTCAGGATCTTAGTAATTTTAACGCAGTGAGCGAGTATTTTTTGTCCGATTTTAGCTAAAAGATTCCAAAGGGCTTTGGTTTTATAGCAAAAGCAGTCGAATTATGATAAATATCTTTTTCCGTCACTCGATCGAAAATTTTTTTGCTAAACTTAAGAAAATACCGCGCCATTGTCACAGGCCATGAAAAAACGTATTCAAACCTTTTTCCATACGCTCTTTTGGCTCCAACGGATAAAGCGGGTATGGGTGGCTTTAAAATCAAAAAAACTCTCTGGAAATATCACGTCAAGGAATTCTTCCACGGTAATGGTATAAAACAGCCTCAAAAAACATGAAATTGTTCTTGGCTGTCACGCCCACACACCCTGGTTTTCCAGGTAAACTCTCCTCTTTTATACGATCACACTAATCATCCCGCAATACATAACCTCTCATTCAACACACATTTCCTTTGAATTCTTATTAAATTTTCAAAAAATATCGAAAAAAATCAACTTAATTGAGGACGAAGCCTACAAGAAAACAAAAAAGAATACCTCTTAATTAAATTAACCTATTTTGATACTCTTTTTATAATCTATTTTGTGGATTGAAGAAGTCGTCTTTGTTCTTCAAAAATATATGTGAAAGTAAAACTTTTATGTTGTTCTTCTAATGTCAGAATGTGTATTTACTTTTTTTAAAAGAGATAAAATGTATTGAGTTAAACTTCTTATTTCCTGACGAGCAGTAATATGAGCTAAGGTTGTGAGTCCGTCTTTATCCATAACTGTTAATCCATACGAAAATAGCTCTCGAAATATACATCGATCTCCAATACTCGGCCCCAAATGAAACCCTATTCTAGGAGATAAACTTTTTAAAATTTTTTCTATATGTACTTGCGTACGAGAGATTTGATGATTTACTCTATTGCGCACAACAACCCACTCTAGATGCTCTTTACTTTGAGAAGCTTTTGCAACACGCTGTTCCCACACCATATTAGCGTAACTTCCAAAAGGAAGTGTAAGATGAGACTGATCTTGAATTTGACTAATGTTAACAAATAAATCTAAATCTAACGGACTTTCCGTGATAGGACTTACTAAAACTCTTGCTTTTTGATGCACGTATCGTCCTAACAATGTATCACTGCCTTGTGTATCGATAACCAAAAGGTCCACATGTTGATGCATCTCTAAACACGCATCCAATGCTTGTTTGGCCATATCTACAGTAGAATAAGTGCTTGGACAAAAACGAACAATTTCAGGAACCGGAAGAGATAAATTTTGTTGCTGACAATATTGCTTACGGTTTTCTATACTACGAAACAATGTTCCTTGATCTCCGTCTATATCAAAACATGCAACACTTAACTTTTCGTACATACACTGAAGCGCAAAATGTAAAGCAAGCGTAGATTTTCCTACCCCTCCTTTAGCATTTCCCCAAACAACGACAAGGGAGCTTTTTTTTGCATTCATTTAAGCCTCAAATGAGGAACCTCTTCGATAAATGATATACCAAATTCCTGACATCAGCAAACTAATCGTCAAGATAATCAGACTTCCAAGTGCGTTAATTTGCGGAGTATATCCAATTTTAAGATAAGAAAAAATAACTAGAGGTAGAGTTGTGTACCCTGGACCTGAAGTAAAGCTTGCTAAAACAACGTCATCAAATGAAAGAATAAACGCTAAAAGCCATCCAGAAGCTAACGCAGGCATTAATAACGGCAACTTAATCGCTAAAAATACCTTATAAGGACGAGCTCCCAAATCCATAGCTGCCTCACTAAGCGCTGGGTCAATGCTGACTATACGAGACCTCACAATAGCAGTTACGTAAGCAGTTCCCAAAGTTGTATGTGCCACGAATATACTCCAAAATCCTCTCGTCAACTGAGGAAAAATTTTCATAATTGCGACCCAAAATAATAATAATGACAGCCCCATAACAATTTCAGGAATCACCAAAGATAAGCTGGCCATCCAAACCAAATGAGAGTGCGCCCCTTTGTTTGCTCCTCCTTGACTGGCGCATAACGTTCCTAATATCGTCGCGAAAGTGGCAGAAATTGAAGCAATTTTTATGCTTACAACGAATCCTCTCATAAGCAAAGGATTTTGAAATAACAAGTGATACCATTTAAAGGACCACCCAGCCCAACTCATTGTGCTTAAACTATTAAAAGAATAAAGGAATGTAATAAAAATTGGAAGATACAAAAAAACAAACCCAAAATAAAAAACACATGTGAGTATCTTATTTTTCTTTAACACAATCATGAAAAAAATATTATCTTGATTTTTTTGTCATTGAAATAATAACGCTTCATACAATTTGCTCAAAGAAGTGACCTCGATGATTTTGATTATGCCATATTTTCTACAGGTGTAAAGTAAAGAACATGCATTCAGTTTATTGAGAAAATATTTGGCAGGATTTGAAAATGCATCACAGATCGTATCCAAAATGTTACGAAGTTTAAAGCCCCAAAGCTTACTAAAAATAGCCAGAAAGATCAAGGCATAAACAATAGTGCATTCAAACGCTGGTTTTGTTGATTTTTTTATATATCGTAAATTGAGAGTTTTCACCTAAAGATAGGAATGTTTTTTCATAGTGATTAAAGATTTCTGGTGTCGTAAGCGCACACCAAAGCTTAATTGATCCGTATACCATAGATTCCTTCTTGGAAACTACTTTAGTAGGTCTTGTCATTCGTCCTAAGTGATGTCTTGTATTACTATTATCTGCTCTATACAGTTCCTGATTTTTCAATACTATGGCGGTTTTTTGGTAGAACTTTAGAGAAAGCATCCCAATCATCAGTATAAAATGTGCAATTTTTCAGATGTTTGACTTTTTCGTAAAGTCGTCTGAACGTTTCAGCATCACGATTCCCTGTAACCTAGGAAATTCTTCTCCGTGCGCTATGATCAACGGCTTTGATAATCCAGAGTTTTCGATTTTTTTTTGGAAAAAATACCACATTTCATCAAATTTCATTGCTTGAATGTGACCTGAAACCTCAGATTTTTGTATTTTTTTCATCTCTGCCACCCCCCACTTTGTATATAATAGAAGCAGAATGTCCAAGAATTTTACCCATCATGTTAAAAGATGCCTTAGCTAAAGAGTATAAAATGACGCATAAAGCTTTTTTAACAGCCGTCTCCCTTTTTTCGCCTCTTGTCACCTTTAACAAAGTTATAACCACATTCCTTACACTTATAGCTCTGAACCTTGCGTACTATACCGTTCCTTATGCAGTTTTCGGAATTACAACTATATAGTCGTATTTTGACATAAATCTATCTAAACGTCAAAACTCTTGTTTTTAGAAAAAAAGTACCCAATAATCAATCTACTGCGTAAATGATCTTTGATACTTTAAAAAAATTTTTTTCTTTACGATCCAAAAAAGTTCTCTGCGCGTCTATTATTTATGTTCACGATTTTTGTAATAGATCTGCTGTGTAAGTAAGTGTTCAGTCCCAACAACATATGTTTTGGATTATGATTAAAGTTTGACGGATTTAGCTCAAAATCTTTAAGAATAAATATCAAAGGAAGTTTGATATTTCAATAATTTAAGTTTGCATTGATGATTATACTATAAAAAAAGCCATGAAATGATTTTTAAGTTCTTAAAAGTACTGATAATAATATATTTTTTTTTGTATATTGTTTAACGATTCTGTTTGTAACTTTTACCTTTCCATTGGTCCAAGGATGTTTTAAAGTGTGTAAGCCTATGCTGAATTTTATGAACTTTACAAATCGCATAAAAAGGATGATTTTTTAGACGAATATGCTTAATTACAGTAAAAACAATTGAATTATAATTCAAATATAGTATATATCTGTCTAAAAAGGTAGATGAGAGTGAGATTTAAGAGAAAAGGTCATAAATTTTATCAAAGCAGGTAACAGTAAAAAAAAGAATCGAGAATTTTTGGAATAAATAGCCCACTATAGAAAAAGAGTCTTTTATTCAATATATAACTAATCATCCAAATTTTAGATCAGCAGATAGTGCTCGTGAGTTTGGAATGAGTACCAGTGGAGCACGGTATTGGTTAAGGCGCGCAAGGCTTTATTTATAAAAAAATCTTCATCGATGTGGAAACACATAAAGAAAACTTAGATACACACCAAGAAGCGATACAATATATCAGTTAAAATATTGTATACATTGATGAAATCGGGATAGAGCTAACTATTTGAAAAGATAGAGGATGAGGCAAAAAAAAGTGAAAAACTTGTTGGTAAAAAGAGCGATAAATATTACGAAAGAACTCATATTGATTCGAATATGAAGTAGATCTAGTGTTTGATAAAAGAATTAAACACTAGACAAGTTGTGATCATGGATAATGCTTCCCTTATTCACCTGAGTTAAATTCAATCGAGAAATTTTGGGCAAATTATAAAGCAATGAATTAGGCAGAAAATTGAGTTCTGCCAGGGAGTATATCAATCAATTAATGCTTTTTTTATTATAATCCAACAGTTTTTGCTATATTATCGATACACATATGTATAAAGAGCGTCACTTAATTCTATATTTTTTCAACTATTCATATGTATAAAGAGCGTCTCTTAATTCTATATTTTTTTCAACTATTCTTCTTAGATAGGGGGACATAACCTATCATTAACATTTTTGTAACCATTGCTATCGATGTTTGACTTTCTTAAAAATTCTATTACAATCATCCATTATTTAAGCGATGC
>NZ_AWTR02000022.1 GCF_000469665.2 Holospora obtusa F1 | reverse complement strand
GAATTATTGAAAGTGAAAACCTCATTGAATCATTTTGTAATAAAACAAAAACTATTGTTAAAAGCCAATGTTTTAATGTTCAATGAACTTCAAATTTTGAAAGGTGCTAAGATGAGTCATTAAGTCCTTTATGTGATGAATGATTTTGTGCAAGAAATTATGAATATGACCGCCAGAAATGAGCAAATCATTATCCTCATGCTGAATCAAAGTAAAATTTCTGACGATTTTGAATGCCTTATGGCCTGGATTCAGACTTTAGAAAGGGCTATTCCCATTGCTTGGAAGGTGGTTAAAACCAAGGAGTCAGGGGTTTGAGGTGAAAAATCGCTCATGAAAGAGGTGATGGCAATAATTCTTGCTGACACCAAGATCATACTTGCCGTCGATAGATTTTATGACACATTATCTCTGGTCAAGATATGCTAACTTTATGATTGAGTATCGCATCAGACTAAAATCTACGCCGATATTACAAGACATAAGAAGGCTGTGAAATCAAGACTGGACATGCAGAAAATAGTCAAGCTCAGTACTCTGAACGTAAAGTTTTTAGGCGCGGACGTTGAAACTCATATAGAAATTTTACACGAATATGGTCACAAGGAGTCTTGGATTATCGAATGCCATCAATAATGAGATGAGGAATTGATCGTACGTTTTCGAATTTTAAATTTTAAGGTTTGTGCATTATAAAAACGCATGGCGCGCGGATAAAATTGAGAGACTTATTCTAGTCCTTAATTTGGGCAGTATCTACTGGAATTTAGCTTAAATTCAAAAAAACGACTTTTTCTAAAAAAACTAAAATCTCCGATGTTCTTCTTTAAGGGGTGCCTAAGACTTATAATTCCATGCACCCCTGAATGAAATACCTAAACTGTTGAGCTAAAACGTATGTCGTGGGGGGTAAGCTATGCGCGTGAGTTTTATTGATTATCGAAGGTGCTATTTTGGAAATTTTCCGAATATTTTTTTCATTTCCATAAAACGAGTTAATAATTGATTGATGTCTTGAACCGTAGTTCCACTTCCCTTAGCTATGCGTTTTTTTCGAGAAGCATCTAATATTCTAGGATCTTTGCGCTCTTTTGGGGTCATAGAAGATAAAATAGCTTTTTCTTTTTTAAACGACACGTCTTTACCTTGCAAAGATTCTAAAATACCTCCCATACCAGGAATAAGCTTTAATATTGACGATAATCCTCCCATTTTTTGCATCGCATTCATCTGAATTACCAGATCATCCAGTGTAAATATTCCTTTTTGGAGACGAGCTAACTGCTGTGCATGATTTTCTTGAGAAAGAAGTTGCGTGGTTTTTTGAACAAGCTCCGTAATATCTCCTTGATCTAGTATACGACTAATGACGCGTTTTGCGTCCCACTGCATAAAGTCTTGAGGTTTTTCTCCCGTGCCTAAAGCTTTAATCGGAAGGTTCAGCAAAGATTTTAAAGATAAAATAATTCCTGATTTGTGATTTGCATCTAATTTTGACAACGCAACCCCATTAAGAGACAATTGAGAAAAAGATTTAGCAACATCTGTGATGCTTTGTCCCATCAAACTATCGCATACGAGTAAATTTTCTTTTGCCTGAATTAATGCTTGTAAACCTATCAGCTCTTGCATTAGCTCTTGATCAACGTGTAAACGTCCAGCTGTATCAAAAATAATATAATCATAAGAAGATTTTTTTATCAATGCTCGTCTTGCGGTCGCATACACATCTTCTCCCTTTAAACTGGGAAGAACATCTACCCCGATACTGTTTGCAATTACAGAAAGTTGTGTTTGAGCTGCAGGACGATAAGGGTCTAACGAAACTAAAAGCGTAGAAAATTTTTGATTTTTGAACATGTAAGCTAATTTTCCACACAAAGTGGTTTTTCCACTTCCTTGTAGCCCCATAATAAGAATTGAAGAATTTTGAGTCCATTGTACTGGGTCATTATGCACCAAAGATAACATTTCATCGTACACAATTTTACTTATCAAATGATCAGGACGTAAAGACTTCATAACATTTTGACCCAACGCTTGATCTTGTATTTTTTGCAAAAATGTCTTTATTACCGAAAGAGATACATCGGCTTCTAACATCGCAATTCTAATTTCTCGCAGCGTTTTATCGATATCCTTTTGAGTAACAACAGATCCACCTCCAATCCGTTGTACCGCACTACGCACCGCAACACCCAATCGTCCAAACATGATAAAATTCATTTCAATAATAAGATTGTTTTCAAGTTTACTTCATCTTGTTTTAGAAATCAAACGACGAAAAAGCTATAGGGGATGAGAGCGTAGGTTGAGAGCAAACTTGACGCAGTTGGATTAATAGACTCCTTTATGAACACAAAAATTTTTACAGCTTTAGCCAATAATTTTCCCCTAAATCAAAGATAAAGTTGCTTTAAAGTCACTCACTGGATAACGCATCCATACTTTTGATTCTTTTTATGAAAATTTTTGGCTTTATTTGTCCTAAAAATAAGGTGAAAAAAGATCAAAACGTAGCTCTCTCATAAAAATCGTATTATTAAAAATTTAATATTTACAAAATGCACATGAATATCCTTAAATTTTAAAAATATTATAAAAAATATTGTCAATGAGAGTACTTGATTTTTCGTAAAAAAATTATGATGATCAAAGGAAGGTGTGATAAAAAATAAACCATCGATGATTTTGAAAAAAAAAATAAATTTGATTTCAAATACAGAATGCTTTGAAATAAGAAAAGTTCAGTCAAGTAAAAGATGCAAGCGATTTTTGGGGGCATTTTTTTGTTTTTTCATATGTAATGGAGTGTATGGTGAAGATTCTCAAGATAAAAAGGGAGAAGCTAGTAAAAATATTAGCATTAAAAAAACAGGTATCGTTTCTTTAAGTGGAATCGTAGAAATTTTACCCGCATATCGTGTATGGAGAAAAGATATGGAAGGGTGGAAAACGTCAATTTCTAATAAACTTATTCGTGAAAAAACTGATTTGGAAAAAGAATGGAGAAAATTGGAAGGACTTAAAGGATCTCTTGAAGAGAAAACCTATAATGAAAAAAAAAAGACATTAGAAGGGCGTCTCACAAAGCTTGAGCAATCTCACACAGACATGCAACAAAAATTTTACGTTGCAGAACAATCCGTAATTAAGTTTTTAGATCAGGAAATGCAAAGAATTTTGGATGATTTATGCTCCAAATATGGTATTTCTTTAGTTCTTAATGCTGCCATTGTGCTTCATGTTGATAGATCAGAGATTAATATAAGTATTGTAGACCTTACATCGGAAGTTGCGCGTTTGATGGAAAAACGTATCAGTACATTAAAAGAGTATGTCCCAGGGGCTAAGTGACCATGTTAGAGGTAAAAAATAAGAAAATATCTTTTGTTTTTGATGTTTCGTTTATTTGTAGGTATACCGAAATCTTGAACGTGTCTTCAGAAAAAAAATTTTTTGGGATTGCGTCATTTAAAAATGCAACTTCTGATGAAGTGACTTCTTTGGATCGATTAGATCTTTTGAACGATGGTGCCCAGTGTCATGCGGGAGCATGTTTTGTTCGATCAGAACACAAGAATTTTTTACCTTCTCACACAATTCCTTTGATTTGTCAAAAACCTTGGGAAAATTGCGTAAGACTTATGAAGGCTTTAGACGCTCATGTTGTTTTAAAAAAATCTTCAGGAATCCATGATTCTGCATGGGTGCACCCCAGTGCGCAAATCCCTAAATCTTGTTATATTGGACCGTTTACAGTCATAGAGGAAGATGTTGTATTGGGGGAAGAATGTGTATTAGGAGCACACGTAGTGGTGGGAAAAGGAGTCGTTATAGGCAGAGAGTGTCGTATTGATGCCCATGTAACTTTATTTCATGCAGAGCTAGGGCATCGAGTACATATCCATTCTGGTGCGCGCATTGGTCAATCAGGTTTTGGATTTTTGATGACAGATTCAGGGCCTGTGGATATTCCTCATTGGGGAAAAGTACGCATAGGTTCTGATGTTGTGTTAGGAGCAAATACCACCATTGATCGCGGAACCTTAGATGATACAGTAATTGGCGACAGAGTGCGTATAGACAATACTGTTCAAATTGCACACAATGTTCAGCTAGGAAATGATGTCGTGTTAGCAGCACAAACAGGCATTTCTGGAAGTTGTGTTATTGAGGATAAATGTATGTTAGGAGGGCAAGTAGGGTTAGCTCCAGGAGTTCGTTTAGGTTCTGGTACGGTTGTAGCAGCCAAAAGTGGTGTAATGCGCTCCACACTTTCTGGTACAAAAATAGCAGGAATTCCTGCTATTCCTCTTCAACAATGGAAAAGACAAATTATTTATTTACAAAAATTGTTTTCAAATAATAAAGGATAATATTATGGATTTTGTAACTTCTCCCGCATCTTTAGCTGAGACAGCAAAAGAATTTACGATACAAGAGATCATGAGATATATTCCGCATCGCTACCCTATGCTTATGATCGATCGCGTAGTAGACGTTATTCCAGGGGAGCGCGCAGTGGGTATAAAAAATGTTACAATAAATGAGCATTTTTTTATGGGACATTTTCCAGAACGTCCCGTAATGCCCGGAGTCTTGATCGTAGAGGCTATGGCGCAAACAGCAGCGGTTTTAGTAATGCATTCTTTAAATCTGACCTTTAATGATCACATAGTGTATTTCATGTCGTTAAATCAAACAAAATTTAGAAATCCAGTAGGTCCTGGAGATACTTTGAAACTTTGTGTACAAAAAGAGCAAGCAAGAGGATACGTATGGACATTTCATGGGCAAGCTAAAATAGGAGAAAAACTAGTAGCGGAGGCTGTATATACTGCAAAAATTTCTTCTACGCTTTCTTATAGTTAAAGTTTTGAGTTGTTTCTAGGAATAACTTTATAAAAAAGGAGGGGATCAATGTATACAATTTTGGTTGTAGATGACGACAAAGAAATCTGCAAAACGCTAAAGGGTATTTTAGGCGATGAAGGATTTAAGACTCATATCGCCCAAACGCCAGATGAAGCAGTAAAAAAAATAAAAACAGAAAGTATTCAATTGATTTTATTGGATGTTTGGTTTGGAAAAGATTCTTGGGATGGCGTCAATTTGTTAGAACGAATCAAGCAAATTTCTCCTTTAATCCCTATTATTATGATCAGTGGTCATGGAACGTTGGAACTTGCAGTAAAAGCCATTAAACGAGGAGCGTACGATTTTTTGGAAAAACCTTTTGATTTAGATCGGTTGCTTTTAAGCGTTCGTCATGGATTAGAACACGCGCAACTTCATATCCATAAAGTAACGACCACAACTGAAAAAAATCCCTGGCCTTTTTCTTTGGCGCAACCCTTGGTGAGATTAGCATCTACGGATGCCCGCGTACTAATTTTGGGAGAAAATGGTACGGGAAAAACTCCAATCGTTAAAGAAATGGTTCGATTATCTTCCAGAAGAGAGCAGCCTCTTTTAATTTTAGAGGCACAAGAGTTAAACGCTTCGACAGAGCCAGAGTTATTGGGTATAGAGCATAATCAAATTGTAGAGCGTGTTGGAATATTTGAGCGTGCACAAGGAGGAACAATAATTTTAAAAAACGCGGATGCTTTGAATGATCGGTTACAAAAAATGCTATCGGAACTTTGGGACTTAAACGGGATTTATCGAGTTAACGGAAAAATTTTGGTTCCATTAAATGTGCGTTTTTTGGCTACTGCTCAAGAAAAATTTTTATCACAGTCTTTCGGTTTTTCTAAGGAATTTTTTGATCGGATTACGCTTAATTATTTTATTCTTAAAGCGCTTCGTCATCACAAAGAAGATATTCGATTATGGATAGAGCACTTGATGACTCTTTTTTCTCTACATTACCAAAAACCTATTAAACCGCTAGATCCCATGATTTTGCGTGCGTTGCAGTTATATGAGTGGCCTGGAAACATTACGCAACTTTCAAATGTGATAGAAAATGCGGTAATTGTTACAACTGGTGATAGTTTAATCGTAGAAAATTTTGCACTTCCTTTTATGATCCCTTTTAATAATTCTATGCATCAAGATTTGTTTTCGCTTTCATTAACGGATGCTAGATGTATGTTTGAACATTTTTATATTTCATACCGACTTTCGGAAGAAAATGGAAATGTCTCTGTTGTTGCAAAAAAGATTGGTATGGAGCGTTCAGCACTGCATCGCAAAATCAAACACCTTAATGAGCGTCGTTTGGAAATCAATCAAAAAAGTGAAGAAGGTGCTTCTATTTTCTAACTTAAAAAACGTATATTTCTAAATTTAAATTGTGTTGAGATTTCGTGTATTGAAAAATTAAACAATTTTATTTTTGATCTATTGTGTTGATTATTAGACCTTTTTGGAAGCTGTTTTCATCTCAATTTCATGTTGTAAATAGAGAAAATCACATTAAATTTGCTGCGCAAATATATTATTGATTTTTTCTGAGTTTTCTTGGTTTAACATGCTTTTTTCGAGACTCTTTTTTATTTTCCCCTATTTTCATGTTCACGATATTGGCAATACTGTTGCACTTGACACCAAAATATCTGTGTTTATTGATGTGGCCATCGGATATAATTTTGAATATTTTGATGCCTCAAAACATGTTCTCGACGACAATCTAAATGCGGAACAGTATTGTATTGTGTGCTTTTTCGTGTTCAAGGGAGTATCTTTACTAGCTTAGCTATGACTTAAGTACCCAAATTCAAAAAAAACAAAGTAAGTCAAATAAAATTTTGAGGGATGGGGGGCTTTTTTTTGATTTTTTTTTTGGTATAATCTCTATACAGATGCCCGCTTGGCGTAACGGTAGCCGCAGCAGACTTAAAATCTGCCGATCTTTTGGTCGTGCCAGTTCGAATCTGGCAGCGGGCACTCTAAAGGATATACGTAAACTATGAATCGAGTTTTATTAGATTTAGAAAATCAAAAAGTTTTTGGTGATCCGATGATTCGTATTTGTGATGTGTCTAAGTATTATGGCGATGTTCCTGTTATTCAAGATTTAGATTTAGAAATTTATTCAAGAGAGTTTTTTTCGATTTTGGGTGGTTCTGGGTGTGGAAAAACAACGTTGCTTAGGTTATTAGCTGGACTTGAAAAACCTTCGAAAGGAAAAATTTACGTCAATGATATTGACGTTGCGCTAACGCCGTTGTATCAGCTTCCCATCAATATGATGTTTCAATCCTACGCTCTTTTTCCTCATATGACGGTTATGAACAATATTGCATTTGGATTGCGTACACAAAAGTGGTCTTCTGGCGCAATTCAAGCTCGAGTGGAAGAAATGTTGGATTTAGTTCATATGCGTGAATTTATTCATCGTAAGCCGTCACAGCTTTCTGGTGGACAAAGGCAAAGAGTAGCTTTGGCGCGAGCTTTGGCTAGCTCACCAAAAGTGTTACTTTTAGATGAACCCATGGCGGCTTTAGATAAAAAATTACGAGAACGAACTCAGTTTGAGCTTGTGAATATTCAAGAGCAGTTAGGAATTACGTTCGTAGTTGTGACTCATGATCAGGAAGAAGCAATGACGATGTCTTCTCGCATCGGAATTATGGAGGCAGGACGCATTAAGCAAGTTGGAACGCCTGGAGAAATTTACGAATACCCCAATTCACTTTCAGTAGCAAAATTCATAGGATCTATAAATGTTTTTAGAGGACAAGTTACCAGAACTTCGGAAGATTATGTGTATGTATATTGTCCTGCATTAGATCAAGAAATAGAAGTTTCTTACTCTTCCAGTGCTCCAGTAGGTGCAGATGTTCACGTAACTGTGCGTCCAGAAAAAATTATTCTTTCCGTCCAAAGGCTTGAACATAGTTCTAACTTGACTCAAGGTATTGTCACTGATGTTGCCTACTTAGGAGACGTATCGATTTATTACGTAACGCTTTCTTCAGGGCATGTTGTGTTGGCTACTCAACCAAATTTAATGCGCCTTGCAGAACGCCCTATTACCTGGGATAGTCAAGTGTTTTTATATTGGCGCCCAGAAAGTAGTGTTCTTTTGACAATTTAAATCAGGGCCTCCCCTCAATTAAGCCAAACCACAAAATTGAAGCCAAGTGAACGGCGCCTAAAAAATTTGAAGACGTTTTATTATAGCGTATGGCAATGGAGCGATACTGCCTTGAGTTTAGCAAAAAAGTTCTCGATCAAGTGATGGGAAAAGATATTTATTAAATTTGAGGGCTCCAAACGGTTCTTTTTAGGTGGAATCACGGCCTCACAATCCTTTTTTTTAAGTTTTCTTCCGCCCCTTTCATCGGAAAGTACTGCATTAGCCTTCACAAGGTAATCCATCAATGCATCGGCCCCCTCAAATCATGGTCCTAACTTTGTGTAAGGTGAAAAGTAACCGGATTTCCATAGGAATCACACGGTGCATGAATTTTGGTACCCCCAGAAGGAGCATCCGATGCCTTGATTGTTTCATTTTTCTAGAGCCTGAGATGTGTTGATGAGGCAGCATAATCGTTGCATAAATCATCGCGCACTCGTGATTAGCGTCCTTCGACAGAGATTTCAAAGACCTTTTTCCATACACTTTTTGGGCTCCAACAGGTTAATCGGGTGTGGATGGTAAAATCACAAAACCTCTTTAGGCATATCACGTCAAGGAATTCTCGCACGCTAACGGTATAAAAACAGCCTCAACAAACAAGCTATCCTTGGATGTCAGCCCCCCTGGTTTTTCAGGTAAACTATCTTTTATCCGATTCCACTGATCATCTCGCAACGCATAACGTCTTATTTAACACACATTTTCTTTGAATTCTTATTAAATTCTCAAAAATATCGAAAAAAGTCAACTTAATTGAGGAAGGGACCTAAATATTAATTTTTTTTATAGATATCAGATATTTAAATATTTTTTGCCTAAAAGTTCAAAAAGTTTATATACAGCAAAAAAATTATCTACGGGCAAAAAATTATCTTCTTCCTTAATATGATTTTGAATTCTTATATAATCTTTTGTACTAATAAACTTGTTGAAATCAGGTTTTAAATAGTTAAAAAAGAGCTCCTTTTCTTCAGCAGAAAGTAGAAGAAATTGCTTTACTATATTTTCTCTCATTTGATTGTATGTTGAGTCGTACAATATATCCCTTTGAGGAAAAGCATTATGCGCAGCGTAAATATACCGACGTACAGGGCCTTCTAAAAAATTTTTAAAAGATGTACTAAAGAGGGGAGCGTCATCTTTGGCTTTTTGGACGTTGTCTGTAGGCGGAGGTGCAAAAGAATTGTTTAACCACATAAAAGAAATGAAAAAAAGTTTATAAAAAAGTTTATTCATGATTTTTATAAAATGTTTATAAATCTTGCATAAAATATTATATTGAAGAAAAGTAAAAAAAAAATAAATTATTGAATTATCGTTTTGTACATTTTTCTCTTGTGAAAAACATGAAAAATTTAATGGTATTGTGTGCAAAAAAAACACAGCCTAGCTTTATAAAGTTTACCGAAGCTGCTGATTTCGTATAGTGAATTAAGTTTAAGTTTACGAAAAAGTATGTTTTTCTAGAAAAAATTTTAAAATTATATAGCCGGGAACCTTTAACTTCGATGCAGTGCGTATCGTGTTTACTTATTCACACACCTCAACTTAATTTTTTATAAACATGCGTATTGTATGCATGCGAAAATGCAAGATTTATCGGTAGTTCTTTTTCTTTGTCATACAAAAATGATAATATTTTCCTTAAATTTTGTTCACAGAACCTAAAATTTAAGATTTTTTTACAAAAAGCTCTTTCATAAAAGAAATAATATTGAGATAATGTTTTTTAGTTTCAAAGCAGAACATAAAATTTTAAGGAAGTTTCAAAAAATGTCCGATAAAACAATGCCCATAGGAATACCAGACACTAGAACCTCTATCACGATTTGCGGTGCCTGTCAGCACAATTTAAAAAATATTTCCTTAACGATTCCTAAAGATCGTCTTGTGGTGATCACAGGTCCTAGTGGATCTGGTAAATCGTCTTTAGCGTTTGACACATTGTATGCAGAAGGACAGAGAAAATACGTAGAAAGTTTGTCTGTGTATGCAAGGCAATTTTTGGATATGATGCCAAAACCAGAAGTGGATAGTATTAGTGGACTTTGTCCTGCTATCTCTATTGAGCAAAAATCTATTTCTCATAACCCAAGATCAACGGTGGGGACGGTCACAGAAATTTATGACTATTTTCGTTTGTTGTTTGCAAGGGTCGGGAAAGTATATTCTCCAGAAACGGGTTTATGTATTGAACCACAATCTGCCGGTCAAATGGTTCAACGAATCATGGCTTTGCCTGAGAGTGAAAAATACGTCTTATTAGCTCCTGTCGTACGCGGAGAAAAAGGGGAGTTTAAATCAATTTTTTCTGGATTAAAGAAACAAGGGTATGGAAAGGTAAAGATTGATGATACGTTTTACGATATTGAGGAGCTTCCTAAATTAAAAAAAAATACTATGCATGATGTTTCTATTGTGATACATCGTTTTCGTATTCCAAATAAAGAAGATCTGGAGTTTAAAGATACTTTAATGCAAAGTGTTGAACAAGCATTACGACTTGGGGATCAATATATTATAGTAGAGCCTTTGGAAAAAAAAACTGCTCCTACATTGCATTTATCTGGAAAAATGAGCTGCCCAGTATCTGGATTTAGTTTGCCAGAAATAGAGCCCAGGTTGTTTTCATTCAACAGTCCTTATGGTGCATGTCGTGTGTGCGATGGGCTTGGTGTACTTAATATTTTTTGCTATGAAAATTCTATAGAAGATCAAAATGATCCAGATGTTTGTTATCAATGTCACGGAGATCGATTAGGAAAAGCGGCATTATGCGTAAAAATTCAAGGTGCTCACATTGCTCAAGTAGGAAAATGGCCTTTAGACCAATTATTTTCTTGGGTTCAGCATCTAGAATTCACGATAGAAAAAGATAAGCGTGTGATAAGCACTCCTATTTTACGAGAAATCAAAAGTCGCTTACAATTTTTGATGGATGTCGGGTTAAGTTATCTTACCTTATCTCGAGCTTCAAGCACATTGTCTGGAGGCGAAACTCAGCGTATTCGTTTAGCCTCTCAAATCGGATCAGGCCTTACGGGAGTTTTGTATGTTCTAGATGAACCTTCTATAGGATTGCATCAACGCGATAATGATCGTTTAATTCGAACATTGCATCGTTTAAGAGATTTGGGAAATAGTGTCATTGTCGTAGAACATGACGAAGATACCATTCGTCAATCCGATCATGTCATAGATATGGGCCCCGGAGCTGGGTATCTAGGTGGGTACTTAATTGCGCAAGGCACCCCTTCAGAAATAGAAGCTCATCCTGATAGTTTGACAGGAGCATATTTAAGAGGAGAGAAAAAAATTCCAATTCCTGAAATTTTACGTTCTGGTCACGTTGACAAGGAATTGAAAATTGTTGACGCGGTTGTGAATAATTTAAAAAATATTACTGTATCGTTTCCTTTGGGAAAAATGATAGGTGTTACGGGGGTGTCAGGCAGCGGAAAATCATCGTTAGTGATGGATACCTTATGTAAGGGGATTCGATATTTAAATCAAAAGCGTGAATTAAAAGGTATGTGTCGCGAAATTTTAGGTACTCAATTTATTGATAAAATGATTGAAATGGATCAGTCTCCTATAGGACGAACCCCTAGGTCTAATGTAGCGACATATACCGGACTTTTTACATTAATTCGAGATTGGTTTGCTGTGTTACCAGACTCCAAAACACGTGGATACACCGCTGGAAGATTTTCATTTAATGTTCCAGGAGGACGCTGTGAGCATTGCAAAGGTGATGGAGTACTGTGTATTGAAATGCATTTTTTACCTAACGTATATACGACCTGTCCTCAGTGTGCGGGGCAACGATACAATCAGCAAACATTAGAAGTGCGATATAAGGACAAAAATATTGGAGATGTTTTAAAGATGTCTGTGACGGAAGCGTTAATTTTTTTTGAAGAAATTGCGTCTATCCATAAACGTTTATTGGTTATTGATGGAGTTGGTTTAGGATATGTGCAAATTGGGCAAGGAGCTCCAACGCTTTCTGGAGGAGAAGCTCAGCGTGTTAAGCTAGCAAAAGAGTTGACAAAACGAAGCACAGGAAAAACGCTATATATTTTAGATGAACCTACGACAGGTCTGCATTTTAACGATGTTTGTCAGCTTCTGGAACTGTTACATCGTTTGGCAGATCAAGGAAACACCTTAATTATTATTGAACATAACCTAGATGTTTTGAAGACGCTAGATTGGATCATTGATGTAGGTCCTGAGGGAGGAAAAGAGGGGGGACAAATCGTGGCAGAAGGACCTCCGGAAGCGATTGGTCAATGTCCAAATAGCTATACGGGCGCTTATCTTGCTCCGTATTTTAAAAAAAATTGATTATCGAATATTTAAACTTTTATTTGTAATGATTAAAATTTTTCAGTTTAAATTTTTTTTATAATTTTTATTATTTTTTTAAGAAATTAGGATAGACTCCATTCGGTGATAGAAATTGTAGGAAAGAAAAGAGATTCATCGTAAATCTGATTTACTCAAGAAGAAGAGTAAAATAATTTCGAGAATTTTCACCTAAAGACAGATAGCAGTGTTTTTTGATAGTGATTAAAGATTTCTGGCGTCGTAAACGCACACCAAAGCTTGATTGATCCGTATACCATAAATTCTCTTCTTGGAAAGGACTTTAGCACGTCTCGTCTTGCGTCCTAGGTGATGTCTTGTATTACTATTATCTTTCTTTATGCATACAGT
>NZ_AWTR02000023.1 GCF_000469665.2 Holospora obtusa F1 | reverse complement strand
AAAAGGTGTTGCAGCCTGTTGTTGCGCTGAAAAAGGTGTTGCAGCCTGTTGTTGTGCTGGAAAAGGTGTTGCAGCCTGTTGTTGTGCTGAAAAAATTTCGAAACAGTAAAAAATTTCGGAGCTTGCGGTTTAGCCTGTTGTTGCGCTGGAAAAATTTTCGAAGCAGCAAAAAATTTCGGAGCAGAAAAAAATCCTACAGTTTTTTGTGCTGGAAAAATTTTCGGAAGCTTGCGGTGCAGCCTGTTGTTGTGCTGGAAAAATTTTCGAAGCAGCAAAAAATTTCGGAGCAGAAAAAAATCCTACAGTTTTTTGTGCTGGAAAAATTTTTCCAGCTACTACAGAAATTGAAAAAATAAAATTTAAAACGCAAACTAAAAAAATAACATTCATTTTTTAAAAAGATAAAGACTACGTTAATTATTTTATTTTTTTTTTACCAAAATGTCAAATTAAAAATATATTAATTTTTTCAACATATTTTTTGACATATATAAATTTTTTGTATAAAGACTGAGTTTAGGTAAATGTTTAGTCCCCACAACATGTGGTTTGGATTATGATTAAAATTTGACGTGTTACGTTCAAATTCTAAGATGATAATATCAAAGGGGGGCTGATATTTCAATAATTTCAGCTTTTTTTGATGATTATAATAAAGCACAAAAGTCATCTATGGCGCTTCAGCTCATCAAGATCTTTGTAAACATAAGTCTTTTTTGTGTAGTGTTTGAGGGATCTATTGGTGATTTCGACCTGACCGTTGATCCAAGGATGCTTAAATTTGGTGAGCCCGTGCTCAATGTTATGCTCCTTGCACATCACATCAAAGGCGGTGCGTTTTGTTTTTTGACTTCAGGTGTTGCGCAAGCAGTTCATAGGTAAATTGCGTCCCCATTATCTATGAGAATGTTCGTTATTTTAAAAGAACAATGGACGATCAGATTTTTCAAAAATGCACTTGACTTGTTAACCGACATCTTTGAATGGGGCTCGACATAAACGTACTTTGTGGCTCGCTCAATGGCCACAAAAAGGTCGCATTTTCCCTGATCTGTGCGGACCTTCTGTACTATCAATATGAACAAATCCAAAGGGATACATTTCTTTTTTTCAAGAGCCGCCCCTTCTTTAGGTAAGACATTTAGACTATTTCTTTTAAGGCATCGATGCAGATTAGAGCACATGAGATTGAGAATCTTCTCTTTCAAAGCACTATAAACATCATCAAGCGGAAGCTTAGAAACGCGCCTAAATTCACACACAATCTCTTGCTTCTGTTGAAGATAAAATGCTTTGGCTGTGCAGGGCCAGAGCATTTATCTTGAACACAACCGGCTTTCTTCCTCTTCAAAACAGTTTTAATAGTGAAGGGCCAGACGCTTTGCTATTTTTGCAGCGCTCTGTACAGAGCTTTGTATTTTTTTCGGACTCAAAGCGTCGTTTTGGCATTGTTATGCAGTATACTTCCCATAAATTATCCTCTTTTAGTTTCTTATAAGTTATACCATAAGAATTTGAAACTAAACACCCAGGTGCTATCGATTTATGATTAACATACCCAGCTATAATATTTGTCCGCTGATAATAGTTACCGCTTTTTTTGGAAGAAAGCTTTTTCCCCTTTCTGCTCCATCCTGCGTTCTGCACAAATAGTCATCTCAACACCGCTTTCATTAATATATACAAGACTTTCTGACGGTGTGCCTTTTATAGTTTCTTTATATCGTTCTCGTTTTTCTTGGCTTGCTTGCAAATAGGTAACGGTTTTTTTTATAGCTAAATCTTAGCTTCTTTAATCGCCGATAAACAGAACACATACTAACATTAAATAGCTTTGCTATCTTCTCTTCTGCTCATTTTTTATCTTCATTGGCCTTCGACATAAACGCTTAGCTTTTTTGGGTCTATTTTGAACTTTCTGCCTAAACGTGGTTTAGCTTTAATGGATACTGCTTTCTTGGTACCCGATCCACCACCTGCTTACGCTACTTTTACTAACTTTAAAAATCTTGGATGTCGTGTTTTGAGTGTTACCAAGCTTAATATATTCTATTACTCTCTCACTTAGATCTAAGCTGTAGTGTTTCTTTGTCATTTTTTCCTAAAAGCATCTCCTTGTCCCGTTTTCAAGCTAAATAACTATAGTTGCATATATTGAATAAAAGACTCTTTTCTTATAGTGAGCTTTTCACCTAAACGTATTTTTGGGCGGCAATGTCCTTGGCTTTTATAACGTAAATGCAATCTGCTGATTGTCATTTCATTTATTCCAAAAACTTTCGATACTTTTTTGACTGGTACCTGTTTTGATAAAATTTATAACCTTTTTTCTTAAATCAATACCATACGGACGCGGTGACATTATCTATCTTTTGGATAGAATGTATCATATTTCGTATTACAATGCAACTGTTTTTAACATAAAGATATTGAAATGTGCGCTCAAATTGCGCGACTACACCACCAAACTCTTAGACTTAAAGCAAATAAAAATCTTTAAAAAGTTTACGCTTTATGGGTTATGTTAAAAATTTAAAAAAGCAAAAAAATACTAAATCCAAAATAAATATTTGTTGATCATTTCTTCATAAAAAAAATGTAAAACAAAATAACCCGATATGCTTGCTCAGATAATTAATTAATGACTATACAAAGCATCATTAAGATAAATGCAACTTAGAATCGCAAAAACGTAAGCTTGTAAAAATGCAATAAAAAGTTCGAATCCAGTAAATACCATATTAAGTAGCATAGGAATGATACCAAAAGGTCCCATCATGATAACAAAAGTTCCAATAATTTTCATCATACTATGTCCTGCTAACATATTTACGAATAGACGAATAGATAAACTCATAGGACGAGACAGATAAGAAACTATTTCGATAGGAACCAAAACCGGTGCAATAGCCCAGGGAACATTTCTTGGAAAAAATATCCGCGCATACTTAAATCCTTGACGATATAATCCAACTCCTGTTGAGAAAATAAATAAGATTAACGCTAATGTCAAATTTACAATTAATTGCCCAGTAATTGTAAACGCATAAGGAAAAAGTCCAAAAAGATTTCCACAAAATACAAAAAAGAATGCAGAACAAATCATAGGAACGAACGGAATTCCCTGAACTCCATTTACTTCCTGTACCATACGTTCTAACAAATACATAGGTAACTCTGCGGCACTTTGTAAGCGTGACGGTTTGACAGACAACTGTTTTAAACAAAATTTAAAAAATATCAAAATTAATGCCGTAATTAACATCATACACACCGAAGAATTTGTAATAGAAACATCTACTCCACAAAATGTTAACGGAAGAAAAATTTTGATTTGAAATTGTGCTAGTGGATCCATAAAAAATATTTTTTGTTGAGTACTCCCGTATTATTCTACCAAAAATTTTTTAATAAAAATAGCATATTTTAGTCACGGCTTTGCATAAATAAAGAAAGCACTACCTTTATAGTAATTTAGCTTGAAAACGGAACAAGGAGATGCTTTTAAAAAAAATGACAAAGAAACACTACAGCTTAGATCTAAGAGAGAGTAATAAAATATATTAATCTTGGAAACTCTCAAAACACGACATCCAAGAAATAGCGTAAGTAGGTGGTGAATCAGGTGCCAAGAAGCAGGCTCCATTAAAGTTAAACCACGCTTAGGCAGAAAGGGAAAAATAGACCTAAAAAAAGCTTAGGGTTTATATCCAAGAACAATGAAGATAAAAAATGAGGAAGATAAAAAAACTATTTAATGCTAGTATTTCTGCGTATCGGCAATTAAAGAAGCTAGGCTTTAGCTATAAAAAAACTGTTACCTACTTGCAAGCAAGCCAAGAAAAATGAAAGCGATATAACGAAACTATAAAAGGCATATCGTTAGAAAGTCTTGTATATAGTAATTTAGCATGAAGATGAGATTTGGAAGAATGCGGAAATAGCCTCGTAAAGTTTATCAAATTGGTTAATTTGATTCTTAACCCATCTTTTCATAGTATCCCAAAAGTTCCCTATTGGATTCAAATCGGGTGAGTATGGCGGTAAAAAGATGAGTTAATAACCTACAGATTCGATCAACTCTTTCGTTCTTTGAGATTGATGAAATGCAGCATTATCCATTATTACAATTTGCCCAGGTTCTAATTTCTTAATCTATACCTTTTTTACCCAAGCTTCAATAATTTTGTATGACAAAATTATTAAATACCCTAGGTGCATTTATACACACCCAGCTATAATATTTGTCTGCTGATAATATTTACCGCTCTTTTAGTAGCAAGCTTTTTCCCCTTTTTGCCCCATCCTGTTTCTGCACAAATGATCATCTCGCTTTCATCAATATATACAAGACTTTCTAACGGTATGCCTTTTATAGTTTATTTATAGCGCTTTCATTTTTTTTGGCTTGCTTGCAGGTAGGTAACAATTTTTTTATAGCTAAAGCCTATCTTCTTTAACCGCCGATACGCAGAAATACTAGCATTAAATAATTTTGCTATCTTCCTCATTTTTTATCTTCATTGTTCTTCGATATAAACCCTAAGCTTTTTTTAGGTCTATTTTTCCCTTTCTGCCTAAGCGTGGTTTAGCCTGCTTCTTGGTACCTGATCCAATCACCTACTTACGCTATTTCTTGCATGTCGTGTTTTGAGTGTTACCAAGCTTAATATATTCTATTACTTGTTCCCTTAGATATAAGCTGTAGTGTTTCTTTGTCATTTTCTTTTAAAAATAGCTTCTCTCTTGTCCCGTTTTCAAGCTAAATTACTATATTTATCGCTCTTTTTACCAAAAAGTTTTTACTTTTTTGCTCCATCTTCTATCTTTGCAAATGATTAGCTCTATCTTGCTTTCCAATGTACACAAGATCTTCATATAATATATTTTTATCGCTTCTTGGTGTATATTTCATTTTTCTTTATTTGCTTTCCTCATAGGTAAAGCCTTTTTTATAACTAAAGCCTGCGCGCCTTAACCAATACCGTGCACTACTGGCACTTATTCCAAATTCAAGAGCAATATTTTCTAATCTAGCATCTGGATGATGAATTGCATATATTGAGTAAAAAACTTTTTTTCTATAGTCGGCTTTTCACCCAAACGTATCTTTGGGCAGAAATTTTTTTGGCTTTTATAACGTAAATTCCATCTCTTGATTGTCATTTTATTTGTTCCAAAAACTCTGAAAACTTCTTTTTGACTGTTACCTGCTTTGATAAAATTTATAACCTCTTCTTTTTAATTTATATGGACCTATATCGTTGACATTATCTATCTCTTTATAAAAAATATATTATATTTTGCATTGCAATTCAACTGTTTTTACTATAAACATCATCAAGCGGTAATTTAGAAATACGTCTAAATTGGCAAATCACATGTCGCTGCCGTGAGGACAAGATGCTCTTTGGCTGTTTCGGGCCCAAGCGCTTATCTTCAACGCTTAATCTTTTCTTCTATTTTAGAACCGTCTTGACGTTTAGGTTATAGCGTTTTGAAAGCGTTGGGACGCTCTCTTTAGATTATTGTATTTTTTTTGATTCTTGGCGTTGTCTTAGCATTGGCATGCAATATATTTCCCATAAATTTGTCCTCTTGTGTTCTTTACAGATTACACCATAAAAATTAGAAACTAAACATTTATAAATATTCTCGGTTATTAACAGTGGTGATAGTCCTATTTACTTTTGTATTTTTTTGTTTCTGATTCATTGTGCATTAAATTGGCTGTTTTTAAAATTATTTTAGCTAAAATAATTTAGGAAAAACGTATTATAGGGACGAAGCATATCTTCTATTCGTAAACCTTCTAAATTTTCTAAATTTTACACTTGTTCAGTGAGTCTTAATTTAATTCACGCCATGAAGACAGTTTTTTCCATACAAAATATGTTTTACACAAAGCTTTTCGTGCGTACGCAGACAAAGGAAGAGTTTGAGGCCATTCTGGCCAATCCTCAGGATTAGAAGTTTGTGCGCCTTCAGCATATTCAAATCCAGAATGAGCTTTAAGCTGTTGTTGCATCCAATGAATAAAAAGTTGAACATCGCTTGCTATAACAAGTTGTCCATTATTTTTCAAAATTTTCCAACATTCCGTTAAAAAACTCGATTGTAATAAACGGCGCTTATGATGACGTTGTTTTGGCCAAGGATCAGGGAATAAAATAAAAATTTTTTCAAACAGTGCTCTAGGCAAATGTGGGAGCAAAAGATGAACACTGTGAGGAAAAATATGCAGCCGATTTTGCTCTTCTTGTGAAAGATTTATCAAGCAACGCACAATTCCAGGACGAAAAACCTCAACACCTAAAAAATGGACCTGCGCATGCTTTTTCATTTGAGCACGTAAATGCGATCCATCTCCAAATCCAATTTCCATCCACCAAGATTCATCCGTAGAAAAAACATCATCTCTTTTTTCTAGAACTTTATGAGTACAATCTACCAGCGGTAGGATGTGCTCATACACGAATTGTAACCTAGGGCTTAACTTTCGTCCACATATTCTTCCGTATAAATTCAAAACCGACATCTTAACTACCGAAATAAAAAGCTAACAGTACTGCATACAAAAATATTTTTTATAAACCCTTTCTTTTCTATATCGCTTTTTTCTGGTTTAGTAGAGTTTGAAATAATAAGGTCTGATTCGGTAACACTTTTTACTTTTATCAAGTGCAAAGAAGCGCTTTTTGCAATACATTCCGCGACTTTTTTAGCGTCTTCAAAAGATTCTTGAAGCATTTGCTCTCGCAGCTTTTCGGATTTCGTATAAAAGAAAGATAGACGACTGACTACAGAAAAAGACGGCATATGTTCAGCCAACTTAAGTTTTGCATTTTGAATTTTATCCACATCCTTCGAATCTATATGAATCGACAATTTAACATAACATTTTTGATTATTTATTACATATTCTTCATAAGAGAAAGGAGTAATTTCTATATTAAAATGATTAACATCTATTCCTCTTATCCCTTGATTTTTACAAAAATCAAAAAATTTTTCTTTAAAAGAGTTCAATTGCGCAATTCCTGATTTCGAATCCTCACACAAAAGTTCTACTTCTACTTCCCAACTGGCAAGATCAGACTTTACTTCTCTTTCTGAAAACCCCTCTACTGTTAAGGTACTATGTTCTGTTTCCCAATCTAGTTTTGATAAACAATAAACGGATATCCCCCCAGATATACAGCACCCTAACAAAATTACCTTGATAAAAATATTTTTCTTCATCTGGCGTTCCTGACAATAAAGTATTTATTAATTGGGCTCATTATTATCGAATCACAAAAGTTACAGTACTGACTGTGCGAATTGTTTTTACTAAATTCCCACTCTGATAGTCTCCCGTTGCATGTGTATTAAAATAACTTGATTTTTCAGAATCTGTAATTGTGAATAATCCTTGCGTAACCGTTTTAACTTTTTCTAACTTTACTCCAGCACTTTTTGCAATACAGTTAGCTGCTTTTTGCGCATCTTCAAAAGACTCTTGGACCATCTTATCCCTAATAGGAGAAAAATTTGTATAGAAAAAGGATAAACTACTGGAAATTGGAAAAGAAGAAAGCGCAGAAGTTAACTTTAATTTTGCGTCTCGAATCTTTTCAACTTCTTTTGAATCTACGTAAATAGATAAGGTAACTGAGTATCGCGGACGTTTGTCTAATTCTTTATAATAATTTTTCCAATTATCTTCAATTTCTACTTGGTATCGATTAGGATCTGCATCATCTATTTTATGTTCTTTACAAAAGTCAAAAAATTTTTTTTTAAACTCTTCTAGCTTCCCTATAGCCTCTACCGTATCGTTAGATAAAAGAAAAGAAGATGTTTTCCAGCTTACCAAGTCAGACCTCACCTCTTTTTCTGAAACTCCTCGAACAGTAAGGACTTTTTCTGACAATTTTTGTCCAATTTGAGTTGACAAATTTGAGAAAGTCAAGGACGCAAAAATGCATAACACGGTAAAAATCAGCTGTTTAAAAATATCTGTTTTCATGATTTTCATCATCAATAATAAGCACAAAAAATCTTATCATAAAAATTTGCTATTTTGCAAACGACACATACGAAATTATTCTTTATTTTTAAATTTTTACATAAAAATTTTAATAGTTAATTTTTGAAACCTTTACACTAGACTGTTCTCATAAACTTGTTGTGAGAGTGTGTTAAAATTGAAATGCTTTTTCCCGATATCCTATTTTTAGTTGCAGTAATGTAGATTAACTTAGGTGTGTTTTTTATCATATAGTAATTTAGCTTGAAAACGGGACAAAGAGATGCTATTTTTAAGAGAGCATGACAAAGAAACACTACAGCTTAAATCTAAGAGAGGGAGTAATAGAATATATTAATCTTGGTAACACTCAAAACACGACATCCAAAAAGTAGCGTAAGTAGGTGGTGGATCATGCACCAAGAGGCAGGCCACGCTTAGACAGTAAGGGAAAAATAGGCTCAGAAAAGCTAAGGATTTATGTCAAAGACCAATGAAGATAAAAAAATAGAAGAGATAGCAAAACTATTTAATGCTAGTATTTTTGTGTATCGACGATTAAAGAAGCTAGGCTTTAACTATAAAAAAACCTTTATCTACTTGCAAGCAAGCCAAGAAAAATGAAAGCTATATAAAGAAACTATAAAAGGCACACCGTCAGAAAGTTTTGCATATATTGATGAAAGCGGTATTGAGACGACCATTTGTTCACAAACAGGATCGGGCAGAAAGGGGAAAAAGCTTACTGTCAAAAAAAAGCGATAAATATTATAACTGGGTATGTTAGCAACTAGGGTATTGAAAGGTTCTTGTCATACAAAATTATTTGAAGCTTGGGTAAAAGAGGTATTGATTAAAGGATTAGAACCTGGGCAAATTGTAATAATGAATAACGCTGTATTTCATCAATCTCAAAGAACGAAAGAGTTGATCGAATCTGTAGGTTGTCAACTCATCTTTTTACCGCTATACTCACCTGATTTGAATCCAATAGAGAAATTTTAGGCTAATATGAAAAGATGGGTTAAGAAGCAAATTAACCAATTTGATAAACTTTACGAAGCTATTTTCGTATTTTTTCAAATCCCATTTTTATTCTAAATTACTATATATAGGGAATTCTTAGTATAACTTCTGAAATAAACCTAATTTACAGGAGTAATCTTGAGTAAAAAATTGTCAAACTATTTTAATCAAAGTAGATGATACAAGAAGTAATCAAAAATATTCATTGATCCCGCTAACCGGTACAACATTATAATTTTAGCGAAATTACCAAATTTTTAAAAGTATATCAAAAAATTATCGAGCAGTACTTTGAATTTTAGCACCTAATCCATGATATGGTAAATTAAGTCGAGTTTGTAAATAAAGACAAAATACGATATACAGTGATCGAAGAGAGACGTTCTTGGCTATAGAATTTTAAAATTTCTTTATGAAAATAATATATTTTTTCACAAATGTCAACTTCAACTTAATTTACGATATTTTTAAAAAAGCGAAAAAAGTAGAATTTTTTTATTACTTTTTTTAGCGTAACAAAAAATCTTATCTAACTCAATCTCAATTAATAGAGTACGTACAACACCATCAAAATACGCTCAATACCAGGAGCAGCCCCTCCATGCGGAGGAACTCCATAGCCAAAAGCATTCAATAACGCTCCAAATTGACGCTCTACTTCTTGATCTGCTATATCATGAAAAAAATCTTAACGACTTGTGTTGGTAGATCTTTCTTATTTGTAGAACAATAATCTAACTTAAACAAATTCCCATTTTTTTTACGAAGAAAGTGGACGAAGATGCAACTCCTTTAATCTAGCAGAAGGTAGCGGACCGGGAGCTTGCATCAAAAGATCTTTTCCTTGCTGAGTCCAAGGAAACGCAACAACCTCCCGAATATTAGGAACTTGACACAATAACATCAAAATACGCTCAATACCAGGAGCAGCCCCTCCATGCGGAGGAACTCCATAGCGAAACGCATTCAATAACGCTCCAAACTGACGCTCCACTTCTTGATCTGCATACCCTGCAATCAAAAAAGCCTTTTTCATAATTTCAGGATCGTGATTTCGAATAGCTCCACTGCATAGTTCTACACCATTACACACAATATCGTACTGAAAAGCCTTGATCTCTAATGGAGAGATTTTCTCTAACGCTTTCATTCCACCTTGAGGCATCGAAAACGGATTGTGAGAAAAAACAACTGATTGTGTTAAGGGGTCTTCTTCGTACATGGGAAAATCTACAATCCAACAAAACTTAAATACTTTTTCTTCTTCAGGATTCAAGGCTTTCCAGACATACGTTCTTAATTTTCCCAAAAATTGCTCTACTTCTTTACAAGGTCCTGCCATAAAGCACACCCCTACACCTTCTATGTCTGAAAATTCCCTTGTTAATTCTAACTGCTCATCATCAGAAAAAAATTTCACAAGAGGACCTTGCCATTTGTCCGATTTTCTAAGAATATACCCTAAACCTGGCGCCCCTTGTTCCAAAGCCCAAGATTCTAACATTTTTAAAAATTGACGAGACTGCTGTGCCAAACCGGGAACTTTTAACGCCCTAATAGTTCCTTTTTTCTTCAATGCGCCCTGAAAAGGTGGAAAACTACTGTTATGAAATAATTTACAAAGATTAGAAATTTTTAATGGATTTCTTAAATCCGGCTTGTCGCTCCCGTATTCTTCTAGCGCTTTTTCATAAGGTATACGTGGAAAGTTTTCTAAAGAAACTTGCCATTCATCAGGAGCGAATTTTAAAAATGTTTCACGTAACACGGGTTCAAGAATAGAAAATATTTCTTCCTGTGTCACAAACGACATTTCCATATCTAATTGATAAAATTCTCCAGGAGATCGATCTGCTCTAGGATCTTCGTCACGAAAACAAGGAGAAATTTGAAAATATTTATCAAAACCAGAAGCCATTAAAAGTTGTTTAAATTGCTGAGGAGCTTGGGGAAGAGCGTAAAATTGACCGGGATACAGTCTACTAGGCACTACATAATCTCGAGCTCCCTCTGGACTGGTTCCCGTCAAAATAGGGGTCTGAATTTCTAAAAAACCTCGACTTTGCATTTGTTCCCTTAAAAACTGAATAACCTTCCCCCTTAAGACTATATGTTGGTGAAGCTTTGGGCGACGCAAATCTAGAAAACGATACTTCAACCGCGTCTCTTCTGGAAACGGTTCATCAGAGTTGACAGTTAACGGCAACGGTGCAGCCTGAGATAACATTACAGCCAGCTGTGCTTTGACTTCTATTTCTCCCGTTTCTATTTTTGTATTCACAAGATGAGCTTGTCGTAAAACAACTTCCCCCTCTACAGAAACAACAGACTCTAAAGGTGCATGCTCTAAAATAACGAAAGCTGGACTTGCAGGATCTACAACGCATTGAGTAATACCGTAGTGATCACGCAAATCCACAAACAAAAGCTGACCATGATCACGTTTTCGATGAATCCATCCAGAAAGCTTTACGTTTTTTCTTTCGTGGTTAGCCCTTAACGCGCCACAACTCTCTGTTCTGTAAAAAGAATTCATATCGTCACTCCCAAAACACATTGATTAATTTTAAAAACAAATTTAATAAAAATATTCTCAAAAAATGGTTCAAAACATAAATCTTTTTTAAGATGATTCTGTTTATAAAAATTCCACCACACAAAAAAATAAAGAAAAAAACAAAAATACTCACTGCTTACCTACTCAAAAATGAAAATAATTTTTCTTTTTTATAAAATGCATACTTATTTTTACTTTAATCATAAAAGTTCTTTTTCCAAAACTTTACAAAATAGAAGCCTCTAATGCGGAGATAGGACATACAAATATCTGACTATCTTCTTTAAACTGATTAACTCCTTTCTCTGTAAGATGATGAAAAATCATCTCTTCTAAAACAGAAAACGGAACGGTTGCGATATGCACTCCTGACACTATAGATTTGTGCACTTGTGAAGCGGTGCGAACCGACGCTGCCAAAAGCTTGGAAGAAGACTGAGTGTGTTGCAACATTTGATACGTTTCTTGTATAACCTGGAATGCATCCTTTCCATCATCCTCTAGTCTTCCTAAAAAAACAGAAATATACGTCGCCCCCGCTTGAGAAGCCAAAAACGCCTGATTTAAAGAAAAACACAGCGTAATATTTACAGGAATACCTTGTTGAGTTAAGCGAAAGCAAGCTTCTAATCCTTGACTTGTTAAAGGAATTTTTACAACAACTTGGGAAGACCATTCTGCAAAGCATATGCCTTGACGCACCATTTCGTCGCTACTTTCTGCTGTCACCTCTACACTAACAGGAAATCCTGGAACGACTTCGCAAATTCGCTTGACTAAATCTTCAAAAAAATTGTCCGAGTGTTGACTCAGTTTCTTAATTTTTTTAGCTACAAGAGAAGGATTCGTCGTAACACCTTTGATAATTCCCATGCGCATTCCAAAAGAAATTTCTTTTATTGAGACACTGTCTAAAAAAATTTGCAACGCACGACCCTATTCAAGATTCTTCTAACGTTCATAATAACATCCGTAGTTTTAAAAAAGAAGGGGGGAAAAAAGAAGAGATTGAATTTACGTATAATGATTAATAGTTCATCTCATAAAACAGGCCCCTGCCTGAAAAAATTTTTGCAATGATACGACTAAATGAGTAAATAGACTTTTTGTAAACCAGGTTCTGTGCACTTATCTAACTTATGTTACGCAGCAATAGTTGATTTCTGCTTGAAATCATCATATTTTTCGTCTGTAAGTTTTTAAGGACAAAAAATGAAACTGGATCTTCTTGATATTTATAGCGACTATTTGATAAGTCAAAA
>NZ_AWTR02000024.1 GCF_000469665.2 Holospora obtusa F1 | reverse complement strand
ATATATTTCAGCGTGTCTGTAATGAAAATAATATTCAGCATCAAAAGACAACGATCAAGCACTTTTGGGCCAATAGAGCACGGATGAATAGAACTCAAGAAGCAACTGTGAATAATTTTTATGATGCATCTCATGATCAGCTCAAACAGCATCTGCATGCTTATCTCATAGCTTATAATTTTGCCAAAAGACTTCAAGCTATTAAAGGAAAAACGCTTTGGCAACTTATTTTAAACCAGTGGATAATTTATCCTCAATACTTTACAATTCATCCTGACCACATATTGTTGAGACTAAACAGCAGCTTAATTTAGTTTAAGCGGTCGTACATCATAGATGATCAAGCTGTTTTATTTTTTTTTGAAACAATCAAACTCTTACTTATGATCTTGGCATTTTAAAATTTTTTATGATATACTTACTGTCAAAAGTTATCTCATATGGGTTACAATGAATCTTTTAGAACGATTTAATCAAAAGAAAATTGCTGAGCTAATGGAAGGAAAACAGCCAATTCCTGATTTTTCACCAGGAGACACGTTAAGTGTTCATGTTACATTAAGTGAAGGAGGGCGTGTTCGTATTCAAAGATTTGAAGGAATTTGTATCGCGAGAAGAAATCGCGGTCTTCACTCTTCTTTTGTTGTGCGACGTGTTGTGGGAAGTGTGAGCATAAAAAGAAATTTTCCCTTGTATAGTCATGTGATAGAAAGTATTCAAGTTTTGCGCAGAGGAGTTGTTCGTCGCGCAAAATTGTATTATTTAGAAGGGCTTAGTGGAAAATCTTCTAGAATTAAAGAGCGTCGCAGACCCATCGTGTCCCCTTCTTCATCTAAAAACAGGTGAAATTGTGATGCAATGTGGCCTTGTTGGCCTTCCTAATGTTGGAAAATCGACATTGTTTAACGCGTTAACGGAAAGTAATTTAGCTCAGGCGGAAAATTATCCTTTTTGTACTATTGAACCTAATATTGCTTCTGTCAATGTTCCTGATTCCCGCCTAGATTTATTATCAAAGGCTGCTCAATCTAAGTCAATTATTCCATCTCAAATTCAATTTGTTGATATTGCCGGTCTAGTAAAAGGCGCAAGCAAAGGAGATGGACTGGGTAATCAATTTTTATCTCACATCAGGCAAGTAGACGTCGTTGTCCAAGTTGTTCGTGCGTTTTCAAAAGATGGAATCATACATGTACACGGAGCAGTGGATCCGTTATTTGATATGGATGTTATTGAGACAGAGCTTTTGCTTGCAGATCTTCAGAGTGCAGAGCGTCAATTGTCCAAAAAACACAAGGCTATTGAATCTGGAAAAGATGTTAAACATATTCTAGAACAAGCGTTAGCCTACCTTCAGAGTGGAAAATTGCTCCAAAGTTTTAATTGGACTTTGCAAGAGCGAATTATTCTTTCTAGATTGGGATTTTTGACAGCAAAGCCTATGATTTATCTTATCAATATTTCTGAACAAGATTTAATGGGCAAAACTTTTCCTTATCGTGACGCTATCTTAGAGCATGCAAATGGAAAGCCCGTTGTTTGGATGAGCACACAAGTAGAATGCGAAATTGCGCAACTTTCGCAAGATGATAGATCTGTTTTTTTAAAAGATTTAAGTATAGACCATACGGGGCTCGAGCACATTATTTGTCAGGTATATCGCTCTATGGGATTAATTTCTTTTTTCACTGTGGGCCCAAAAGAAACTCGGTCTTGGACGGTTAGAGAGGGCGCAAAAGCTCCAGAAGCAGCAGGATGTATTCATAGTGATTTTGAGAAAGGTTTTATTCGGGCAGAGGTTATTTTTTGGGAAGATTACGTTGCTTATCATGGTGAATATGGAGCAAAAACCGCAGGGCGCATGGCTACGGAAGGCAAAGATTATGTTGTAAGAGATGGAGATGTTATGCTTTTTCGTTTTAATGTTTAGGAAAACATAAAAATTAAATCTTAAATATTTTTTAAATTTAAGTTTATGGAAAATTTAAATTATTCGCTTAATTTAGGCAATCAAAGCGCTTAAATTAAGTGACTTTGTTTACATATCGTGCGCATTCGAAAATTTTGATATAATTTCACTATAACTGCATGTAACCCATCTTTACTTTCAAAAATATTGACCTTAAAATGGACAAGTTAATTAATTCGGAGCTGTATTGTATGGAAAAGCTTTTTGATCAATTTAATTTTTGGTTAGGTAACACAAAAAAAAGGTCTCAAAAAATAAGAAAAGTGCTCGTTACTTTATCTTTATTGGTCTTGACCCCCCAAATAAACGCTATGCTCAACAAAGAGTTAGAAAAGGTGTCAGCTAAAGTGACGCACAAAGAAAAATTTGGAATTTCTTTTAAAGAAAAGAATGAATTAATCGATGAAGTTTATTCGTGTTTTGGAAAATTACTAAAACAATCTATAAAAGAATTGAAGCGACGCACAAAAGAAGAAAAAAGTTTAAGTGCAAAATTTATGATAGAAAATTTCTTTTTACATTTGGGCTGCGTTCACCTGGATCAGTTAAATAACATTATCAAAGTTTTACACACTTTGGGAGAAAAAAAAGAAATTGTGCAATACGTAGAAGGATATAAAGATCAGTTGGCATCAAGCCTTTTAATAAAATCTGGATTTATTGGTGAAGGTAGAAAAAAAATAAGAGAAAATTATGAACTTAGTATCTTTTTTAGAGATTCTATACAAAGAATAGAAGAGTATTGTTCCATCATGGAAGTGATCATAAAAGCCCAAGAAATTCCTGAACACGAAAAAGATTTTTATGGTTTTCAAAAGGAAAGATTTTCATTAATAGAAAACCCAGTGTACTTTGAGCAAGAACAAAAAATTTTGCAAATAAAAAAATATGTAGAATCAATAGAAGAAACAAGAAAAAAGTTGTTAGATTATGTAGACAAAAAAATCGAAAAATCAGGAGTCTTTAAAAGCTTTTTAGAAATTTTTCAAAGAGAATAGATCAACATTACAAAAGATTATACTTTATTTTTCTTAAAAAATCTAATGATACTTTTTAAGAAAAATCTCCTATGAACTCTTACATCAATCTTGCAACGCTTTGCATAAACCAAAAATTTAACACTTTTAGATAAAAACACATATTTTCAAGTGATAAAACCAAAAAACAATTACAAAGATCTTTTTGGGCAAACACGCTCTATTTTCGCTCCACACGACAATAATTTTCCCGGAAGATTTTCGTACCCTCGGTCTAAATGGTATACTCGATTTACGATGGTTTCTCCCTTAGCAGCCAACGCCGCCAAAACAAGGCATACAGAAGCGCGAAGATCTGTAGCCATAACTTCTGCGCCCGTAAGAGAGGTCTTTCCTTTAATGTAGGCAGTCGATCCATTAATAGTAATATTCGCCCCCATCCGAGACAATTCACCTACATGCATAAAACGATTTTCAAAAATATTTTCTTCAATAGTAGAAGAATTTTCTGCTTGAGTTGCAAGTACCGTAAATTGAGACTGCAAATCTGTTGGAAACCCTGGAAATACTTGAGTTCTTATGTTGAATCCGCTCCAATAATCCGGACTTTTGATATAAAAAGTTCCTGGAGAAACTTCGCGAATAGGCACACCAATGTGCGTCAGCAAAGACACATAAGACCCCATAAGTTCTTTAGCACAGCCTGTTAAGGTCAGCTCCCCACGACTCATCAACGCTGCCACAATGTATGTTCCAATTTCGATGCGATCTGGAAGAATATTAAAATGAGTTCCTTCAAGAGAATCTTTTCCTTGAATCTGTAGAACTGATGTTCCCTGCCCCTCAATAACGGCTCCCATTTGCTTTAGACATTGCACCAAAGATAAAACTTCCGGCTCTAGTGCTATATTTTCAAGGCGCGTTTCACCTTTTGCTAAAACAGAAGCAAGCAATAAATTTTGTGTTCCCGTAACACTGGGGCGAGGAAACTTATAAACTCCCCCAGAAACGCGGCCTTTAGGAGCAAAGGCATGGATATACCCATCGTAAACGCTTACATCTACTCCCAAGGCTTGCAGTCCTGCAATATGATAATCTACAGGACGCACCCCGATAGCGCACCCACCAGGAAAGGCAACTTGAGCTTTTCCACACCTTCCCAACAATCCGCCTAACACCAAAATAGATGCTCGCATTTTTCTTACCATATTGTAATCTGCGCGTGCACCAGAATCTATTTTTTCTGCTTGAGCAACAAATGTTTTAGAGTTCATCTGAACTCTAACGCCTAAATGTTCTAACAAAAGCTTTAAAGAAAAAACATCTGCTACAAGAGGAACTCGATCTAAAATCAACTGCTTGTCTGTGAGCAAAGAAGCTGCAAGCAAAGGAAGAGCCGCATTTTTAGCACCATTGATCGCAACGGTTCCAGACAAAGGAATACCGCCTTGTATACGAAAATAATCCATTTCTTTAAAGCTTAATCTATAATATTTTTTCATTTTAGTAAGCTTTTCATAGAAACACAAGCGTTTAGAAACATCAAAAAAAAATATATAAAATTTTAGTTAAATTTACAAAAAATCATTTTTTAAAATTTCAACAATGGTAATTTAAAAATTTATTTTTTTATTTTCACTTTTATTATTTTAATATAGAAATTTATTTAATATATTTTTTTTTACTATAGTTGCAAAAAAGCATCGATTTCGTTTCAAATTTTATATTAGAACGTTGCAATCATTTTTTTGTCTTGGATGTACGAACGTGATCCATAACTGCGTCAAAAAGTTAGCAAAACATTGCATTTCGATAAGAAATCAATTAATTTTTTTACAATATAAGATTTTTTTATGATGCACTTCCCTTATTTAAATATTTTTTTTATAATTTAAAAACGATCTACACTCGATTTACGTTACAATGATAAATTAATATTTTTTTGTTAGAATTACGAATGTAATTTCAAAAGTGATCTAAAATGTTAAAACTAGAAAATTTTAATCAATTACCCACTACAGGCATATTTTTTGCTTTAAGTGCCCTTGCTGTACTTGGCAATACATCCATTGCAGCTCCGCAGGAGACTCCGAGATTTGCGGACAATTCTGCGCCCCAATCTGCGAAAAAAACGATACAACAAAATATAGAAGAAAACCCCATATTTCAAAAATATTTGAAAGAAAGACAAGAGGAAATGGAAAAAATTAAAAAAAAATTAGAAAAAATGCATAAATTAGCAAAAGAAAACGCTCAGAAAGGGGGTAAAAATAATGTTTTCTAGAAGGGATTTTAAACTCAATTAGCTGTTTTTTCGTGGTACATCTCTCTGATGAACAATTCTGACTAAAAATATATAATCGGAAGCACTCACTATATCTGAAAAAATAATTTTTTAAGAGCAATCTTTTGTATTTGCAATGCTTTAAAACGATTAATATTTTTAATTACAATAACCTAAATAAACAGCGTACAACTTTTTTCAAATTATTTCATTCGTATGAAACGCTTGCTATGTACTATTTTTGAACATTATTAAAAGATGTTGCTCATTATTCTATTATTGAAAAAAACGCCAAACTTTTATTAGTTACTACAAAATTTTTAAATTATACACTTTAGAAATTTTAGTAAGAGCCTTAAATAACCCAGATATTTTAAAAGCGATTGCTTCTTTTCAGATCTGGTCATTTACTTTTAAAAACCTGTCTACTTAAGGCTTTTTCATTTTATACTTTTTTTTTATATTATGCAAGAGTAAAATCAGTTTAAAAAAAATAAAATCATCTAAATCAACAGTGTTTAAAATTGAACTTAAACAATATTCACTCGTATTTATCTGTAATTAAGCGTACAATTGTAAAAATTATATTAATTATTTCGTTGGTAACAACTTTAGGTCTACCTTCATAAGTTTTTTTTTTTCTTGTGCAAAATTATAATAAATCAAGTTGAAGCTTTAGAATGCAAGAGCTGTTCTTAGAAAAAAAAATCTCACATCATATAGCCTAAATTTTTTACCTTCGATTACTGAACGTCGTGCTTTACCTGCTCACGAATCTTACCTTAACTACTATATCATGTTGCAAAAGAAACAGTACATATCTGTCGAGACCAGACGTTTTAGACCTAAAATGATTTGCTCTCCATGCCCATTAGGGGCCTTTCTACTTATTAATAGCCTCAAATAACATGTTCTCCCTCAAACGTTTGCATGTTTTGAAGGTGTTGCCAATCTCTGTATGTTTTTTGTCGTGAAGAATTTTTTGATTTGCGCTCCCTATACTCTTGTTTCTTCAAAATTAATTTATTACGCAATAGGTCTAATAAAAAAATAATTAATATACGCAAGCCTTACGTTAACCTTGATACGTACATATTCTTAAGAGCAGAGTTGTTTTGTAGAAAATTTTCTGAGATAATAGAAAAATCATTATGAAATCGTGTTAGAAAGGAAAATCCGGCTGTGGAAGAAGTAGTTGTGCAAATATCTCAAAATATTTCGCTTTGGGGATTGTTTTGGCAGGCAGATTGGATCATCAAGAGCGTAATGATCGGACTCTTGGCGGCATCTGTCGTTTCATGGAGTATTATGATAGGAAAATTTTTGCAGCTGCGTAAGTTGTATCAAGAAGCTTCAAGGACACAGGAGGCTTTTGAAAAGGAATCCTCAACTTACTGGGAACAGATGCGTCCGTGCTCTTGGACTATGCCGTTCGCGTATGTCGTTAGTCTGTTTGCAAGGGAATCTCGCAGAGGTTCTTCTTCTGTATGGCGGCAAAAAGTAGAAAACATTTTGGAAGCATACCTAGAAAATCAGAGAGATTATTTAATGAAGAGTATGGGGACACTTGACACTATTGGATCAATATCTCCTTTTGTAGGACTTTTTGGAACTGTGTGGGGAATTATAAACAGCTTTAAAGGAATTGCGAGCTCTGGATCTACAAGCATTGCGGCAGTTGCTCCTGGTATGGCAGAAGCACTATTTGCAACTGCTATTGGATTAGTAGCAGCTATTCCAGCAGCGATTGCTTACAATCGCTTAACCCTTAACATACAAAGCTATATGACCAAATTGGAAGGATTTTGCCGAATTGTTAATGTAGCACACCTTGATCATTAAAAAAGGTAAGATTCATGAAATTAAATCGACACAAGCGACAAATCAAGTCACATTCAGAAATCAACGTAACTCCTCTTGTGGATGTGATGCTGGTGCTATTGGTTATCTTTATCGTAACTACCCCGTTGATGCATAGTAATGTGTGTATCAATTTACCAAAAGGTGGGCCCGGAATTGCTAAAAAAAATCAAAGTATCCCCTTAACAATTGCTATTCATAAAGATGGGGGTTTTTGGTTTCAAGACAAACAGATTAGTATTAATGAGCTTCTTGAACGTCTTAAAATTTTAGATCCAGATCATCAAGAAACGATCTATATCGAAGCAGACAAATCTTTACTTTACGAACACTTGGTACAGTTGATGATTCAACTTTCTCAGTCAGGATTTACAAAGCTTATGTTAGTTACTGAAGCTCAAGAAAAAAATATTTTGAAAAAAAAGAGAAGTCGTCGAAAAAAATAGGAAAAAATGAAAGCATTAAATTGGATCATATCACTAACGTTTCACGGTTTAGTCGGAATGGGAATTCTTTTTAGCCACCATTTTTCTAAGGTAGATTTTCCAGAGCAGACTTCTGTGTGCACAATTCCACTAGACATTCAAAATTTTGCTGCAGTTTCTAGAGCCCCCAAATCTAAACCGAAATCTGAATGTGTTAAAGAACAAAAAAAAAGTTCTTCTGTTACAGAAGAGACTTCTAGTCAAAAAGAGAAAACTTTTTCATTTGATGAAATGTTGAACCAATTAGAAGAAAAAAACACGGAAAGTACGAAAATTAAAAAACATAAGAAATCTTCATCTAAAAAACAGAAAAAAAATAATTCATCAAAATCGTCTCAAAAAAATTCAGGAGAAGAGGATGTTCATAGTATATTAAAAGACATTTCAGAACATCCTAAAGGGCCTTCTGCTCAAACTCCAGAAGTTGATCCAAATTCTGAGTTTTCTTACGGAGCAAGCCAAGTAGGGCAGGATATCGCCGTAAGTATCTTAGATCGCGTTCAAACATTATTGCAAAATGCTTGGAGACTTCCTGCACTGTCAGAAAACGGAGAAAAATTGGTAGTGTTGGTAGAGCTGGAACTGAATCCTGATGCAACAGTCTCTAAAGCTACAATTTTAGGCGGAACTACAGCACATCCAGCTTATGCCATTGCTGCAGAAAGCGCTGTAGCTGCTGCGTTTGATCCTAGTTGCAATCCTCTTCCCTTACCGCTTGATCAATATCATAAATGGAAAAAATTACGCATTCACTTTTCTCCGCATTAGTTAATTTTCTCGAACTAATGTTTATGAGCTCTTTAAAGAAGCTAAAAAAGCTTATGGGCTCAATGCGTTTTGAACGAGCTGGCTGGGGAAGAGAAGCTAAAATATAACAAATGTTCAGACAAGACCGAAAGTGAAGGAGCACGAAAGATGTAAGTTGCTTTTTCATCTTACTTTTACAGTCAACCTGGCATAAAAAGGTTATAGAAAGTGATGATAAAAGATCGTCAATAAAAGAAATGAGTGGAACAGCGAATTTGCTTTTCCTAAGCTTACTTTTTTTCGGTAAAATTTAAGAACCCAAGAGAATATAGAAGGTGCAGTATGGTAAAGTATGCCTTGCATCTTCGATCATCTTTTTACCTTTATGAAATGAGGCGTTGCCCATGACACTTACGCATCGCTCAAGAAGATTTGGTAACAAAAGCTGATCCACTCAACATGTAAATATTCTTTGTATTTACGGAAAGCAAGATAACAATCTAATATAGTAACTGATGTTACGCAGCAATAGTTGATTTCTGCTTGAAATAATCATATTTTTCGTCTGTAAGTTTTTAAGGACAAAAAATGAAACTGGATCTTCTTGATATGTATAGCGACTATTTGATAAGTC
>NZ_AWTR02000025.1 GCF_000469665.2 Holospora obtusa F1 | reverse complement strand
AGTGTAATTTTGAAAACTGCATAAGGAACAGTATAGTGCGCAAGATTCAGCGTTATAAGTAATCTGAGGTTTCAGGTTGCACATTTTATACTGATGACTGGGATGCTTTCTCTAAAGTTCTACCAAAAAATCGCCATAGTATTGAAAAATCAGGCCTGTAGCATAGAACAAGATCGTAGTAATACAAAACATCACCTAAGACGCATGACGAGACGTACTAAAGTAGTTTCCAAGAAAGAATTTATGGTATACGGATCAATCAAGCTTTGGTGCGCGCTTGCGACACCAGAAATCTTTAATCACTATCAAAAAATATTGCTATCTATCTTTAGGTAAAAACTCTTGATGCTTCTTTTTGACTGTTACCTACTTTGAGAAAATTTATAACCTTTTCTCTTAAACTTTGAGAAAATTTATAACCTTTTCTCTTAAGTCTATACTATATAGACGCGTTGACATTATCTATCTCTTTAAACAAAATATACCATATCTTATGTTGCAATTTAACTGTTTTTGCTGTATTCGAAGCTTTTGTATCGCAGTTTTTGATAAAGGAATTAAAACCCGGACAAGTTGTGATCAGGGATAATGCTTCATTTTATAAACCTCAAAGAACCAGAAAATCACTTGAATCTGCCTGTTTTAGTTTTTTTTTACCACCTTATTCACCTGATTTAAATCTAATCGAGAAATTTTGGGCACATATGAAGCGATGGATTAGGCAGCAAATTGAGTTCTGCCAGGATTATATCAGTCAATTAGTGCTTTTTTCACTTTATCATAATTCAACTATTTATTATAGTGCGGCGTTTTGGTGAATTTTGTCAGACGATATCTATCTGGTTTGTTGTAGCTTTCCATAAAAAGTGAACAGAAAAATAAAATTTTTTTTGGATAATAAACGGTGATTTACGCAATAGGCTTATTTAAAAATAAATGTTCTATCATTGTTGATAAAAAATAAAAATATTGTAAATACCGAAAAAATTAATTTTGTGTTAGGTGTATTTTTTGAAACTTTTACAGCATTACAATAAATTTTTAAATTTTGTTTAAAGGAGGGAGCGCTAATAATTTTTCCATATCGCTATATTTTAAAGCGCGCCCCTGCATCCAACGATACACACAGTAAAATGACAATATTTTGCAAACGTATTGGCGAGTTTCTTCATAGGGAATGCGTTCTATCCATAAACATGCGCGCAATACTGTATCATTTTCGTAAGCTGGATACAAAGATTGGTGCCATTCTTTTAATTTTTTTACACCCACATTGTAACTAGCAATGCTGAGCACGTAATTTTGTTTATGAATTGCTAATTTTTCTTTTATTTCTTCAATTCCCAGACTCATTCCATAATTTAATTCTCTCATACGCCTTACATCATAGGGAAGGCCTGCTTTTTTAGCATATTTTTCAACATCAAATGGCATAATTTGCATTACACCCAATGCTCCCTTAGAGCTCACGACATAAGGAGAAAAACACGTTTCACCTAAAGCAATCGACCAGATTAATGCAGGGTCATGAAAAGGTCTGGGGAGCGCACATCTTGGGTAGGCAATAGGAAAAACATATTTAGCACGATGTGATGAAAGTTTTCGAGCTAAATAAACAGCTTCAGACGGAAATTGTTTGTGCAAAATTTTTACAAACGTCCAACATTCTTGTATCGAACTAAAATTATCGATCAGATCATCTAGTAAGCAATTCACTAAAGACACATTATTGACAAAAAGTTTTTGCTCTTCTTTATCTTTTAAAAGGTTTAACAACGCTTCGATAACACGAGATTTTCCAATAGAGGCATGAGGTGTGAATTTCATAGTTAGCTTACGTTTTAATCGTGTGAGTGCCATTTGACCGTAAAATAAAAACGGATAGTTTCCCGCCTCTTCAAAATAATGAAGCGCTTTAGCAATGTCTAATTGTTTTTGGCAGCAAATTCCACACCAAAAAGCTGCTTTTGCATAATAACGCTCTTTTAGCATAGAAGAAATAACTCTCGGATTATCCATAAAAGCTTGCTTCATCATATAATTAAAATGTTTTAAAGCTTCTTTCCAATTTTTTAAATGTACATTCACCCAACCGCTAATCCAGCTATTTTCGATAGGAAAGACGCCATCTTGTTTTACAGTGTCCTGAATCACTTTTGCAGCTTTTTTGTACCATGCCTGCGCTAAAAAAAGATGGTGATTGGCTTCTTCAAGATTTCCTTTTTGAATTAAATCTCTAACTAAAGCTCTTGCGCTCACAAAACCTGCATCGTTTGTTTGAAGATTAAAATTATAAATTTCAGACAAAAGATCTTTTTTCCAATGTAACCAATATCGATAGGCAGTTTCCAATTGATCTTTACGTAACAAAAAACGAACATAGGAACGTCTTAAAATGGGAATAAAGTATGCACGATGCGATCTATTGTGAAGCAAAGAAACGTACTGAGGATCTAAAGATAAAAGTCCTGTAGCAATTTTTAGCTCATGGTAATCATGAAAATACTGTTTCAATATATTAATAAGGGTACGAGCATGTTCTAATAAAGGATTTTGAGGGGAATGATTGCTTAATAAGTAAATGAGTTTATGTTCATGATCTGTAACCGACAGCTTTTCAGTCCAGACACGCAAAAAAGAAGTAATAAATTTTTGTGGAATAATATTTTCTATCCAAAATTTTTTTAAATCATTTGAATATAAAAAACGCATATTTTTATTTTGAAGAAGAATTTCTCCGTACCGGATCCATCCTTGTGTTGTTTGAGGGGATGTGTGTGAAAAAAATTTTAAAATTTTTTCTGCATTTCTATTTTCTAAAACGAACTTAATCTCTTTTTGTTTTTCAAGCTGAGCTTGAGTTTTTTCAAAAAGAAAAGGTGCTGTATCAGGTATAAAAGAGCTTTGGTTTTTGGCATAAACAGAGAAAAAAGAAAAAAAAATAATCAATAATAAAGGCATTTTTAAAATTTCTAACATCATACGTATAACAGTATAAAATATTCTTTTCTAAAAAGAAAATATTTTTTAAATCGTTAAAAAAAATAATTTTGCATTATCACAAATCGTACTGCGCAAGTAGAAAATTCAGAAGAAATGTATAAATGAAACATGGGTGAGTTACAGCTTAAAAAAATTTTGAGAGCTTTGACGTTTAGATGGTTTTATGTCAAAATGCGACTTTAGTGTCGCATTAAGGTCATCAGCAATGCATTGCAAGAAGTTTAATTCCGAAAACTGCATAAGGAACGGTATAGTACGCAAAGTTCAGAGCTATAAGTGTAAGGAATGTGGTTATAACTTTGTTAAAGGTGACAAAAGGGGAAAAAAGGAAAACGGCTATCAAAAAAGCCTTATGCGTTATTTTATACTCTTTAGCTAAGGCATCATTCTCCTTCTAGTATATACAGGTGTGGGGTGGCAGAGATGGAAAAAATACAAGAATCTTCGGTTTCAGGTCACATTCAAGCAATAGAATTTGATGAAATGTGGCATTTTTTCCAAAAAAAGTCAAAAGCTCTGGATTATCAAAGCCGTTGATCGTAGCACACGCAGAACTGTTGCCTGGGTTACAGGGAATCGTGATGCTGCAACATTCACACGACTTTACGCAAAAGTCAAACATCTGAAAAATTGCACATTTTATACTGATAACGGTGATACTTTCTCTAAAATCTCTACCAAAAAACCGCCATAGTATTGGAAAATCAGGCACTGTATGCATAGATAAAGATAATGGTAATACAAGAACATCACCTAGGACGCATGACGAGACATACTAAAGTAGTTTCCAAGAAGGAATCCTATGGTACACGGATCAATCAAGCTTTGGTGTGCGATTACGACACCAGAAATCTTTAATCATTATCAAAAAACACTGATATCTATCTCTAGGTGAAAACTCTCGAATTCTTATTAAATTCTTAAAAAACATCGAAAAAAGTCAGCTTAATTGAGGATGGGCCCTGATAAGATTTCGATATTTTTTTACATTTCAAATTTTTAACTTAATTTACTTTACACGTTAATTTAATGATACATTCGCTCATAAAGTCATAATAATTTTTTCCAACTCAAGTTGCGCTCTAAAAGACGAGGAAAAGTTAAATCATCTAAGTCAATTGAGACCAAACTTATCCAGCCATTGCGAAGAAGCTTTTGTAATTCTAAATGTTCTAAAATAACCTGATCAATTGAAGAAAAAGGTGCGCAAACAATGGTAATTAGCCTCATTGGAGTATGATAAAGCGTATTCGCGTTTGCATACACAGATTGAAGAGGAAGCCCTGTCATCAAGTCACTAGCGTTTCCTTGCATAGGAGCAATCTTTCCAATAATATTTTGAGTAGTTTTGCTTCCTGCTCCGTATGCAACAGGGTCTAAAGTAGAAAAAAGATACTGACTATTGATCCAGTGTGCAACAATCATAGGGGAGGCCAAGATTTTTCCTAAAATTTTTCCTCCTGGATCTTGATGCTGATCGTAAGAATGTAAGAATGCTCGTCCTTGAAAATTTAGAGTTTTGCTGATATAAAAGGGTGCCACAATCAAAGAAGCATTACCTGCTAATCCCCATTCTGGTCGAACTTGTGCCCAATCTGCACTTAAAAATTCTGTGCGCCGTAACTGCCAATTTTGCTCATTATTTAAAACAATTTTCTGAAAACGGTTTTGACCGTTTATTTTTTGTGCTTCTTTGAGATTTTCTTTTAGATTACGCACATTGTCTTCAAGAATTTTAGGATAAGGATCTGTCGGATACAACGTCACACTGTCTGTCGTTGTATTGTGCTCTGCAGCCATAAAATACGTATGTTCAGGAATCAAGATGCCTTTCTTTTCTAAAAATTTTCGAACATCTTTTGCGTTTAAAATTTTAGTAAGAACTCGAGCATTATTCACTCCATTATGTCCACGACATGCCCCGCAATTTAATGCAGCAGAGTAAGCATTATTTTTTGTAGCGCTAACATGTCCACACAATACTACAAGAGGAGAGAATTTTTTTTCAAGATTCATGGCTTTTATCACAGATTCTGCATAAAAACACTGATCTTCAAAAGGTATTTCCTCTAAACAAGGGATGAGATTTAAAGGATAGACCTGATTCATGATAACCTGGGCGCATTTTTTTGCAAAAACAGATGCAAATGTTTGCAATATCATTAAAAAAACAGTAAAAAATCCAACTAACTCTACAAGAATAAAGGGAGTAACAAAATTATATTTTATTGATTGATATAAAGTTTTAAATAATATAAATATTTGTAATGTGTCTTTATGGAAAGCACCAAACGTATTGGAAGGGCGCTCATGCACTGTATATTTTGGATGCATCAAAACTGGGCAAGATGCGTAAATTTTTTCTGTAAGAGTATTGTGAATTCGGATCGGAAGACCAAAAAATCCCGGATATCCGAATGTTTCGTATTGACCTGTTTGTTCTAAAGCTTTTCTAAACGACTCAGACCTTACATCCATACAAAAAATGAGTTGTGCCCATGCAGCACTTGTAGATTTATCAAAAGATTGAGAGGAAAATTGTTTCAAAAGGGGAACAAGATATTTTTTTTCAGCATCTTGTAGGGCGTGTAGAGGAGAAGTTTTTTTTTCTTCTAAGTTCTCAATTTCATGATACCATTGAATAAGATTGTTTGCTTCTTCCCACAAAATATAAGTTGTGGCCAAACGCATAGCCATGTATTCTATTTCTAAATCTTTGTAAAAAAACTTCGTTTCTTCTTTTTTCCAACGTGCGCAATACTTAATATACGATGCCCATCCATGTAACGTAGTCAGCATAAGCGTAAAAAATAATTCACACTGTTCATTTGAAATATTTAATTTCAAAAGACAATCTAAAATTACTTTTTTAGGATCATTAGGTAAATTTAAAATCCAATTTTTTTTTTCTATGTCACCTTTATGAAGGTGAACGTCATAATAAACGAGTTGTTTCCATGAAAAAAATAGACCTTTGTGTCGTAATGGCATACATATCGTTGCTTGTCCCTCATCAAAAAAAACTTGCAACCATTTCATGGTTTGCCTGTTGATTTCCTCTAAAGAATCAGGAACCTTATCTTGCTGAAAAAATACAGCTCCCTTCATTAACGCTTGTTCAATGGGCAAATGTTCAAAACCTTTCAACGGATTGACAGCAACAAAATGTTTAAGAGGCCAAAACGGTGCTATTACTTCCCAACTTTTTTCTAAAAAAAGATCTATACAAACAAATGCTTGTTTTTCGTCTTTTAAAAATTTCACTTTTTTCAACCTTTTTGATTCTATACTTAACGATAACTTTTATGAAAGCCAGTCACTGTTGCAGGATGAGGTTGACTGCTATTAAGCATACTCACATAAAAACGCCATAATATTTTATCGGAAATTTTCGAGGTTAAGTTTGGAAAAAATATAAAAAACAACCAAGAACAAGGCATAATTAAAGCGCTGATATGTAAAAAATTTAGTGGTCGTGGATGAAAAAAATCTAATGAAGCAAACAGAAGATCAAAACAATAGACATTTATTCCGTATACTCCTGTCGTTATACTCGTGACTAAGAACGCGAAAAATAATTTTTTAAAAGATATGTTTTGAAGGACGGTAATCGATAATTGAGCACTTGTCACAAAAAGAACTCCCATAACGAATATTCTTGTGTCTAAAGAAAAACAGTGGTGACGGTGAATCACTGAAAAAAGATAAAGTCCCCAAATTCCATACAAAAGAGAGATCAAAAAACATAATAATTTAGGTGGAGCCGTGTTCATGCGCACCTCTTTTTCTGCGTTTCCTGAAGAAAGAAATAAGTATGCTTTAAACGCTCCATGCCAAAAAAGATGCGCCATAGCAAAAGAAAAAAGTCCCAATCCAAACTGCATCAACATAAAGCCCATCTGTCCCATTGTAGAACACGCAAGCATTCTTTTAACATCAGCTTGCATCAATTTCCATAAAGAACCTAATAACGCTGTAACTAACCCCACTATAAAAAGAAGATCTAATACTTTAGGAAAATTAAAATAAAGCGGAGCAAACCTGGCTAATAAAAATCCTCCTGCGTTAATGATTCCAGCATGCATAATTGCTGATACAGGAGTCGGTGAATTCAAAGAACTTATAAGCCAACGATGAAAAGGAAACATAGCAGATTGAGTCATAATACCGCAAATCATCATGACCAAAGCGGCTCCTACAGACCATGAACGATTTGAAGAATGCACAATGTGTTGAATCGAGAAACTTCCATTCTCTTTATACAACAAAAAAAAGAAAACATGATCAAAGTAAAGCCAAAATAAAAATTATTTAACGCCAATTTTCCAGAAACTCGAGCAGCTTTCCAGGTAGAGTTATGTGCCATTAACTGAGACAAAACTTTATTACATCCTATCCAAGACACTAAAAATAAGCATAAATGATCTGAAGCACTCATCAAAACATTAAAAAATAATAACTTCAGAATGCTCAACAAAAAACGATCATAAAGCATTTCTCCTTTCATGTATGTTTTTGAGAAAAAATATATAATTATTCCTAAAATCGTAATAAAACTCATCATAACGACTGATAATATGTCAAAGAAAAAAAAATCTTTAATACAAGAGAAAAACATTATGCTATTCCTATGTTTTTGAAAAGTATAGTGTGTTCAATCGCTAAAAACAATAATGCTAATACCTTACTAATAAATCAGATATTTTGGAATCAGTCATATACATAGTCTACACTGTCGAAAAAGAGAGATTATGCCATTCAATATAACGAAATGCAACCATACCTTATCTTTAATCATCCAAAACAAAATTTCACTAAAACGAATGCGTTCTTTTTATCAGCAAAGAACACATATACTGCATTTTATTTCGAGTATTTTTCAAAATCTTTTCCGTAAAAAACGTTTCTTTAAAATTTACGTGATGAACTTATTCTCGTACCTTCCAGTACTTTTACAGTTTAATTACGTTCGGTTAAATCGCGAAATTCTTGAGCTGCCCGTAAAAAATCAACAAACAAAGGATGTGGTTTAAAAGGACGAGAAGAAAACTCAGGATGAAACTGAACACCTATATACCAAGGATGATCCCGATGCTCAATTATCTCTATCAACGGATGATGATCTGACCAACCTGCTATTTTTAATCCAGAATCCTGAATGGCATCTAAATACAAGTTATTAATTTCATAACGATGCCTGTGTCGTTCAATAATTTTTTTAGCTCCATAAATTTTGTATACTTTGCTTTCCTGTGTTAGAACGCAAGGTTGTGATCCTAGGCGCATCGTGCCTCCCACACCTTGATGCTTTTCGTACTTGCGCAAAACGTCTCCTTCTTTCCATTGAAACATCATAGCTACGACAGGAGTCCCTGAATTTTCAAACTCAGAGGAAGTTGCATCGTGAAACGATGTTTCATTGCGTACAGACTCAATGACCATTAATTGCATACCAAAGCAAATACCAAACGTAGGAATTTTTGATTTTCTCGCATAATGAATTCCTCGAATTAATCCTTCAGTGGCTCGACTTCCAAACCCACCAGGAACCACAATACCATCACACTCTTTGATGAGATCTTGTATTGGTGTTGAGCACTCTAAAGCTTCTGCATCAATCATTCGAATCCGCACTTGAACATTATGATGTGCACCTGCATGACGTAGAGCTTCTTCTACCGATTTGTAAGCATCTGATCCCTTCGTGTATTTTCCCAAGATGGCAATATTTAAATAATTTTGACAAGATTGTATTTTGTGCACTAGCTCATTCCACAAAGAAAGGTTTGGTAAAGCGGTAGTGATTTCAAAATAATTCATTACCGCCTGATCCAAACCTGCTTTATGATATACTTCGGGGGTAGCATAAATGGTATCCACATCTAATGCTTCAATAACATAATCACACGAAATATTGCAAAACAGTCCAATTTTTTGTTTTACTGCTTTAGAAAGAGCTCGATCACAGCGACACAAAACCACGTCAGGCTGAATGCCAAGACGCTGAAGTGCAATAACAGAGTGCTGTACCAGTTTCGTCTTAAGCTCTCCTGCCTGCTTTAAATAAGGTACCCAAGACAAATGAAGAAACAAGCAGCGTTTTTTACCTAACTGTCCTTGCAATTGACGTGCAGCTTCTAAAAAAGCTAATCCTTCAATATCTCCGACAGTTCCTCCAATTTCACATAAAATAAAATCTGTATTTTCAGGACAATTTAAAATTTCTTCTTTAATTGCTTCAGTCATATGAGGCACAATTTGCAACGTTTGCCCTTGCAATATTCCGTGACGCTCCTTAGAAATTAAACTTTGGTATATCCTTCCCGCGGAACACCATCCACTATTCGTATTATCCGTAAAACGCTCATAATGCCCTAAATCCAAATCAGTCTCTTTTCCCTGCAGCGTAACAAACGTCTCTCCATGCTGAGTTGGACTTAAAGTTCCTGCGTCTACATTTAAATAAGGATCTAATTTCAGCAACCAGACAGAAAATCCTCGAGATTTTAACAAAGCTCCTAATGTAGCAGTGGCAATTCCTTTTCCTAAAGAAGACATAACGCCGCCGATTATAAAAACGACTGAAGGTGTATTCATCAAGTGTACATCTTAAGTTTAAATACATATATCATAAGATTGTCTCTTATTCAATATCAAAAAAAACTTTTAAGTAATAATTTATTAGAACCTATTTTAAAATCAAAAATTTCATTGAAACGTTTAGAAGATTTTTAAACGTAAGAACTATTTTATAACTTTAGAATATCTAAATTTGATCACCGCTATTTACATATTTACAGATTGAGAAAAAAAGTTAATTTCCGAACCAACATCTACCTGCATTGAAAATCTTTGTAAATGTAAATGAGAAAAGCCAAAGAAGAGCGTTAACAAAAAAAGTACACTCGTCATGGATAACGCCACTCTTCATAAAAGGAGAGGGTAGATGAAAAAACCTCTGAAAAAGGCTGCACACAAATTTCTTTATTTACCACCATTATTCTCTTAATCCTATTGAACATAAAATAGAGATGGGCCAAAAAAATTTATCGAAGAAAAAAATCAACGTACGCTAGAAAGCCTCTTTTTTAAGTGCAATTTATTGTATGCGTTATAGCTTGTGATGCCACGACCAAAATAATATCTACGCAAGGCTAAAACATGTATGGACAATTAAGTTGATGTTTGCGAAGATAAATCTGATTTTTAGAAGAAAATTCTAAGATCGTATAGTTAAAAAAATCTATCTTAGATCACTGAGCATCGTGCTTTGCCTTTATTCGAAAACCTCAGTCTAATTTAACTACACTGATCGTGAATATTTTTGTACGTAACGTAACGTGCGCATGAAAAATACTTAACTTACTGTTTAATTTTTTATTTTCCGAACCGCCTTTAAATATGGATTTTAAACTTTTTCGTATGAAATTCAATAAAATAAAGTTACTTTTAAGTTTGCAAATTTTTTTTTTTTTCTATAATGTAAAAAAGCAACCAGCGCGGAGAGTTGTGTTAAAATTTTGGAAATTTTCCAGAGGCATTGGAATTGACTTGGGGACAGCAAACACTATTTTGTATGTTCAAGGAAGGGGAATAGTACTTAATCAACCATCAGTTGTGGCTGTACAAAACTCTACAGGAAAAGTTGTGGCAGTTGGTTCAGAAGCACGCTCTATGTTAGGGAGAGTTCCTTTAAATATTACAGTATATCGCCCTTTGAGAGATGGGGTTATTGCGGATTTTGAACGAGCTGAAGCTATGATTCAGTATTTTGTGAAAAAAGTTAAGCAAGAAGTAAAATCTTTATTTTTTAGTAGTCCAAATATCGTTGTGTGCGTTCCCCATGGGGCAACTCCAGTAGAGCGTAGAGCTATTCATGATGCGGCGTTAACTTCTGGCGCGCGCGCTGTTTTTTTAGTCGAAGAATCTATGGCTGCAGCTATTGGAGCAAATCTTCCTGTCATGGAGCCAACTGGGTGTATGGTGGTGGATATTGGTGGCGGAACGACAGAAGTTGCAGTGATCTCTTTGGGGGGGGTAGTCTGTTCTGTTTCTGTGCGCTGTGGTGGAGATCGAATGGATGAAACGATTGTAGATTATTTTCGTAAATCACACAATTTATTAGTTGGAGAAAATAGCGCAGAGCGCTTAAAGTGTTCATTAATTAATGAAGATTCTGCTTCTCAAAAATTAAAAATTACGGGAAGAGAAATGACTACTGGTCGTCCAAAAGAAATTCTTGCTTCTCGAGAAGAAATTTTGGAAAGTTTACTTGAACCTATGTCTTTAATTGTAGAAACAGTTCAGAGATCTTTAGAAAAAACACCTCCTGAGCTTGCAGGAGATATCGTTGATAGAGGTATTGTGTTAACAGGGGGAGGAGCGATGCTTGCCCGATTGTGTTCTCAAATAGAAGAGCGTACTGGTGTTAAAACTACCATTGCCGAGTCTCCTCTTTTGTGTGTAGCAATGGGAACAGGAAAATATTTAGAGCGTCTTCACGAATTTACACAAATGGCTTCTTAAGGAGAGTTAATACGTTAAAATTTGAGTGGCTAAAAGATCCAGGGCCTCAAGCTTTATTTTCTTGTTTTCGTGGAAAAGCAGAAATTCGTTTTGTTGGAGGGTGTGTTAGAAATAGTTTGTTGGGGATTGCTTTAAAAGATGATTTTGATTTGGCAATTTCTTGCCCCCCTGATTTAACCATGAGATTTTTGCAGGAATCTAATATTCTTTCCATACCGACAGGAATAAAACACGGAACCATTTCTGCGATTGTTGAAGGAATTCTTTACGAAATTACAACGCTACGAACAGAGTGTAATCATGACGGTCGCCATGCATCAGTGGAATTCACTCATGATTGGGCCGGAGACGCTGCACGTCGCGATTTTACGATGAATGCATTATATGTTGATGAGCAAGGAAAAATTTTTGATACGGTTCAAGGACAGGAAGATCTTGCTCAAGGAATTGTAAGATTTATTGGAGACCCCGATGCCAGAATTCAAGAAGACTATTTGCGAATTTTAAGATTTTTTCGTATTCACGCATATTATGGAAAAGGAGATTTAAATACTCAGGATTTTTCAAGTTGTTGTCGATGGAAGCATATGTTGAGTATTCTTTCTAAAGAGCGTATTACAAAAGAGTTTTTCAAGCTCTTAGAGGCGCCCAATCCGTGGTATGTGATAGAGAAAATGATTTCTTCAGGGATACTTTCCCAGATTCTTCAAACGCGTCTTAGTTTTGTATCAACAGAAGAATTAGAGCAATGTTCGGGATACAATCCTGGTCCTTTGGTTCGTTGGGCAACTTTGACAGAGTATCCATGCCCAGGGCTTCGTCTTTCAAAAAAGCAAGAAAGAACCTTTTCAGCATTACACATTCCTTTAAATTTTCAACACATTAAGGAAAGTCTTTACGCGCAAGATGTATCTATCGTTTTAGGAAGATGTTGGTTAACGTGCGTAAAAAATTTTAAGAATTCTAAAACACAGTTTCTTGAAAATTGGTGTCAGTATTCAGAACAAATTTCCTCTTTTGTTCCTGTATTTTTTCCTCTAAACGGGAATGTTTTACTCGATAATGGGGTAACAAGTCAGCATATCGGTAAAATTTTAAATCATGTAAAACAGTGGTGGATTAAGCATGATGAGAAGCCTTCTTCTTTGGAGTGTTTAGCTTATGCGTTAAATATTGAAAAAACTATGTTAAAATGACACATCGTTTTTTGAAGGCCATAATCAATGTGCTACAAACGAATGACGTTTAGAAAAAAAAAATATATATAGCGCAAGAAAATTTCCGATTCAAAAAATCGTTCATCTCAATAAAATCATACGAAGCGTAGCAACACACTCAGAATCCTTTTTTGGAATAAGTACGGAACCATTTAAGGTCGAGCCTTAAAAAGAAGGAGATCGTTTTAGAATACAAACGTTTTTGCTATATAGCAAATTTAAGTTGGGATTTATGAAGATGGGTATTATTTCTAGAAGACATATACTCTAGCCAAGAATGACTCCCTTCGATCACGGAGTGTCGTGCTTTTTCCTTATTTTCAAACCTCATCCTAATTTCTATATAATAAATTTAGGCTGAATTAAATGTGATTTTACTGAAAGAGAAATGATAAAAATGCCTCCTTTTTTTTCTATTTTTCACTTTTTTAAAAATTTCTAATTTTAAATTTACATACTATACGGTGTTTCCACGCTTTTGGGGCAAAATCGAACATTACTATGTTACAAAGGGAGCAATACGTTAAAATTTACATTGACTTTTGATGACTAAATCTGGATAATATAGAACTTAGTAAAAAATTTTAAGATTTAGACGCTGTGCACACTTTTCAAAGTTTATATTTGTCTCTACAGCAATTTTGGAATAAAAAGGGGTGTTGCTTATTACCACCTTGCGACACTCCTGTAGGGGCTGCTACTTTTCATCCTGACGTTTTGTTTCCTTCGTTAGGCCCCAAACCTTGGCGTGCGGCTTTTATGCAAGCGTGTCGTCGTCCGGGAGATGGTCGTTTTGGTGAAAATCCTAATCGTCTACAAAAATTTCATCAATTTCAAGTTTTTCTAAAGCCAATTCCTGAGGATGTCAAGATATGGATGTTGGAAAGTTTTGTGGAACTGGGGATCCCTGTGAATCAATGCGATATTCGTTTTGTGGAAGATAATTGGGAAAGTCCAACGTTAGGTGCTCAAGGTTTAGGATGGGAAGTATGGTTAAACGGGATGGAGGTATTGCAGTTTACATATTTTCAAAAAGTGGGTGGGTACGAATGCCATCCTGCTAGCGTTGAGCTTGCCTATGGCATGGAAAGAATTGCTCTTGTTCAGCAGCACAAGGATAATGTATTTGATTTGATATGGAATCAGAGCCCAATTTTGGTGACATACGGAGATCTTTTTTTAGCTCAGGAAAAAGATTTTTCCCGATATTATTTTGAACATACGTGTTCTTCAAAATTGACAGAAATGTTTCATTACACGCTGGAACATGCAGAGCGTGTTTTAAGCTCTTCCATGATTTTTTCTGCTTATGAATTATGTATGCAAGCAAGTCATGTATTTAATATGTTAGAAGCTTCTGGAACGTTAAGTTCAGTGCAAAAAGGTAGTTATATTTTAAAAATTAGAGAGCTTGTTCATGCATGTTGTACGTTTTGGATAGAAAAAGAAACCCGTTCACCAGTGAGGACATACAAAAAAAATTGATGCTTTATTAACACATTTAGAAAAAAAAAATCTTTTATTTTATTTTGTTTTTTTCTAAAAAATGTATACCTATGATATAAAAGTGGGTTTAGTTGCACATAAAGAATTTATGCTTAGTCGGTCACAAAAAATTTTGGTGAGTATTTTTTTATTTGGCATAGTAGGCATAAGTTTTTGTTTAAGAGAACAGGATGCTGCTCTTTCTGTAGAAGAAACAGAGCAGTATATCCCTGATATTCATCAAAATGTTTTAGATAATTTGTCTGCGTTACCAGAGTCCTCAAAAGAGTCTGGCCATATTATATCTTGTAAGGATATTATTTTAAAAACGCCACCAGTTCCTAACGATCCGGATGTTAATCTTATTTATCTGAATACGTATACATGGTGTATGATGCAGGCTATTTTAAAAACTTTTCTTGAGGCTCATAAAGACAGCCCTGCAAACATTGAAGGAAAAAAAGAAATATTAGATGCTTTGTCTGCTTTATCTTTCTTTCTTCCGGCTCTGTTGCTATCTTATTACCATGCTATTCCATCTTTTTCTGCTGGATTGCGGGATAAATTGACCCAAGAGCAAACAGAAATTCAGAGAAATTTTCCAGAAATTTTCAATGCTCAAAGATCTTTTTGATCGAAAAAATGTATAAAGTTGCGAAATAAGTTTTTACAACTGATTGTTAAGTTAAAAAACTTGTTTTTTTGGCTAACATAAACATATGTTTTAATAAAAACTTTTAAATTATTTACTCATCTTACGTAGCACCTTTCAAAATTTGAAGTTCATTGAACATTAAAACATTGGCTTTTAACAATAGTTTTTGTTTTATTGCAAAATGATTCAATGAGGTTTTCACTTTCAA
>NZ_AWTR02000026.1 GCF_000469665.2 Holospora obtusa F1 | reverse complement strand
CTCCATAAATTTGAAGAGCTGTAATCTTTTGAACGTCAATGACGAGTCATTTGATCATGGCTAATTTCGCCTTGAAACATATTGGCTAAACCAGTCGATGTTGCATAGTGATTTTGACTTATCAAATAGTCGCTATACATATCAAGAAGATCCAGTTTCATTTTTTGTCCTTAAAAACTTACGGACGAAAAATATGATTATTTCAAGCAAAAATCAACTATTGCTGCGTAACATCAGTTATTTTACTAAAATTGTCTGAAAATTTTGTACGCATGATTACTTATCTCCCTTAGGTTTAGTCCTAATATAAATTTTCTTATTTAAATACAATTTACATCAAAAATTTTTCATATGCAGCCAAGGCTGTCTTGCAATATTAAAGCAGTCTATGCATAATGATCTTAAGATTGGTCTAATGAGCTTTAAATGTGAACGAAAAGCCAATGCATGGTAGCAATAAACATCTATTTAACGACGATCTTGATATGCAGTACGTTGCATGTCGAGTAGAAGGAGAGGTAGTAGATGTTTCAGTTTATCGAGATAAAGTTGCTCATCATAAAATCTTACATCAAATAGAGGATTTTATTCTTCGTGATCAAGTTGAAGGAAGAAATGTTTTACGGCATACAGCTGCTCATGTTTTAGCGCAAGCGGTTAAGAGAGTGTATCCTGGTACGCAGGTGACGATTGGTCCTGTCATAGAGGATGGTTTTTATTACGATTTTTTAACACCGACGCCTTTTCAGGCTTCTGATTTACTTTTGATTGAGTCAGAAATGCATCGGATTATTTCGGAAAATCTCTCTATTCGTCGTTACGAGTGGTCAAAAGAACAAGTAATTGAATATTTTTTGGGTAAGGGTGAGCCTTTTAAAGCGCAAATTGTTCAAGATATTCCAAAAGAATGTGTTGTTTCTGTTTATGAGCAAGGTGAGTTTATTGATTTGTGTCGTGGACCGCATTGTCCTTCCACGGGGTATCTAAAAGATGGTGTAAAGCTTTTGCATGTTTCTGGTTCTTATTGGAAAGGAGACTCTAAAGGACAGCCTTTGCAACGTATTTATGGAACAGCTTGGGAAGATAAAAAAAATTTGGACGAGTATTGTTATCGTATAGAGGAAGCAGAAAAACGAGACCATCGAAAGATTGGAAAGGCTATGGATCTTTATCATTTTCAAGATGAAGCGCCTGGGTGTGTGTTTTGGCATCCGTATGGGTGGACTTTAAATCGTTTGCTTCAAGATTATATTCGAGAGCGCTTAGGTGATGATTATAAGGAGGTGAATACTCCGCAGCTAGTACGCCAATCTTTATGGCAGGCGTCTGGTCATTGGGATCAGTATCACGAAAATATGTTTATATTAAAAGATGGTGAGAATTTATTTTCTTTAAAGCCTATGAATTGCCCTTGCCACGTTCAAATTTTTAATCAAGGTATAAGAAGTTATAAAGATCTTCCTTTACGATTTGCAGAATTTGGAAGTTGTCATCGAAATGAACCTTCTGGCGCACTTTCTGGTTTGATGCGAGCAAAGAATTTTGTACAGGATGATGCACATATTTTTTGTACCCCAGAACAAATTTCTTTTGAAACTGAAAAATTTTGTCAAGTTTTAAGTGCTATCTATAAAGATTTGGGCTTTAATGATGTCATGATTCGTTTTGCAACACGTCCAAGTAAGCGTCTTGGAGACGACGTATTGTGGGATAAAGCAGAAGCAAGTTTGCAACAAGGTGCAGAAAAAGCTAAGATTTGTTACACAAAACATCCAGGTGAGGGAGCATTTTATGGTCCTAAATTAGAATTTACGTTAAAAGATAGCTTAGGAAGATTATGGCAATGTGGAACATTGCAGGTAGATTTCGTTTTACCAGAGCGCCTAAAAGCTTTCTACGTTGATGCTCAGGGTGATCAAAAACCTGTAGTTATGTTACATAGGGCAATTTTAGGCTCTTTTGAAAGATTTATCGGTGTCATGTTAGAGCATTACGCAGGTCGTCTTCCTTTTTGGTTAGCTCCTGTTCAGCTTGTCATTTGTAGTATTAGTGAAAAAGTGCAAGATTACGCAATTCAAGTTTGGGAACACTTCAAGAAATCTGGGCTTCGAGTGGAATTTGATTGCCGAAATGAAAAAATTAGTCATAAAATTCGCCATCATAGCGTAAGAAAAGTTGGGTGTATTGCGGTGGTGGGAGCTAAAGAATCTGCTGAAAATAGCCTGAATTTACGCATAGGGAACAATGAGCATTCTATGAGCGTATCTAGTGCGCTAGAGATGCTTCAAGAAGCTAATTTGAAAAAGAATGTTTTATAGGAGGAAATGTGGAAGTTAAATCTCAAAAATCATTAAAATGCAATCAAGAAATTCGAGCCTCTCGTGTGCGATTAATCAGTACAGAAGGACAGCAGCTTGGAATTTTTTCATTCAGGGATGCCTTAGATATGGCAAGAAAGCAAAATTTGGATTTAGTGGAGATTGCTTCCACGGCGGAGCCCCCGGTGTGCAAGATTTGTGATTATGGGCGCATGATTTATCAAGAAAAAAAGCGCAAGGCGGAGTTACAAAAAAAACAGCAACGCGTTTCTATTAAAGAGATTCAGTTAACTCAAAAAACTCAAGAAAATGATTATAAAGTGAAGTTAAAACGCGCTATTGAATTTCTTCAAGAAGGAGATAAAGTTCAACTTGTCGTTCAGATCAAGGGGCGTTGCCAATTTTCTGATGATCCTTTAAAAGATCCTGGAAGATTGATGGCAGACCGATTTATTTTAGATATTTCGGGACAAGGAAAGATAGAGCAGGGAGCAAAAAAAGAGGGGCGTCGTATCCGTGTTGTTATCGCTCCTTTAAAAGATCATAAAAAGGTACTTTCTTTAGATGAAAATTTAGAGGTTTAATAATTTTATTTTAAAGATCAAGGCTAGGGAAGTGAGTATATAACTTAGGGAAAGTTTTGGGTTGGGGGCTTCCTTACTATACATGCCCCTAAAGTGAATCCTTAGTCTGATCTTCTTCCTTCATAGCTGAGAATAAAAAATTTTCTGAATTTTAGTCTTGACAATATTTTTTTTTATATTAACATTTGTTTGTAGAAACTTAAAAAAAGTAAAAAATTTATGAAATTAAAAATTCTTTCCCTTCTTGTGATTTTTTGTAATCAAGGTTTTTCTGTCGATATTTCGTTACCCGTGATATTGGAAAATGCTCAAAAAAATAATGTGCAAGATCTGTTAGATAATATTCGAAACTTATTATCAAACACAAATACAAATAAGCAAGAAGCAAGTAGCACGATAAGAAAACTTGTTAATAAAAAATTTCTTAAAAATACACCAATACTTTTTTCTCGAGAATATATTGATAGAACTGTAGACGTATTTTTTTGCAAAAATAATGATCAAGAGCTTAGCATAACAATCTTGAAAGATCTTGTATATGACTTGTCTGAGAATGGATTTCCTAAACCAGCTTTTGATTTATTGATTGAAAGCATTTTAAAAAAGAAAGAAAATCAGGTAGTCGAGGGCGTTGCAGGAAAAAAAAATCAACAAACATCTTCTAATTCGAATTTATTTTCATCTGAAATCGCAAAAAAAGTTTTAGCTTCTTGGAATTTAAAAAAATTTGGAGAAAAAGAACGC
>NZ_AWTR02000027.1 GCF_000469665.2 Holospora obtusa F1 | reverse complement strand
CATATCAAGAAGATCCAGTTTCATGTTTTGTCCTTAAAAACTTACGGACGAAAAATATGATTATTTCAAGCAGAAATCAACTATTGCTGCGTAACATCAGTTATTAAGTATTGCACAGTTTCAGGATACGCAGATCTCATACAAACCAGAAATTGTTCACGTAAAAATTTTTCGTAATGAATAGTGTCACCATCAATCTGATCAATGACTTTTTTTGTATCATTAGTCAAAGAAGAGTCCAGAACAATGTTCAATGTATCATGAATCTCCTCAAAATTTTTTCCCTTAAAAGATGAATTTTCTTGTACTTTTAAAATTTTTTTCTTAACCTCTTGATTTAGCATATTGGGTTGAAGCACGCACCTCCCTAACACTTGCGTTACTAATGCTCTTCCCGTGTTTATACTGTTGCTTTTAAGAAATAGATTAAATAAATCTTCGTCTAAAAGCGTCTCCCAAAAATTAATTTTAAGAACCCTCCTGGCAACCGCTTGATTTTGTGTATAAACCAACGTATAAAGCAATTGCTTAGACAATTCATTAAATTTTCGAATATTTCTTTTCTTTATTATTCTAGAATTCCAAGGATTTATTCTTTCAAAATGTAAATTATTACAAACATATTCTATTGTATCTTCTTTGCTTGAGAATTTAAAGTTATAAAAAAATTTACAAAAATTCGCTTCCAAAAAAGCACCGTTTAACATTCGACTATAAATCAATTTATCCAACATTTTTTCAGCATAAACACAATCAGAAGATGCCAGAGTCTTTAACGCAATCAAAGTTTTGTTCTCAAGAGTTTCTTCGCCTCTTGAAAAATCTAAATTTAACAAAAGATGTGTAAGAGCTGTGGTATCTTTGTATTCAAATGTGTATTCAAATGGATTTCTAACAAGGATGTTTGTTTTTTCTAGGCACATGTTCCATACTTGTGAAACAGCAGAATCTGAAAAATTTATTTTCGATAATAAAAAATTTTCTATTTTTTCATTTCTTAAATAAAGAAAGTTTTTTAATACGTTAGCAGTATAATCTTCGTTAAATTGAAGACCTTTGATATTTGCCTCGAAATCTTTTTCATCAAAAAGCAATCCTACAAATGGGCCAGCGTTGAACAGTACTGTTTTATAAATTCTAGAATATTGATCTGGAAATGCACTGACATCCCACGATTTAATGTTCTTTTTTCTTTGCTTCCAGTTTATTAATTTCAAAATTTTTTCTAAAATTTCAGAAGAATCTGGGTTACAATGTGGACTTGAGAGTATGTTAGCGATATCCCCAGTTGTTTTATGCTCAAAAAGATTTTTCCACTCAATCGACTGAAAAAATATTTTAGAAAGCTTTGGGTTAACGTATTTGGATAAAAGGGTAGACACAGTTCGAAATTCGTCTTCTTCGTGAAGAAAATCTTTATATTCTTTCCAATTTATATTTTTTATAAAAGCCTTTGCTAATTCAACATGATTATCGTGTGATAAAATGTGTGAAATAAATGCATTATATTCATCATTTATATGATTTCTATGTTCGTTAAAATTTCGTTTACATTGAAAAAGACCATTATCGGCACGAAAGTTTTTAGCTCCAAGACTAATATGACTAATGATTATTTGAGCTATCTCCCAACAGTTACCTTTTGATAATATACGGTCTAACAAATCCAGAATTAAATGGGGTGACCCATTCAAAAAAAATGATTGAAATTTTTTCTTTAATAGTGTGCTTAAATTCTTCTCTTGAAGCGCCTTTTTTAAAAATATCACATCTTCATCTGCTTTCTTAGATACAAGTAATTTTATTGCGTTCACGAATGAATTATATTTTCATCATCTTTTTTTAGTAGATCAACCGCTTCTGATAAATTGTTTACATTTTGATCGCTATTTATCTGTTCTTTATTTTCTTTTGCAGAAATACTTTTACTTTCTAAAACTAATAAACCTATAAAAGAAATAAAAAAAAACTTTACATTTATCATAATTATACTTCGAATGTTTTTAATATAATAATATATTAACATAAGAAAATAAAATGTCAATTTTATTTTAAAGAAAGGAGATGGTTTTTTAATAGAAAATGACAAAGAAACACTACAGCTTAAATCTAAGGGAAAAAGTAATAAAATATATTAAGCTTGGTAACTGATGTTTATAGTGCTTTGAAAGAGAAGATTCCCAATCTCATGGGCTCTAATCTGCATTGATGCCTCAAAAGACTAAATAATCTTACCCAAAAAAGAAGTGTTGACTCCTGAAAAAAAGAAATGTATTTCTTTGAATTTGTTCGTATTGACAGTACAGAAGGTCCTCACAGACAAGGGAAATGCGACCTTTTTATGGCCATTGATCGGGCCACAAAGTACGTTTATGTCGAGCTGCATTCAAAGGCGTCGGTTAACGAGTCAAGTGCATTTTTGAAAAATCCGATCCCCCATTGTCCTTTTAAAATAACGAAAATTCTCACAGACAATGGGGCGCAATTCACCTATGGACTGCTTGCACTACACCTGAGGCCAAAACGATGTGCAAGAAGCATAATATTGAACACAGACTCACCAAATTCAAGCATCCTTGGATCAACGTTCAGGTCGAAGTCACCAATAGATCCCTCAAACACTACACAAAAAAGGCTTCTGTTTACAAAAACCTCGATGAGCTAAAGCGCCATATGATGACTTTTGTGCTGTACTATAATCATCAAATAAAGCTGAAATCATTGAAATATCAGCCTTCCTTTGATATTATCATATTAGAATTTGAACGTAACACGTCAAATTCTAATCATCATCCAAACCATACGTTGTTAGGGCTAAACATATTATTTTGCGCGAAACATATAACTTAACGTTACTAAAAAAAGATTGTTGTTTGTCTTTAATGTAGGCATTCCATAAGAAATGATATTATCTGGAATAATTTTAGAAACTTGATGCCAAGTTTTTCTATTCAGCCACTGACGTTGGTACTCTAAACCCAGAGCAATACGTTGAGTTAAAGCATACCTGGCGCCAAAAGCCATCATGGGACCTGCAACTGTTTTAGATAATCCTCCTAAAGATTCTCCAGATTTATTGATATAAGAAAATTTTTGATGTTGTAATACAATTCCGGGGCCAAGAAAAAGCTGAATTTTATTGATAGCAAAATATCCTAACTCAAAAATAAAAGAATTGAACCATTTATTTTTTAAAGAAAAACTCATTGCCGAATCATTTAATACACCGTAATTATCTCCAAGATAATTCTCTTCTGCCCCAATTAGTCCACGCCAGATACTTTCTATGCTCCATTTTCCAGCTGGATACGATATTTTTGAAGAATCATGATTAAATCCAAAAATCCATCGAAATCCAAGAAAGTAATTTCCCATTTTTTTTTGCATCAACGCACCTAAGTGCCAAGAAAAGCCTGATCGAGTCTTAACAATTCCTTTTTGACCAAAATCTATTAAAGTTTCCGAATTTCCAATTGCATTCCATCCCAAAGCATGATCATCCACAATATCTCTTACTAAACTTCCGCTGGTACTAAATTTACTTATCTCTGCTCCATCTCGTGCTCGGGTGGCAATGCTAGCGGTTCCCAGTCCCAACGTAAACCCTATACCGGACTGAAATCCAGATTCTTTTGCATAAACAAAACTTCCTAAAAAACAGGTAAAAAAAATTAATTTAAAACAAACACTCATCAAATATTCTTTTGAATTGCGCTCAACGCGCTGCACTGTGTCAGAATTTTAACAGTGCCGTGCGTATTCTACAATGTTTTTACACTTAAAACATTATTTTGAGCTAAACATGTAACTCAAGGTTACTAAGAAAAGATTATTGTTTGTTTTTAATGTAGGCATTCCATAAGCATAGGCATCTTGGGGGAGAATTTTAGAGACTTTATGCCAAGTCCTTTTATTCAACCATTGACGTTGGTATTCCAACCCTAATGCCATTCGCTGAGTTAGAGCATATCGAGCACCCAAAGCAATCATAGGACCTGAAACCGTTTTGGATAATCCGGAAGAAGATTTTCCAAATTCATTGACGCAAGACAATTTTTGACGTTGAAACACAACACCTGGGCCTGCGAATAATTGAACTCTTTTTCCAACAAGATACCCAAATTCAAAAATAAAAGAAGTGAACCATTTATTTTTTAAACGGAAATTAGTTGATGATTCCTTCAGTACTCCTAGTATTCTTTCAACGACAGGGCCTCCAAGTGTATTCTGCATAAAAATTTTTCCGGACGTATAATTAATTTTAGAAGAAGAATTATTTTCTCCGAATATCCAACGAACTCCAAAAGTGTAAGAATCAACTTTTTTTTGCATTAACATACCTAAATGCCAAGAAAATCCAGAGCGTGATTTAACGACACCTTTTTCAGTAAAATTTGTATAATTATTCGGGATTCCCACCGTTCGTTCGTGAATGACGTGACCATCTCTTATGCTTTTTAATTTAAACCCTTTAAAATCAAGGTCACTTCCTGCACCATCTTTTGCTTGTGTGGAAGAGCTAGCGGTTCCCAGTCCTACCGTGAAACCTATGCCAGATTGAAAGCCGGATTCTTTTGCATGCACAACGAAAGCTAAAAGACACGAAAAAAATACCGATTTAAACTGTTTGTTCATTGTAAAATATCCTTTTTTTTAACTACATTAACATTATGTCAAAAAAACGTGAAAATGCTTAAAAAATTGAATTTTTCTATAATATCTTTTTAATAATGTTTTTTTTACAACATACAACAAACATTTTTTTAATAAATTCGAAAAATATTTTTATTATTCTCTACTTGAAAATTAATTTTTAATTTAATTAAATTTATTTTTTTTAGTAATAAAAAAAATTAACAATGATTGAATCATTTTTCAAAACAAATAAATTTAAAAAATATTAGAAAACTTATTGACTTTTGATATTTTTTTAAGTTTTTTCTCTCGTGCGTGAAAAAACCTCCCAAGTTCTGCAAAGATTTCTTGTGCGATGTGTTGAGCACCTTCTTGAGAAACATAAAATTGAGCAGAAGTTTGTCCATAAAAAGATGGTGTTAATGTGCGGTAGTAACACGCAGTTACTTGGCCTTTATGTACAATGTTCTGACAATGCTTTAACGTAAAAGAAGCTTTTAAAATAGTATGAAGCAAAGCTATTTTCGCGTCTTTCCCCATCTCTAAAGCATTTTCTGAGGTTTCCATATCAATCGAAAGCGTATAGTCCCGATCACAACCCGATCCAGAAAACATACGTTGTAAGACAGACTTTAATAAAACTCCTGAGTACCCCGGAATTTCTTCTATATACACCCTAGAAAAACACTGTTTAACTTTAGGGGTTAATACAGAATCACAAGAACTTAACAAAAATATAGAAAATAAAAGGAAAAAAAAACGAGACACAAAAACAAGCTCCCCGGGCCGGATTCGAACCAGCGACCTGGCGGTTAACAGCCGCATGCTCTACCACTGAGCTACCGAGGACCATGTTTGTATTATACACTAAACTTTCTTCTGTTGTCTATACCCCTTTGTGAAATTATTTCATGCAAAACGCTCTAATTTATTGCGATTTGACGTTCATCAAATTAGCATAAGAAAAAAGTTAAAAAATACTTATTTTATTAATTGTGCGACTGAAAAATCCTCTAATTTTGATTTTTCCCACAAATCAGCGTAGATTCCTTGTAGCGTCAAAAGTTCCAAATGCGTTCCTTGTTCACGAATTTTTCCCTGAGCCATGACAAAAATTTTGTCTACTTTTTGAATGCTGCTTAAACGATGAGCAATGTAAATTTGAGTACAAGAATAGTTCAAATTTCGTAATCCTTGACGAATATTTTCTTCAATGGCGGTATCTAAAGCAGAGGTTGCTTCGTCAAGTAATAAGATAGGGCTTTGTTTTAAAAGAGCTCTAGCCAAAGCAAGGCGTTGACGTTGACCTCCAGATAATTTCAGTCCATGGGGACCTACTTGGGTATTGTAGCCCTGAGGAAGTTGATCTATAAACGCGGATATTTGTGCACGTTCTGCTGCGTGACGGATAGATTCTATTGAAACGTTTGTGCTTCCGTAAGAAATATTATTTTGAATAGTTGTGTCAAATAATGTAATGTCTTGACTAACAAACCCAATATTATTTCGAATCCATTCGGGTGAATAGAGTAATGCGTCTTTTCCGGAAAAAAGAATGCGTCCAACTTTTGGAAAATATAATTGTAATAAAAGATAAAAAATAGTTGTTTTCCCAGATCCACTCGGGCCAACGATGGCATAGTGTTTATTTGCTTGAAAATCGCACGATATGTGCTGCAACACAGGTTGACAGGAGGTGTATTCAAATGTTAGGTCTTCTAAAGTAATATTGCCCAAAAATATATTTTTGTTACCAATCGTTGAGGAATTTTTTTTAAGATTAAGGGGCTGATCTAGTACGTTAAAAATGCGTTCTCCGCTGACTATACAAGACTGAAGGCGTGTGTGTACTTGTAAAATATTTTTTATAGGGCGATATAAAAAAAATAATGCTGTAATAAAAGTTAAAAACGATCCTGGCGTTTGTTTTTCTTGAATAACTCGGTGTCCTCCATAAATTATAATACTTGCAATGATGACTCCTCCTAAAATTTCCATAAACGGATGAATCAGTGCTTGTATTTTTGCGGCTTTTTTATATTCTTTTAAAATTCTTTCTGTACACTCCTTGAGGTGTTGTTTTTCATATTCTTCTGTTCCATAAGCTTTTACCATGATGATTTGGTGAAAAACTTGTTGAAAAAATTGCTGCAGTTCAGAGCTTAGGTTTTGAATTTGAAAAAATATTTTCTTTGCACGTTTTCCACAGATACGTAATAATCCTGCCATAATAGGAAAAATGAACAAAGCGCTTAGAAATAGTAGCATATCTTCTTTTAACAAAACGACGATTAAGCTTAACACCATAAATACATCTCGACTTAGTGTGCTTAAACTTTGTAAAAGAGTTTCTCTTACAATACCTATGTCTTGGGAAAAAATGTTTGCACATCGTGCTTCGTGATGATTTCTGAAAAAATCTAAATTAAAATGTACCATACGCGCAAAAACATCATTTTGTAATTGAGTTGCTAACGTGTATCCCATGGCTGATAGGCAACGCTCTCCGATATATTCAGCAGTTCCTTTAATAAAAAAAACAAATAATATTCCTATACCGATCCATATTAATAAATCTTTTCGATGCGCAACAAAAATGTCATCAAAGATAGGTTTTAAATATTGCGCAAGAATTGCAGTAGTTCCTGCGGTCAAGAGCATACTGATAGTTCCTAATATAAAGTATTTTTTTTGAGGAACTAAATACATCTTAACAAGGCGTCCCAGCGTGCGATATTCCGAATTAGTTTTTGTTACTTTTATCCAAAAATCATTCAAGATGTAATCTTTTTTGCTATACAGTCAGTTTACATTATAAGAAAATTTTTCGTAAATAACAAAGGATCGGGGCCGTTTATTTAATAAATTTTTTAAATTTAAAAAAAACATTGCTCTCACTAAATATGTATATGAAAAAATATTAGCTTTTTATTAAAACCAAATCATAAATTGTATTTTGTTTGTCAAAAGATATTTCATTTTAGCCAGTGTTTTTCTTAATTATTTATGTGATGATCTTTAATAGATACGTGGGTGGTGTATATGGATGTGTTGAATTTGTGTCGTAAAAGCTCTGTAGCGTCTTTTATATTAAATGTTACCGTAGCGTGTTTGATCTTATAAATGTAGAGTAGTGATCTTTGAGTATCTTGGAACATTTGCATTTGAACACGTGTTGATCGGCCTTAATACCAAAGCGAAATTTTTGATCCCCTTGAAGGCCATGTGTCTCTGAAAAATTTGCATGTGGTAAATTAAGTTGAAATTTAAGAAGATAAGCGTCTCTGAAAAATTTGCATGTGGTAAATTAAGTTGAAATTTAAGAAGATAAGCATTATTTCTAGAAGAAAATTCTAAGATTATATATTTGAGAATCTCTATCTTTGATTGACTGAATGTCGTACTTTACTTATTCATAAGCCTTAACTTGATTTACGATCTGGTTGAGACAATAAACGCCTGTAGTCTGAAATATTCTACTTAACGCTGACATCAAATGGGATATTTTGATCCAAAAAATGTTCAAATGTTGGAAATTATTATCATCGTGTAATACAAAATAATTATCTAATTATAGTAAATTAAATTTTGGTTTTCGAATCGAAAAATGGGGATGAATCTCGGCATTGCTTCATCAAAGTGAGAAGTTCTTGGGTATCTGATCTTAGCATCTTTTTTTTAGAATAAAGCGATTTGAGTAAAACACAACTTCACTTGTTGTATATCAAAAAACGTAGGTATGTGAAGAACTATTTCAGGTATTGATAAAAAAGCCTTGACGACTTTAAGACTTGCATATACGCTTAGAGGCTATGGATTTAATTATTGATTGTTTTGAAGCATATGTTTAAGCGCGATTTTTGTGCTTTTTTTTGTGTGTGCATGACTGTGTTGGGGGTGCAGGGATGTGGAATTTTACCGTTTACTTCTCAAAATAGAACGCTTTCAGAAACTTGGAATGACGGTGTAATTCGGATTAAAATTTCTCAAGATTTTTTATTGCATCACTCTGGAGCTTTGGACGGAATAGAAACGCTCGTTTACCAGAATAATGTGTTATTAGTTGGGAGTGTTTCTACAAAAAAATTAAAAGTTGAGGCAGAAAAAATCGCAAAACACGTTGATGGAGTCAATAAGGTATGGAATGAGCTGTTAGTGGGGGAAGAATATTTTACAGACTACGTCAATGATGGCGTAATGGAGAAAAAAATTAAAGCAAGTCTTTTTTTAGATGATGAAATAAAATCATCAAACTACATGATTAGAGTATTTAAAGGAGTTCTGTATGTATTAGGAAGCGCTTCCAGTCCTCAAGAACTCAAACGATTTCGGAATTATGTTGATCAATTTGCTTTGAAAGATGTAAAATATTTTATAAATTTTAAAAATTCAAATACGTTACAGGATAAAAAAATATGAAAAAAAGATATGCATTATGGAGCAAAGTAAGTATTTTTGTAGGGACAAAATTTTTGATTTTTTTACAAAATACGGGTAAAAGAGGGATATTTTTTGCCAAGATATGTTTTTCTGGTAAGGGACCTTTTATGAATCTAAAAATTTTTTTCGTTTTGTTTTCGCAGTATTTTTTCTATTCTTTGCCGCTTGTAGGAATGACTTCGATATGTGCCGGAATGGTTTTGGCTTTGCAAAGTGCAAAATCTATGCACGGACTAGATATTTCTGGAGTTCAAGTTGAATTGGTCGTATTTTCAATTTTCAGAGAGTTAGGCCCAATTCTTGCTGGCCTAATGATGGCAGGTCGTCTCGGATCCTCTATAGCGTCTGAGCTATCTAGTATGGTGATCACAGATCAAATTAATGCCTTAATTAGCGTGGCAGTTTCTCCTTTGTACTATCTGATACGTCCTAAAATTTTTGCTGTTCTTTGTGCGCTCCCTTTGTTAACGTTGTATTCAGATGTGATGGGAATTTTGGGGGGATATATTACGTGTGTTTTCAAGCAAGGAATGTGCGGCTCTCAATACGTGTGGCATGCTTGGACTTTGATTCAGTGGAATGATATTGGAATTGGAATTTGCAAATCTTTGATTTTTGCACTTTTAACCGCTTTTGTAGCGTGTTATGAAGGATTAAATGCGCCTCCCAGTGCGTTAGGAGTGGGGGTTTCTGCGCAAAGAAGTGTGGTTATTTCTTCTCTTTTTATATTATTTACGAATTATTGGGTGACATTTTTTTATCCTAACTGAAAGAATAGCGTTTTTGCGCTATTTATAAACAATAACATTAAATCGGTTGTATAAACATAAATTTTGAAAAAATGTATAAAAAAATAGGGAAAGTTACAGATCAAAAAAAATCCCCTATTTTTACGATATACAAAAATTAGTAAGCCCAAAAAGATATAAAAGTATATTTTGTGGAGCGTTACCTGATATGAGGTCATTTAAAGCGCGTTATTTCGGGATGAAAACGTTTTTGTATTCAACGATACGCGGATACTGGGAAATGTATTCCTCTGTCGTATGGCAGTTTTTTGATCTAGATTTCGATAGGTTTAGGAGGAATTATTTTGGTATCCTTTGGCGCAAAAATTTAATATTGCGTGAATAAAAATACTCATCCCGAATAAAGTAATGCATAGTAAATTAAATTTTGAACAATAAAAGCGCGACACTCAGTAATTGAAAATAGAAAAATTCGGCTATAGGATCTTAGAATGTTCTTCTAGAAAAGTATTACATTCTTAAGCTTTAACTTAATCGCTTCAGGCCATAAAGGACAAGCCTTTGAGTGTAATTTTTGCGTACCAAAATAAACATTTAAAAAAATATAGAGCTTATTGCGACATTTTCATGCTTTGGGATTAAAGATTCTAAGAGGCTTGTAGGGAAGAAGGTAGGATCAAAGTCGAACACATGTTTAGCCACACATTCAAGAGTATGAAAGCTCCCAATACACATGCTATATCCTCTAATTTTATTTTTATCTCAGGAATCGAAAATATGAACAAATGGCCTCGTATAAGTAGAAAAGAAAAGCGCTTTCTAGAGGATAAAATGGCGATTTACACAGTAAGTTTATTAAAAAAATTATGAATTTTAATCAAAATTGATCGAGCACATGAAATTCAAGGCGTTAAATAGATGTATTTTTAGAGTTGAAATAAATTAGAGACAATAATGAAAAAGTATTCGTTTAGAATAAAAATTTTTTTATGATATATATAATGATCATTTTATATTTTTTAAAAAATTCGTGTTTTGTTTTTACAGAATAAATATAGTTGATTTGTGGATATTTAATCGTGCAATTCTTCAAAATATTAAATTTTATTAAATATTATTTTTTCCACTAGATTTTTTCAAGAAAATCATGCATCATAGGTACCAAATCTAAAGTTATTTTTTTATGAAAAATCAATACAATCCTGGTTTTGCTTTGCAAAAAGACAAACAAAAATTTTACCAAAAAAAAAATGTTCAGAACACTACTCAAAATTCTATACAGAATTTTTTGAGGCTCGTCGTTTTTAGTTGTTTCGTGGGGGGTGGTTTTATTTTTTTAGAAGGCTGTAATACAAAAAAAGAAGTAAATAAAGGTCGTCGCCCTTTGTCTGTTATTGTAAAGCCTGTAGAGCGAATGAATGTTGATCGAGTCATTTCGGTTAGCGGAAATATTAAAGCTAAGTATTCTGCTCCGTTAATTTTTCAGTCTCCAGGTATTGTTAAAACTATTTTTGTAATGGCGGGAAGTCGAGTTTCAAAAAATCAGTTATTGATTCAGTTACGAGATGATCATACAAAGGTTCAGGTTCGTTGGGCTATGGTGCAATTGTCAGGAAAAAAGTCTGATTATCAGCGTAGCAAAGAAATGTATGAAAAAAAGATTTGGTCTTATGCTCAGGTAGAAAAGGCTCACACAGAAATGGAGTCTGCTGCTTTAGAGCTAGAAAAAGCAAAAGTTAATGACGATAGCATGAAAATCAAAGCTCCATTTACTGGGCGTGTTGGATTTTTTCAAACCAACGGAAAGCAACTGAGTCCAGGATCCGCGGTTCAGCAAGGGCAAGAAGTTGGGACGATTGTTTCAGATGAAACAATTGTTGCTTTTGAGTTATCTGAAGGAGATGCTGATTTAGTAAAGGTCGGTCAAAGAGTTTTAATTCAAATGGAAGGAGATGGTGTTTTGCCTTTAGAATCAACTGTTAGTGCGCAAGAACCTTTTTCGGATCCTGTCTCACACATGGTCAAATTTACTGCAAATGTTTCAGAGAAAAATACCTCTTACAAGGATGGAACTTTTGTTAAGGTTCGCGTCACACTTAAAGATGCAGCACCTGCGTTCTTAGTTCCTACGGAAGCTGTGATTCCTGACAGTGGTCAATATGTTGTTTATGTTGTTAAGGATTCTGGGGAAGTCTTAAACGGAGAAAAAGTTTTTATTGCTAAGGCAGTTTCAGTGACCCCAGGTCCTCAGTTAAAAGGCTTGACTAGCATCGGTGAAAAGTTACGTGGTATCGAAGAAGGAGATAAAGTGATTACAGAGCCTGCAGAAATGATCAAAGACGGTCTTCCAGTTATTATTGCAAAAGAATAAGGAGTGTTTTATGCAAATTCCATCTTCTCCTTTAAATCCTGAAAAATCTACCAGTTCTTTTACGGATTTTTTTATTGATCGCCCAGTGTTTTCTTGGGTGGTGAACATTATTATGGTGCTTCTTGGGATTGTCGGTTTTTTTCAACTTTCAACGCGCCAATATCCCATTGTAGAACGCCCTTCTTTAACTGTGCGTGCAACGTTTAGTGGTGCTGCACGTGTGATAGAAGAACAAATTACGAAAGTTTTAGAAGAGTCATTTGTTTCTCTGCAGTCTTTAAGTAGTATGCGTTCTGAGGTTCAAAAAAATGAAAGCAATACGTGGCTAATTTTTGAAGAAAATCGTTCAATGGATGCTGCTTCAGCGGATGTTAGAGAAATCTTGTCTCGAGTTAACGAAAAACTTCCAGAAAATTCAAAAGTTTATGTGACAAAAGGTAATTCAAATGCGCTTCCCGTTATGGAATTGGTTGTCCAAGGAGAAGAGCACGTTCCTTTGACAGATTTATACGCAATTGCATCTAGAACTTTAAAAGGTGCTATCGAAAGTGTTCCTGGTGTGGCGGTGGGGGAAGTCATCGGGGGGAGTGATCTCCAGATGAAAATCACATTGGACCGAGAAAAATTATACTCGTATCATATAGGGGCTTCTGAATTAAGCCGATTGATTAAGGAATCTAGTGTCGAAAGAGCATTGGGGTATCTTAAAGAAGAAAATCGACAATTTTCTTTGACGGCTCAAAGTTTGTTATCTCGACCAGAAGAATTTGCAGAGCTTTTAGTTCCCGCAGGAAAAGGAGCTCATTATGGAGCGCAACATAGAGTTCGTTTAGGGGATTTGGCAAAGATTCATTTGGGACAAGAAGAGGAAGATCATAAAGTTTTTTTTAATGGTCGTCCTGTCGTTGCTGTACAAGTTATTCCACAGCCTAACAGCAATCCAATTAATATTTCTAAACTCGTGTATGAACGTTTGGAGCGTATTAAAAAAACGCTTCCAAAAGATATAAAAATTCATGTAGCACTTGATAAATCAATTTTTATTAAACGTTCTATTAATCAGGTGTATCGTGCGATTTTTGAATCCATTATCTTAGTTTTAATCGTAATTTTTATTTTCTTGCGTTCTTTTTCTTCGTCTCTTGTTCCTTTAATTACGATACCTATTTCTTTAATTAGTACTTTTTTTATCATGAATCTACTTGGGTTCAGTATAAATGTATTGTCTTTGCTTGCTATGGTTTTAGCTATTGGTTTAGTGGTAGATGACGCTATCGTTGTCTTAGAAAATGTGTATCGTTACTTAGAGCAAGGAAAGGGGCGTCTTGAGGCAGCGCGCTTGGGATGTAGAGAAATTCGATTTTCTGTTATCGCGATGACATTGACGTTAGCCGCCGTATATGCACCGATTTCGTTAATTCCGGGAACGATTGGAAAAATGTTTAAAGAATTTGCGTTAACTTTAGCAGGGGCAGTTCTGATTTCTGGAGTAGTGGCATTGACGTTGTCTCCGTCTATGTGTTCTGTTCTTGTTCGGGCGCACACATCGTTTCGATGGAAACCTTTGGAGTATGTTTCTAAAGGTATAGATACGTTTCTTGAAAAGATGGAGTCTTTTTATGTCACGTGTGTTAGCCGTGCGTTGAACCATATGAATATTGTTTGGATAGGCGCTTTGTCTTTATCTGTGTTCGCAGGTTGGGTGTATACAGGATTAAAGAAAGAGTTAATTCCTGCTTCTGATGAAGGTATTGTGAGAGTTCGGATGTTTCCTCCTAGTACGCGAAATTTGAAGTTCCTTGAAAAGCTTGCGCTTCCTATTGATGGGGTATTAAAAGGGGTTCCAGAGACTACAAATCGGTTGCTTATTATGCAAATGGGGGATAGTGTTGGGCGGGTTACGCTTAAACCTTGGGAACAGCGAACGCGTGTTTGTCAAGATATTGTTAAAGAATTAGACATGCTTTTTCAAGAACGTATTGCGGGCGCGGAGGTTTACTCAGGATGTGTCAACTCTTCACCAATAGGTGGTCGTACGGATAGTGCGGGAGAATTGGAAATGGTTTTACTCAGCGACAAATCTTCGGAATCTTTGAGACAAGAAGGCAGAAAATTGCGTCGATTATTAAAAGAAGTTCCTGGAATCGATTGGGTTGATAATAATGAACTTATGGAAGAAGTTGGGTACAATGTAAAAGTGCACAGAGATCGTATTTCTCAGTTGGGTCTGACGCCAGAGGAAATTTTTGAAACTTTAAGAATTTTTCTTCGTGGAACTAAAGTATCTTATTTTGAAAAAGATAAACGGATGTATGATGTTGTATTAGAGCTTCCTGATTCTGAAAGAGATTTAGAAAAAATTCCGCATTTTTTCATTAAAGGAAGGGATGCAAAAAATGAAATAGCTATGGTTCCTTTGAGAGAGCTAGTTTCTTTTGAACAGAAATCTGGTGATTCTATCATTTATCGTACAGATCGAAAAAGCTCCTATACTTTGAAAGCTTATTTACAAAAAGGTGCTTCTGCGCTGTCTGTGTATGAAGAATTTGAAAGACGCGTACAGTTACCTACAGATTTTGAATTAAGGGCTGAAGGTGAGCTAAGAAGTTTGCAAAAAGAATCTGGAAATATTTATTTAGTTTTTGGGTTAGCGATTGTATTTATTTTTTTGGTGATGTCTGCGCAATTCGAGAGCTTTTTATCTCCATTTATTATTATGATTACTGTTCCTCTTGCGCTTGCAGGTGGTGTGTTAACGTTGGCGGCAGTTTTAGGAATGATAAGTATTTATGGACAAATTGGTTTGATTACGTTAATTGGGTTGATTACGAAACACGGAATTCTTTTGGTAGATTTTGCTGATCAAGCACGTAAATCAGGTCTTCCCTTAAAAGAAGCGATTTTAGAAGGGTGTCGTTTACGGTTGAGACCTATTTTGATGACCACATTGGCGATGGTTTTAGGGTCTATCCCTCTGGCTTTTGCTCAAGGTCCTGGGTATGAGGCGCGTCAACAAATTGGATGGGTCATTACTGGTGGAATGACTATAGGAACGTTATTTACGTTGTTTGTTATTCCTTGCGTATTGTTCTTTTTCATGAAAATAAAAGAAAAAATTTACAAGATTAGTTAAGTTTTTTATTGATACATCGTGTAATTGGGTTTTTTCTGACTGTTCAAGCTACGAAATCAGCAAAGTGATTTTGTAGCTTTTAACGTGGCGTTATCGTAATAGATCACGAAAGCACGTTTTTTTTAGTTTTGAAGAATGTTATAGACAAAAAATAAAAATATGTGCTACAATTCTACCAAAATTTTTATGTTTCGATGATTTTTCATTCATTAGATCACTATTTAGAGAGTATTAAAAAAATCAATACTTTGGAGGATCTTCAAGAATTAAGACAAAAATATTTTGGAAAACAAGGAGAATTTACTCAGGCACTTAAGGCGTTGTCTGGGTTGACTTCTGAAAAACGAAAAGAGGAGGGGGAAAAAATTCATTTTCTTAAAAAAATGATTTTAGAAGTGTTAGGAAAAAAAGAAGATGATTTAAGAGAGTTTGCTTTAAACGCTCAGCTTCTTAAGGAGCGTGTGGATGTGACGTTGCCAGGAATTTCTGTCCAAAAAGGATTTTTTCATCCAATTAATGAAGTTCTTTGGGATGTCGTGAAAATTTTTCAACAAATGGGCTTTTCTTGGATGGATGGACCAGAGATCGAAACGACTTTTTATAATTTTGATGCTTTAAATGTTACTGAGGGGCATCCGGCTCGTGCTGAACAAGATACATTCTATCTTCCAAAAGGAGTTCTGCGAACCCAAACTAGTCCTGTTCAGATTAGGACTATGGAACAGAACAGACCTCCGCTAAAAATGATTTCTCCAGGGCGCGTGTATCGTTCTGATCATGATCAAACGCATACGCCGATGTTTCACCAAATTGAAGGCCTAGTTGTTTCAAGGGAAGCCAACATGGCAGAACTCAAAGGTGTCTTGCAGATGTTTTTGGAAAGATTTTTTTTAAAACCGATTTCTTTGCGTTTTCGCCCTAGCTTTTTTCCTTTTACAGAACCTTCTTGCGAGGTAGATATTGGTTATCGGAAAGAGGGGGGGGAAATTATTTTAGATGGAGACAGTCATTGGCTAGAAATTTTAGGATGTGGTATGGTACATCAGAAAATATTAATGCGTTGTGATATTTGTCCAAAAACTTACCAGGGATATGCTTTTGGTATGGGGTTAGAGCGTTTGACTATGTTGCGTTACGGCGTTCAAGATATACGAGAATTTTATAAAAATCATCAGACTTGGCTTTCAAACTTAAGTGTTCAGAATTTTTTAAATACTTTTTTATCGCAGAAAATTAATAATGAAAATTTGGATTGTATTCAAGAACAAGACAAAATTTGATGTAAAGACGTCTTATGCTTTTTGCTACAGACGTTTGTTTTTAATTATCTGGTTCTTTTAAAAGCTAAAAAAATTTTCCAAATTAGCCTGATTGAATGCTATAGTTTTGTATAACAGATGAGTTTGCGCTTTTTCACTAGAGTTGCTTCGTAGATTGAGTTTTGTTCTTCAAATTTTTTTTCTATCCTTCAAAGCTATTACCTATATTTATGATTTATCTATAGTTATGATTTTTTCCATGCTTTTACAATTTAGGTATAGAGCGTTTATAGTAAAAGCAGTTGAATTATAATAAAGTAAAAAAAGCACTAATTGAATAATATATACTAATTTATCATGAAAATGGGATTTGAAAGAATGCGGCAATAGCCTCGTAAAATTTATCAAACTGGTTAATTTGGTTCTTATAGTAATTTAACTTGAAAACGGGATAATAGGGTGCTATTTTTAAGAGAAAACGACAAAAAAACACTACAGCTTATATCTAAGGGAACAAGTAATAGAATATATTAATCTTGGTAATAATCAAGACAAGATGTCCAAGAAGTAACGTAAATAGCTGATGAATCAGGTACCAAGAAGGCATGGACCATTAGAGCTAAACCTCGCTTAGGCAAAAAGGGCAAAATAGCCCCAGAGAAGCTAAGGGGTTATGTCGAAGGTCAATGAGGATAAAAAAATGAGCAAAAGATAGCAAAACTATTTAATGCTAGTATATTCTGTGTATCGGCGGTTAAAGAAACTAGGCTTTAACTATAAAAAAAGTCTTTACCTATTTGCAAGCAAGCCAAGAAAAATGAAGGCGATATAAAGAAACTATAAAAGGCATATTGTCAGAGAGTCTTGTATATATTGATGAAAGCGGTATTGAGATGACTATTTGTGCAGAACGCGGGATGGGGCAGAAAGAGGAAAAAGCTTGCTGCCAAAAAGAACGGTAACTATTATAGCTGGGTATGTTAGCACCTTTGGTATTTAATTGTTCTTATCGTACAAAATGATTTGAAGCTTGGGTAAAAAAGGTATGGATTAAAAAATTAGAACCTGGGCAAATTGGATAATGCTGGATTTCATAGATCACAAAGAGCGAAAAAGTTGATCGAATCTGTAGGTTGTCAAGTGATCTTTTTACCGCCATACTCACCCGTCATATGAAAAGATGTGGTACGAACCAAATTAACCAGTTTGATAAACCTTACGAAGCTATTGTCGCATTCTTTTAAATCCCATTTCCATGCTAAACTACTATATTATATTACTCGTTCCCTTGGATCTAAGCTGTATTATTTTTTTGTCATTTTCTCTTAAAAATAGCATCTCCTTGTCCCGTTTTCAAGTTAAATTACTATGCACTTACTTTAGACCATTAATCCCATATTTTTTCATAAAATTTACATAAAATCATACTGACGCAGCAGGTCTATTCAAAGATAATGAATAATCGAAATCGCAATAAACGCAAAACCTATGCTCAGGAATCGTAAACATAAAAAAGGGCTTTGCGTAAGATAAGAAAACGGAAAAACTTTTTTGAGAATAAACGAAGATTTACGCAGTAGTTTTTATTAAAATTTCAACCTTTTACAGTGTCGAAACTTTTAACTACGTATCCACCTAATTTATATATCGATCAAAATGGTTTAACTTCAAACGTTCCGTTGATTGTTTTTTTTTTATGTTTCATGTATAAATGAAAGGAGAGTGATTGTATGTGCAAAGAATTTTAGGTATTGTGAATTTGCGTTTTTTTTATTTTTTTTGTTTACCCCTAGGAAGTGTATGTATTATGGCGTGCACCTCTAAAAAAAATTCTAACGATGCGCGTAGTTTAGTTGTTGCAACGTGCGCGGATTACCCTCCTTTTGAGTATTACACTCCGGAAAGAAGCTTAAAAGGGTTTGATATTGATTTAGTCCGTTTGATTGCGCAAAATTTAAAAAAACGAGTTGTTTTTGAAGTTTTTGAATTTAGTTCTATTTTTGCAGCGCTTGAAACAAAACGAGCAGATATAGGAATTTCTACTATAGCCATTACTTCTGAACGAAAGAAAAAAATAGATTTTTCTCGCCCCTATTATACCCAAAAACTTTATGCACTTTTTCGAAAATCAGACCTTGATTATTTTAAGAAAGTATTTTACACAAAAAATGAAAAAAAAATAGGTAAAATATTTGGTTGTCAAATGGGGACGACTATGGAAAACTGGATACAAACACAGCATCCTGATGAAAAATGCATAACTATGGATGAAAATTTGCCGTTAGTAGAAGCGCTAAAATCTGAAAGAATTGACGTTGTCATCTTGGATGGCTATCAAGCAAAAACTTTTTGTCGTAAAAATATTCAATTGAGCTGCCTTCCAATTGGGAATAGTATAAATAGTTACGGTATTGCGTTTCCGAAAAATTCTTCTCTTTTTAAACTTGTTAATGAAGCCTTAAAAGTACTAGAAAAAAATGGAGCTATAGAAAAGCTCAAACATAAGTATCATCTTGATTAATTTGATGACAATATTAGAGCAGATTTTTTTTATTGGAAAAGGATTAGGAGTAACACTTCCTCTTTTTTTAGGAGCGTTTGTAATAGGAGCTCCGTTAGGTATCGGTTTGGCGATATTAAGACGTTTTTCGAAAATTTTTGGTTGTTTTATTGATTCTGGTATTTCCGTATTACGTGGAACGCCCGTCATATTACAATTGAGCTTTGTGTATTTTACGCTCCCCAGTTTAGGGGGGGCACATATAGGGTTTTTAGGAGCGGGAATGATTACGCTTGGAATAAATTCTGCTGCTTACACAGGAGAAATTTTTCGCTCTGGCATTGAAGGGATACCTTTTGGACAATTTGAGGCATCAAAAGTTCTGGGAATCCGTACGTACTATATGTGGAAAGATATTATAATTCCTCAAGTTTTGCGCAATGTGTGGTCTTCTTTTGTTAATGAATCTATTGCATTACTGAAGGAAACTGCGTTGATTTCTACGATTGGAGGGGAGGATATTTTGAAATGTGCAAAACACATGGGATCCATGCAATTTACGTATTTTTCCCCCTTAATTATTGCTGGAGCTTATTATTACGGAATAGTACTTTGTATTGAGTATTTGGGAAGATATATAGAAAAGAGGCGTTTCTCATGGTCGATATCGTAAATGCGACAAAATGTTTTGGTGAAGCGTGCATTCTCCAGAGCTTAAATTTAAAAATTTCTGATCCTGAGATTGTGGGGCTTGCAGGAACCTCTGGGAGTGGAAAATCCACCCTGTTGCGGTGTATTCAAGGGATAGAGCTCTTAAACGAAGGAACGATTCAGCGTCCAGTTAATACTGGTTTTATGTTTCAAGATTTTCAATTATTTCCCCATATGACCGTGTGGGAAAATGTTACATACGCCCCTTTGCGTCAAGCAAATAATCAGTCAGAAATAAAGGAATGCTTAAAAAGTGCTCAAGAACTTTTACAGTCTTTAGGAATTTTATCACAAAAAAATGTATACCCACATCGATTGTCTGGGGGGCAAAAACAAAGAGCAGCTTTGGCACGTGCGTTGATCATGCATCCAAAGCTTTTATTATGTGATGAGCCTACATCTGGGTTAGATCGTAGTACAACAAAAAGTGTTATACAAATTCTAAAGCAAGTCCATGAAAAGGGGGTGGCATTATTAATTGCTTCTCATGATTTGCATTTTCTTTGTACACTTTCTCACCGAATTGTGATGATGCGTCATGGATCGATTGTCTTGGATGTATCTACTCAAGAAAGTGGATTTCATGAATCGTCTCTTTATCAATTTTATAAAACGGGTGATTAATATTTTATATATGTGTGTCTAAATATATCAATACTGTTTATGTGGACTGAAGTTTAATCGAAATTTTGTGTTCTCAATACTTTTTAGCTACCATGAAGGTTGTTTTTTTTGAGATATAAAAATTAATGTTGGGTAGTAACCGTCTATTGAAAAAAAAATAGGATAATACAAGCTGTTAAGAAGAAAAACTCAGAATTTGTTGGTAGGTCTGTGCAAAAGAGAACGTATGTGATGGAACAATTATGGTGGTAGCTAGAAATTTTACTTATGGCAAGATATTTGATTGAAAAAGGGCTCTAAATTGAAAAAATTTTTGATCAAATCTAAAAATATTTTTTTGAATATTTTGTTTTATTGAACATTTTTTGAAAAATTATTTATAAACAAAATGCATTATTTATTTTTTTTTATAAAATAATGATAAAATTTTTTTATATCTTAAATTGATTTTAGAGCATAATCCTTTAATCTCTGCAAGAGAGATGTGACTGTGTATCAATAAGATAGTACATGTCATGATCTTATGACATTCTTGGCCTTTAAACTCATTGATGTCATCAAAACAAATGATGAAACTCGTGATATCAATTAAAAAAGAAAAAAATGAAAGTTAATTCTAAATATTTAATTATTTTTATGGGGGTATTGACAGTTTTTGTTTCGATTATAGGGAGCTATTTTTATAAAAAAAATAAAGCAGTAGGATTCGCGTTTGTTTTAAATAAAGATAGAGGAATATTAATGTATCAGGGGGCTGTTAATAAAAAATTTCCTTTAATTGTTGTTCATGCCAACAAATGTATCGCGCTAAAAGAGTACATATTTATAAGTAAGGTATTAGCGTCACGGGGGTTTTTTGTGGTGATTGTGCAATCAGAGCCGTTTATTCAGTATCCACATACAGTTAATGAAGACAAAATTTTTGTTAAAGATCAAACTATATTTAAAAATTTTTCTTACTTGGACCTTAAAAAAAAATCCCAAAATATATTGTATGACATAAAATTTATAAAAGAAAATGAGAAAAAATATAATAATGTTCAGTTAAATTTGAAAAATCTTATTTTGATTGGACATGAGTGTAGTAGTGATATTTTGATGAATTTTTCTTCCCTTTACCCAAACTTAGTTTCTAAAATCATTTTGCTCAATAATTCAAAATATCCTTTTCCAAGTAATACAAATATAAAAATTTTACGCTTTAGTCTTGCCGATACCGCTTCCGATCAAGGTACATTTCAGCGACTATATCAATACTTAGAACCTGAATTTAAAATTTGATCCAAAAATTATTTATTATAAATATAGTACATTAAATTAAAGTTTACGAAAATAAGTGAAATTTCTATAAAAAAATTCTAAAATCATATAGCTAAAAACACCCCTTCAATTAACTGAGTGTCGTGCTTTGCTCATTCATTATAATTCTTAGTTTAATTTACTGTAGTGTGAGCAAGAGGGGATATAAAGAAACTTTGTCGGAAGGGAAAAGGTATATACGCCTTGTTGACCTTTTTTTATCTCGTTTTTTTAAATTTTATTGAAAATAAAAATTTTTTAATCAACACCTAAAAAAAGAACGCAATCTCCCTGAATTTAGTTAGGGGTACTATGCAAAATTTACTTTTAAAGACAAGAGATACTGCTGAACATCATAGTAACCTGCTTCACAATTTTGTATCCACAGCGCCATATCCAGCAATCCTTTTGCAAATACATAGGTGTCCATCACCTGATGTGTGCATTGGATCACCTCACAATTTCCAGAAAAAATTACAGAATTTAATATGACTCCAATACCCCCTCTAATAGAGCTCCATTGAATTTTTTGTTTTAACCAAGGACATGCAGATTCTAAGTGCTGAATAAAATACAAGGCAGTTCCAGAAGGAGCATCTTTTTTAAATTTGTGATGATGATCATGGACATGAACATCCCAATCAGGTCCCAATGTTTGTGCAAGTAATACAATAGAACGTAAAAAATTCCACAAAGATAGTGAAGCATTAGGAGCATAAAGGACAGAGCAAAAACCAATAATGTTAGAAACCATTTCTTGAACGCCTAATGTATGCCCTGTGCTACCAATAACTAAAAATTTTTTTAAGAGTTTTGGATCACATTGTGAACCGTAATCTAAAAATGTATCTAACAAACATTTTGTACCTTGAGCGCCTGAGACATCAATAATTCCATCACATTTTAAAATAAAATCTTTAAAAATTTTAATTGATTGTTCTTTTTGCTTCAAATCCATTACATAAATTTCATCTATATTATTGTAATTTTTTGCCAAATCTACAATTTTTGTACCTAGTCTGCCAAGACCTCCAAAAACACCTAAGCGCATTGACCTTCTCTTTTATCAAGGGTGCATGCAATCGGTGTTTCTTTCCAAGATTTATAAACTTCGCTTACCCCACCAATCATAATTTGCACAGCAAGCATTGATAAGAATAATCCTGCTAATTTTTTAATAATTTCCAAAATATTATTTCCTAATAGTTTGAGAATTTGAGGGGCCATACACAGGAACAAAAAATTTACTCCCACTGTTATCGCTATTGCTAACACAATTCCTACTGTATATCCTATATGAGGGTTTGGAACACTCCCTAAAGCATTTGCAATAATACACAAAGCACCAGGACCTATAATGGTGGGGAAAGCTAAAGGAAATACAGCTAATTGTAAAATATTTGAAGATTTTTGTGAAACATCATCGGAACTTTGCTCGCTAACAAGTGCGCACGCTGTACGAAATAAAAGAAATCCTCCTGCAATTCTAAGTGCTGAAATTGTAATGCCTGCACCTTCCAGCACTCCCATTCCAAATAAACCAAAAGCACACCCGATACCTAATGCAACAACAGAAGCACGTACTGCGAGCTCTCTTTGTTGTTTCTGAGAAGCCCCTCCAGATAATCCAACAAATCCTGAAACGACAATAAACGGATTAACAACTATTAATAAATTTGAAACTAAGGCGTAAAAAAAATTTAATTCTTCCATGGATCAATAAAATAACTTATATCTTAATTTTCAATTTTACACTGTTTTACCCGCGTTGTCACCCTGTTTTTCTTGAGGGGGCGCATTAAAGTTTTAAAAATCACGAAACTTTGTTACAATTTTTTTGTTTAAATCTTTTCTAGACGCTGTAGCTACGGGATTTAAGCCTACATCGTAAGACATCTGAAGTTCAAGGACGGAAAAAATTTGGCGATATTTTTGATTTTTGGTATATAGTAAATTAATTAAATTAAAGTTTATGAAAATCAGCGGGATTTCTAGAAAAAAATTCTAAGATCATATAACTCAGAACTTCTCCTTTCGATCAACCGAGTTCCGAACTTTACTTAATTCACAAACTTTAGCTTATATTTAACTGTATTCGGATAGCCTTTTCATCTTTGAAGATGTAAAAATGCGTTTTGAATTTAATGTTATCTATGAAAGCGGTCACATCCTTTCAGAATGTGCTTAATATTCCTAACTTATACAGCACACGTTTGGGCGCGAAAGAGCTTAGCGTGAACGGGTAACCCAAATCACGTTATCGATCTTTAAAATTCACACATTAACTATAATAAAATTTTACACCATTCTCACAAGCGCATTGTTTACAAATAGAGATGATTGATCACGGACTGAATCATGCTTCAGGAATGCTAAACTACCTCTGCAATTAAGCGCCTAAAACTAAATATCCATTACTTTTTCAGGAATTTTGTAAGCGTGCACTGTGTTAAATAAATTGCTGATTTATACGGGTTCTTTAGAAAAATTTTGATAAGGCCATCGTTTGGTCACTTGGTCTAGTGCAATAAGAGGCTTTAAAAATTCCTGAACCTCTGCTAATGGAACCATGTTAGGACCATCACTCAGTGCTTTATCTGGGTTCGGATGCGTTTCTATAAAAAGCCCAGAAATTCCTACTGAAATTGCTGCTCTAGACAAAGGTTCTACAAACCAACGCTCTCCTGAACTCGC
>NZ_AWTR02000028.1 GCF_000469665.2 Holospora obtusa F1 | reverse complement strand
CAGAGGCCGCAATCACTGACCCCACTAAAGGAGGCGCCAGTACCGCAGACAGAGCCGTGATGCCCACGCCAAGGACAGCCTTAAAGGCGGGCTTAAACTGAGTGCTTATATATTTTTCTTCTTGAGTGCAAGGCTCTAAAACCTGAAGAACCTGGCAAAAGGACTCTCGTGGAGCAATTTCTAAAGCCGGAGGAGAGCCTTGAGCTGACATCTCCAACAGCGGCGTGTCTACTCTAAGCACTCCATGCACGCCGCAGTTTCGATAGCTCAGCCCTTGACCAGCAAGGCTTTGGGTCTTGACTCGAACAATATTCTTTTTCAGAACCTGAGTCTTTTGATAGCTGTCTTGCACTGGAGCGGCCAGCAATTGAAGCTTTTCCGCCGCAAAAAGGCTCACCCCGTCAATAAACTCAGTAGCCTGGAAGGACCCTTGCACCATACTCACCTTCAAGTCTCCACACAAGGACCCCGGCACCGGAGCCGAGCTCTGCCGGGTTTCTTGAAGATAGAGAGAGCTAGAGGACTCCAGAAAAGTATTAACGCCCGGACGGTGCTGAAGAGCACGAGCCGTGATGCTCCCCGAGCCCTCAATATGGCCGAAACGCTTATCGATGACCTATCCCCACAACCTCTTCGGGAAGCAATAACAGCTGACCCAAAACATATTCGGCGCAAGCTAAAGATTCTTTGGCAGACTCCACGTCTTTATAAGCAAATTTTTTTTCTTGCTCACACAAAGCTTGTGCCAATTTTTCTTTATCTTTTTGCAGAGTTTTGTTCCATCCAAAAACTTCCTTTTCTAACAAGTTCCTCACAATTTCTCGTTTTCCTAGAGGAAGAGCATCAACTACGGGTAAATCAGGAAAGGTATCAGGCGTAATATGAGAAAACGTATCGTAAATCATACTAAACATAAAATTTTCAGCAACCCACTCAGCCCCAGGGTACAGTAAATGTAGAGAACGCATAATCCAGGGAATATAAGTTGGACCAAAATCATGATAATTCGCAACTTCTGCCAACATCGGTTCTGTCCACATATCCTCCATACACCATGGCCAATGATGTTCTCCATCTGGTGGAAAATATTTCATTACCTCGGGAATAAAAGACGGATCTTTCAGATCGGACAAAAACAAAAACAGATAATAAAAACACCAGGAAGCACGTTCATATTCGTAAAATTCCCCAATTTTTTCCAGGTAATCAACTCCTCGTTCTCCTAAGTCCCACATGTTAAAATATTGTTCTAATTTTTGTAATAAATCTTGTTTATTTAATACAAACTTAGAAATGATATCTATCCAATACGATTCCGTATCACAATCCATTGGATTTTCATCACTATTGTAAATTGCATCAAGTACATCTTGAAAACAATTGTAATATTCTTCTGTCATAACTTTCTCCTTATTTTTTTTCTATTATCTTTGGATAATTTTGTTTGTAAAATTTTATCCCCTCCAAAAGCTCTTTATTAAGTTCCATTAACGCTTTTTGCTTCAAGACCGGATCTTGAATCTGATTCAATTTTGGAGAATTTCGAAGGGCTTGAATGGAAGCAAACAAGGCCTCCCGATAATTTGTAAGCTTTAAGGTATTGGCTGCATGCACTGCATGATTGTGTAAATATGCCGGTATCAAAATACTAAAACCATCTTTTTTAGGAAATTTGGGGTCAATAATTCGTTCATTGGTTGCATGAGGAGCCAAATGATGTTGAGCCGTAAATCTTTCTCCATACCGTTCATGACGAGCTTTCATTGCTTTTTTTAACTTATCTCCATCATACAACCCCGAAACAAACATCTGCCCCTCATTTTCTGCTAAGTACTGCTCTAATCGCTGTTGCTTTTCTGCCTCACATATCGGTCCTGGAGCCTTTGGCTGCGGTTTTGGCCCTGAATTCTTTTGTGGCGCGCCGCTCTGCGCTTTTTTGGAAAAGGCCGTTTTCTGCACCGCCCTGCCCTTTGCGCCCGCTTTTTCTGCCAGTTTCCCCAGGCCTCTGCCCAGCGCTTTGCTGAATTTTTGTCCAGCGATTTCTTTGGCCAGCACTTTTCCAGCGCCCGCCAAGCCTTCCGCACGATACCCTTGGGCCAGATTTTGAGCGGTTTCCCCCGCTCCCACAGCGATTTTCAGCCCCTTGACGCCCGGCAAAGCATTGATAGCGGTTTTGGCTAGGCACCCAGCTGCCTGAAGATAGTCACCTTCCTTGACCTTCTGAACGGCTTGATAGGTGCCCTCCACCACCTCCAGAGCCGATAGCGTTGCCACCAAGGCCGGCAGGATGAATGCGAAGTTGTTTTGCAGAGCATTTGCGCTCATCTGATCGCAGGTGTAAATACTGGATGCGTCCTTGCCCGCCAAGCACAAACCCGCCGCCGTTAGAACTCTCAGAGCTCCCGAGGTCTTTTCAGCAAAACTGGAGAGCTCTCGATTGCAGCGCTGAAGGTAGGCATCAGGAGCCTCTCCCACCTCAGGTTTTGGCAGATGGTCCTTAAACAGGTGCACCAGCCCTTCTGCGCCCGACTCGGCTGCCATGGTGGCTCCAGCAGCTAAAAAGGCCTTGCTCCAGTCCAGATGGCCGGAGTTCACGGCTTGCAGGCTCAGCGTAGAGGCCAAAGAAAGCGCTCCGTGGAGCAATTTGTGCTCTAGAAAGTTGAGTTCCTTGCTTTGATACTCCAGCCCGATTTGCCCGGCCAGAAATCCAGAAGCTTGTACCAGGCCTTGTCCCGCAAGGGCTTTAAGAGGATCGGCCTGATAGACGGCGCAATTCAAAGCAGTGTTTTTAACGGCATGGATGGCTCGGTGGTCAGGGAGAATTTCTCCCAAAGCCAGGCCCGCTCCAGAAACTGCAAGACTTTTACCCACATCCTTCAGCATCGCTTTAAACTGGATGTGCCTGTGATCAGCCAGGCACTCCAAGCCTGAGTTCTGGATAAAGGCATGACCAGAGGCCGCAATCACCGATCCCACCAAAGGAGGCGCCAGCACCGCAGACAAAGCCGTGATACCCACGCCAAGTACAGCCTTAAAGGCGGGCTTAAACTGAGTGCTTATATGTGTTGCCTCCTGGATACAAGGCTCTAGCACCCGAAGGACCTGACAAAAGGACTCTCGCGGAGCAATTTCTAAAGCTGGAGGAGCCCCTTGAGCCGACATCTCTAACAGCGGCGTGTCTACTCTAAGCACTCCATGCACGCCGCAGTTTCGATAGCTCAGCCCTTGCCCAGCAAGGCTTTGAGTCTTGATTCGAGCAATATTCTTTTTCAGAACCTGAGTCTTGTGATAGCTGTCTTGCACGGGAGCCGCCATCAGTTGGAGCTTTTCTGCCGCAAAAAGGCTCACCCCGTCAATAAACTCAGTAGCCTGGAAGGCCCCTTGCACCATGCTCACCTTCAAGTCTCCACACAAGGACCCCGGCACCGGAGCCGAGCTCTGGCGAGTTTCTTGAAGATAAAGAGAGCTAGAGGACTCCAGAAAAGTATTAACGCCCGGGCGGTGCTGAAGAGCGCGAGCCGTGATGCTCCCCGAGCCCTCAATATGGCATCCTTGGCTGGCAAAGCTTTGAGCGCGAATATCCATGTGCCCGGCGCGAATATTCGAGCCATGAAAAGTGCTCGAAGCTCCGCAATACACCTCATCAGACTTCTTGCCCGGCTTGACCAGGCGCTCTTGAACCTGAGTGGACAGGCCCAAGTCAATAAAACCCAACTCACTGCTCACATATTTTTAAAAATTCTTGACGAACACACGAAATACGGTCTAGGGACTCACTAATCATCAATACCGTTTGTTCCTCAGATTTTTTTTTGTACTCTTCCAATTCCTCTTTTATGTCATCTATAGAATATTCAAGTAATTTTTTAAAAGCATATTTTTCAGCTAGGTAAATATTCCTAATCAATGGGTTAGTTAAGATAAAAATATTAGCATTGTCATACGCCATACTAGAAAGAAATGATTTTGCATGAACCATCGCCCTTGGAACCAATTCGTGAATACAACTCAAGAGTGCTGGAATGTAAGCCTCCCCAAAATAATTTGCATCAACGATCCCGTTGCACAATGGCTCACTTGAATAATCTTCCATCACAACTGCGTCCTCATAGTAATCATCTGAAGGAACGTATTTTAATAAATGTGGAATGACAGATGGATCACCATGATTAAATATAGCCTGAAGAATTACATCAAACAAAGATACGCATTGTTGAACGGAATCATCATTTTCTTTTCTGCTCCATTCTTGATACACATCATCTAAGTCTTGCAATAATTCATCATTTTCAAATTCTTCCAAATTTTCTACTAATTCTTGTGCTTCTCCAGACCATGTGGGAGAAATATCTCGAATTTCTTGATAAATTTCAGCTTTAGTCATTTTGAATCTCCTTTAGGTTTAGGAGGAATTTTTCCATCAAATCCTCCTGGGTTATCTGATTTTATTTTTCGAAGAGCTTTTAAGCAGGCTTCATTTGTTTTGGTTCGATCACATCCGGCCTCCAATAGACCATTTCGTGTGTCTTGAATACCTTGTAGCAAAGATTCTCTGGGATGTTTCGGCTTAGGTTTTTGTTCGTTTCTCTTGTGAATTAATTTACGAACCTCTGCTTGATGAATTTTTTTTGGTAACGGAATCACTGTATTATTTTTGTACTTTCGTCCCGTCACTTTAAAAATTTCTTCTGCTTGAGCTACCGGCCACACATGGTGCTGCTCAAAGAGAGTTCCGGTCTCTTTTGTTCTTTTTTTAACCAATGTATCCATTTTCTTTTTTTTGATACCCCCTCACCGGAACCGGATCATCCTTATACTGCTCAAAATACCTTCGCATTTCTTCCGGCGTCATGTCGGAAGTTTTTTGCTCTTTCTTTGGCTGTATGGATACTTTTTTGTCCACGCCGCCGCCCGTTTTACCTTCGGTTTTCATTAAGGTGTTCTGGCCCTTTTGCTCTTTTGAAAACGCTTTTTTGGCAAAGTGCACCCCGGCTTTTGCTGCTCGCGCTCCGGCCTTTAGACCTTGTGTGCCAAGGCCTGACGAGGCCAGATCCAGTGCCACAGACCCTGCTGTCAGCGCTGCATGCCCTCCAGCCGTCCAGTAGTTTCC
>NZ_AWTR02000029.1 GCF_000469665.2 Holospora obtusa F1 | reverse complement strand
TGACGAGTCATTTGATCATGGCTAATTTCGCCTTGAAACATATTGGCTAAACCAGTCGATGTTGCATAGTGATTTTGACTTATCAAATAGTCGCTATAAATATCAAGAAGATCCAGTTTCATTTTTTGTCCTTAAAAACTTACGGACGAAAAATATGATTATTTCAAGCAGAAATCAACTATTGCTGCGTAACATCAGTTATTAATTGTGTCAACAAAATTCTTCATGGGTAGGCCCTGCTGCCCTATTCACGAAAGGTTAAGTGAAAGGTGAAAAAAAATATACTATAGTAATCACGCTCTTGAATTAAACGTTCAACGTATGTTTTTTTGTATGTAAACATTCAAGACGATGACTGATTATTGTCGTCACAAGTATTATTCTCTAAAATTTAAGATTATCGCAGAAGTTGTAAACATAAATGTTGGCTTTTTAAAAAGAAAAATAAAACTTTTTTATAGAATAAACGATGATTTATGCAGTAGGAGTATAGATAAAATAAATTGATATTTAAAAAAATTTTCTTATTTTTGGAAAAAATACTAATAACCAAGCTAAATGGGCGTTCCAACAAAAAATAGAAGTGCAGGGGGTGTTTTTTGCGCTATAGAAAATTAAGTTGGCGTTTAAGCAAAAACGTACTGTTTCTAGAAAAAAATTCTAAGATCATACAGAAGAAATGTCTCACTTCGATCGTTGAATGTCAGATTTTACTTCTATTTGCAAATCTCAATTTAATCTAATATACGAAGAAAATAAGCAAAGTATCTTCACTTCCCTGAATGTCGGGCGCTGTCCTTAATTTTGGTCTTATCCTCCCTTCAAAATCCCCTTGAGAACCAATTTCTCATACAACTTAAGGCAAGAAGCACGACACAAACTGCTTCAATGAAAAAACAAAACGTTTCTTCGTTATGTTCATCGATTATTCTTACTTTATCTAAAAATACGCATCCCACAAACCTGGATCAAGACATCTCATCAACATAAAACAAAACACAATCATTAAAAAAACTTTGTAAATTAAAGAATAATCTTTTGATTTTCATCATCATTACCCCCCCACACGGCATTCCATCATAATCACAAAAAGATACTGAAGTAACTAAAAAAAATTATTGAGAATGCATATAATTTGAGACATTTTTAGGATCCATAAAACTATAACCATTTTTCTTTAAAATTTTTATTATCATCGGAACAGACATCACCGTGTTTGAATGAATATCGTGCAATAAAACAATACCTCGACGATTTTTATTCTCTAATCCTTTTAAAATCCTTTCTTGAAGAATCAAGGTGCTGGGTCTTTTATTATTCTTATCTTTTTTCCAATCTTTTGGATCCACATTCCAAAACATAATCTGCATCCCCAAAAAACGTACCGATTTTTTTAATTGTCCATCACAACTTCCACCTGGAGGCCGAAAATAAGAAACCTTTTCCTGAAATTCTTTAATACAATCGTTTGTTTTACTTAAAGAAATTTTTTGCTCTTTACCCGTAAGTCTCGTCATTGTCACATGTCGGTACCCATGATTTGCGATCATATGTCCTTCATCAGAAATACGTTTGAGAATCTTTCTTCCATACTCAGTGTTAGCTTTTTCTCCAACAACAAAAAATATAGCTTTTACTCCCTCTTCTTTCAAAACTTTAAGAAGATTTTCGGTAAATTTCGATGGACCATCGTCAAATGTTAGTAACACTGTACTATCTGGAAAATTTTTACAATCTTCACAAAAAGAATCTTGAATAAAAAGAAAAAAAAGTATACAAAGAGAAATAAAAATTTTAATTTGATTATTTTTTGAAAAATTAATAAATTTTACACTTTGAGTCAACATTACACCCTTGCGGTCTGATTTAATAAAACGAAAATACTGATTCTAAAAACAGTAGGCGATGACGGATTTGAACCGCCGACTCTCTCGGTGTAAACGAGACACTCTACCACTGAGTTAATCGCCCAATCTAAAAAGTATTCTACTTCTTTAATGTTCAAAAGTAAACCCCCAAAAACATTTCTACGCTCATATTTTGATCAAAAAATTACAAAAAATTCCTTTCACTTTTATTACTACAGCTTCATCTGTAGTATTTTAAAACTATTGTTTATTTTTTTTTTATTGTTGCTGATCTTTTTAAATGCAAGTTTTCACAAAGAAAAATACCCTATATACATTCAGTGTTTAGTCCCAACAACATGTGGTTTGGATTATGATTAAAATTTGACGTGTTACGTTTTGTTTTTTGGCCTCAGATGTCGTGCGGGCAATTCATAGGTAAATTGCGCCCCCTTGTCTGTGAGAATTTTCGTTATTTTAAAAGGACAATGGGCGATCAGATTTTTCAAAAATGCACTTGACTCGTTAACCGACGCCTTTGAATGGAGATCGACATAAACGTACTTTGTGGACCGATCAATGGCCACAAAAAGGTCGCATTTTTCTTGATCTTTGCGGACCTTCTGTACTGTCAATACGAACAAATCCAAAGGGATAAATTTCTTTTTTTCAGGAGCCAACTCTTCTTTTTTGGGTAAATATTTAGTCTTTTGAAGTATCGATGCAGATTAGAGCGCATAAGATTGGGAATCTTCTCTTTCAAAGCACTATAAACATCATCAAGCGGAAGCTAGAAACGCGTCTGAATTCACACACAATCTTTTGCTTTTGTTGCAGATAAAACGCTTTGGCTGTTCAGGTCCAGAGCGTTTATCTTGAACACAACCGGATTTTTTACTTCAAAACTGAAGGCCCAAACGCTTTGCTATTTTTTGCAGCGCTCTGTACAGAGTTTTGTATTTCTTTTCGGACTCGAAGCGTCGTCTTGGCATTGTTATGCAGTATACTTCCCATACATTAGCTTCCTCTAGTTCCTTATAGGTTATACCATAAGAATGTAGAACTAAACACTTAAGAGGTTAAGCGCTTCAACGCTTGACGCACATAATTTTCTGCATCTAATGAATGATTTTGCTCTTTTGCTATGTGATGAAGTAAAGGTAGCGCAATTCGCGTTTCATAGCCTAAAGCGCACAAGGCCTGTAGCGCCGTATTCAAAGAATCTTGACCAAACACTGTTTCTTCTTTCATGCTCGTTTGCTGAAGTTCTTGCACAATACGACTAGCCAATTTTGCACCAATCCCTGGAATTAATTTAAATCGCACCAAATCTTTTTTTTGAATGGCAATATATAGCTGACTAATCTCATCAAAAGAAGCCAAAATACTCAAAGCCACTTTAGGTCCTAATCCAGGAACTTTTTGAAGTTGTAAAAAAGCAGTTTGATCTTTTTCAGATTCAAAACCGTACAGCTCGCTACCGTGCTCCTTTACTACGGTTTCAATCCAAAGACTAACGGTCTCTCCCCAACGCTCAAGCTGACGGCAATTTACGTGAACAACATACCCTATTCCTTGAGTTTCTACTATAATTATCGAAGCGTTTCGCCTGATAATTCGCCCACTAAGATACCCTATCACACGCCCCCTCTATCCAAAACGTAATTTTGGAAAGATTTCCAAATTTTTTCTTCTGTTTCTTTTAAAGAGCAAGGGGGGATACGTACAATATTTCCCAAATTGAAATTTTTATACGCCGTTTCTACAGAGCAATGCGTTGAAAAATTGTGTTGATCTAAATGATTTTTTTTAGTAATCTCACGATTTTGACATCGCGCATAACTTTCAGTTGGAACAGATTCTAACACAAAAGTTAGTCCCGGTATAACATAAGCATCCAGCTGTTCGTGAAGTAATTTAATAAAATCGTAACTTAAGCCCCCTACTAATCCCTGATAAACAAAAGTGGAGTGAATAAAACGATCGCACAATACCCAAAATCCTTGCTCCAACGCCGGAGCAATCACGTGCTTCCAATGATACTGTCGCGCTGCAACAAACAAGGAACATAACGTTTTTAGTGAAAAATCAGGGGTGCGCATCAATAAAGTTCTTAAATTTTCTCCAAAATCAGTTCCCCCAGGCTCCCTTGTTAAACAAACTGGCCCCCATTCCTGTTTTAAACGCTGATATAATTTTTGAATCTGAACACTTTTTCCAACCCCATTTCCTCCTTCAAACGTAACAAATCTTTTAACATCCATTTTCTCTCTCCGTTTCAATATTTTTAAAGATATTCAACTTTCATTTTAAATATTTTTTCATTAAAAAAATAATATTTTGTGTAAAGGAACATAACTTATATCTTTTTCATATCCCTATTTTATACAAAATTTTCTTCCACCAATGTTCCAAGATCACGTCTTGATCACTGTATAGTCCAAAAATTTGTTGTGGTTTTTCTGGAATAAAAATCTGTAGCTCCCCTAATAACGTTCCTTTACGTACCGGAGCACGTACACCGTTATAGTGTATAATTTTTATTTTGACGTCTTTCAGCTGATGTTTTGGCACACAAACTGCAATAGGTTTTGGAGTATAGAGACCTATTTTTTTATTCAAACCAAGTACAGGAATTTCTTTGACAACAGAATTCATTTTAAAAAGCTTAACCGTTCTAAAACGATGAAATGCCCAATTTAATAACGCACTTGCTTGATGAAAACGCTCTTGCTCTGTCTTCATACCATTTAATACCACAATGAATCTTTGCCCATCTCGTTGAGCAGAAGCAACTATCCCATACCCACCCGCTTCTGTTTTTCCGGTTTTCATTCCGTCTGCCATTCCCTTTCGAACAAGAAGATTTTTTGTCCATTGACGAATTTTATTAAACGTAAATTCTTTTAATTTAAAATAAGAATAATATTCTGGAAAATCTTGAAAAATTTTATGAGCAATACAGGCCAAGTCTTTACAGGTCGTTTTATGATTAGGGTGAGGAAGCCCTGAAGCATTCATAAAACACGTTTTTTTTGCTCCCAATGCGCGAGCCACCTGATTCATGTGTTCAGCAAAATGAGACTCATCCCCTGAAAAAGCTTCTGCAAAAGCCGTACTCGCATCATTTCCAGAACACACAATGATCCCTAAAAGGAGATCTTTGAGCAACACATTCTGATTGGGAATTAACATCATTCGAGACCCTTCTTTTTTTGCTGCGTTTAAAGAAACAAAAATAGAACTATCCCAATGAAAATGCCCTTTACGGACAGAATTAAATAAAATGTATAACGTCAGCAATTTTGTCATAGAAGATGGTACAATCAATGCATCAGAATTTTTATCTAACACAATTTCTCCGGAATCAGCGCTCATAACTAAGCCAAAAGGCGCGCTCGTGTGAAAAAGTACCGCAGAATTTTTAGCCCAAACACTGTGTGAACATTCAAAAAATAGTACGAGCCCCCAACAAATAATAGAAAAAAATTGCATATACGTATTAATTCCCCCCCCCTTTCAATGCTGACAATACGGCAGCAGACATATGATGTTTTACGAAAAACTTTAACACTTTTTGCGCTTGAGAATGACTTAAAAAAGGCCCCAAAAACGTTGAAAATGGCTTAGAATGTGAGTTTGATAATTTTTTTAGTGTACAATTTCCCCAATGAAACGTACTATTTTGAACTTTAACCCAGGTTGCTTGATCAAATGATAGATTAACAACAGAAACGTAAAATTTTTCCAGCATTTTAGGATGAGTTACATTTTGTGCTAAAATTTTTGATTTTTTTGTGCACACCGGTTTTTGAAGCCTCACATCGAAAGCCTTTTTTGTATACAAAGGTACAGGACGCTCAAGAAAATTTCTATGATGATTTTGACATATTTGGTTCACTACAGGCAATAAATCAGACAAATTTGTACATTTTAAAGAAACTTTTTTAGATAATTGCGCCAAAATTCTGCTTTCTTTTTCCAATGTTTGAATGCACACTCGTGCTGTTCCTGCCTGAAAAAATCCCAAAATTTTAGCCGCTTGAACAGAAACATCAATAATTCTTCCCTCGATAAAGGGCCCCCTATCTGTCACAGCTACTAAAGCTCGACGATTATTTTGAAGATTGTGCACCTGCACAACACAGGGCAAAGGAAGCGTTTTATGCGCTGCAGTCATTTTGTGCATATTATAAATTCCCCCCATTGCATCAGGACCATTATGCTCACGATCATTTATACCATAATAAGATGCAATTCCTTCCTCTTTCAATTGATAATGATTTTGCGGATAATACCACACTCCCTTAATCATGTAAGGAGCTTTACACGTACTTTTTGATGATTTTTTCTTTTCTTGAAAGGAATCGCATCCTACCAAAAAGACACTAGAAGCAGCGATAATACCCCACTTTATTTTTTCCCTCGTCCATAATAATTTTTCTATCAACCACAAAACCCATTTTTGAAACTCACTAATTTCATCTAAATTTGTAAGAACAAATTTTAATTTTTGAACACATCTAACTAATTTTTCAAGATCAGATAACATTGTCCCAAACGCGTTGTACGTCATCGTGTTGAGTTAACGCAGAATGCAATTGATCTAATTTATCGTAAGATTCTGCATCAGGCAATTCCACCCAATGATGCGGCCACCAAGCAGCCTGAACTTCTTTTGCCAGTCCAAATTTCTTTTCTAATTGATCTGCAACTTGATGCAAACGTTCCAAAGCACAAAAAAGTACGCAACTTTCTTCTGCTTCCTCCACATCTTGAATTCCAGAATCTAACGCAAAGAGTATGAAATCCTCTTTATGAAATTTTGTCACCTCGTATAAAATCATCCCTTTGCGCTCAAACATAAATCCTACCGTATTAGAATCGGTCATACGACCGCCGTGTTTGTAAAAAATTGTACGAATATCACACGCACTACGATTCCGATTATCCGTAATAATATCCACAATCAAAGCGCTATTTGCAGGTCCCAGCCCTTCGTAACGTAAAATTTCGTAAGGACGATCTTCTTGACTATTTCCCTTTAAAATTTTAGCAATATTTGCGTTAGGAACATTCGCTTGCTTGGCTTTTGCAACAGCAGAGCGTAAAGCAGGATTGGAAGAAAGATCCCTACCGCCCCCTTCTTGAATGGCTACGCTGATTTCTCGAAGAAATTTTCCAAACATTTTTGAACGCTTTGCATCTTGTGCGCTTTTTCGATGCATAATGTTTTTAAATTGTGAATGTCCTGCCATATGAATCTGTGCACGCGTCTATATCTAAATTTCTTTGATATCCTAACTCAAATTCCTATCTTTGCCAACTAGCATTGCATTCAAAATATTGTCAGTTGTCCATGAAAAAAATTGCACATACAAAAGCTGCTCACTCTTTCAATATTTCAAAAAATGTACACATCGCTTCATAATCTATGTACTAAATTTATAATAAGTTTAGGTTTGCGAATAAAAGTCAATAATACTCATAGACGGAAGAGGGATGTTCTTGACTATATGATATTTTAAAATTTTCTTCTAAAAATCACATGTCTTCGTACAAACTTCAACTTAATTTACCTTGTACGTATCCTTTTTCATGTATCGAAATTTTGCTATCCAATTAAGACTAAAAAATAAACCATTTGAAATTAAGTATAAATTTACAAATTTAAAAACAGAAGTAAACCTTTAAATATAAAGTGATAAAATTTCAAAAATCTTGGACATCACCTAATCACAAGATTCATTTTTGTAGAAAATTTTTACGCAAACGTCTATTTCAATTCATTACTGATGTTACGCAGCAATAGTTGATTTCTGCTTGAAATAATCATATTTTTCGTCCATAAGTTTTTAAGGACAAAAAATGAAACTGGATCTTCTTGATATGTATAGCGACTATTTGATAAG
>NZ_AWTR02000030.1 GCF_000469665.2 Holospora obtusa F1 | reverse complement strand
ATTGAAAGTGAAAACCTCATTGAATCATTTTGCAATAAAACAAAAACTATTGTTAAAAGCCAATGTTTTAATGTTCAATGAACTTCAAATTTTGAAAGGTGCTACGTAAGATGAGTTACTTAATGATTGTCCCATTTATTAATAAATTGTTCTTGACTATAGATAATAAAATACGATATACTAATGAAAGTTTAATTAACTATTAGTAATAGATGTTTTTCATAAATAAAAAGTTATTATTGTTATTTTCTTTAGCAGTTTCTCAAATTTCTTATTCAGGCTTTGAGATAGGACCTATGCTTCCTGATATCGCCAAAATAGATGTTTCTTTAGCAAATAGATTTAAGGAAGCTTCATTAAAAAGTAACAAGAGCCTTATGGAAGAATTGTGCGATTTTTGGGAAAGAGAGAAGTCTTTGGAAAAAGCACAAAAACTCTGGGAAGTTTTTGCAAATCACAAGGCATTACATCTTGATTTAGGAATTGGTCACCATCGCTTTTGCCACGATAGATTTACAAATTGCGCTAAAATGTATGCAAATAAAATTTTACAAACGAATTTAGGTGATGTTTTCTCTTGTGTAAAAAAATACTTAAAAGATTGTGGTAAAGCAGGAATAGATTGGTTGATTTGTGCCTATCTAGAAAATGACAGGATGAAAAAAGAAGATCTTATTAAATTATTGAACGATGAAGAAGTATCCAATGTGTTACAGGAAATTGGTAATATTCGGAGTAGCCTTGGTTCGACAGATAGTTTTGATGGAGGATTAGAGAGTATTTTTTGTGCTTATCTGGATAAATTCAAATGGGAAGGCGTTAAGGAAATTTTTATAGAAAATGAAAAAGCACTTTCAGAATTAATTTCTTCTGATGCTTGGAACGTATTTTCTTATCATGTTGGTGGAGAAGACAAAGAAGCGAGAAAGAACGCTCTCAGAACTCAAGAAGTATTTAAAAAACTTTTACATACTTGTAAAAAAGATCTTTTTTCAGATTTTGTGAAGGACGTTTTATCTGATGACAGCTTTCAAAGCAGGAAGTTTGTTCAGGAGATGATAGAGTTAAGAGTTCCTCTTCCTGGCTATCCTGGTTTTTTTTCAAAACTCCTTTTGCTCTTTTTTTTCCTTTCATTCAAAGTGGTAACATTAAATTTATAAAAAACATGCTGAACAGTGAAGATCCAAATATGTCGGACAAAACTGTTGCTAAGCTTATGTGTATATTAGTAGATCATGGTGAAGTAGAATTCGTAAAAGAGTGTTTGCAAAGCAAGAAAGCATCTGGAGTAAAGATTCCAATCTTAGATAAAGGGATGCGTTCTATTTTACATACGCTCATCGAACGTGGTTATGCTAGACATGCAAAAAGCATAATAGCGAACAATGAAACTTGGATTCAGAATATAGCGCACAAAAATTGTTCTAAAATTATGTGCACATTGGTTAGCCGTGGTGAAGCAGAATTCGTAACAGAAATTTTGCAAAACAAGAGCGAAAAAATTGAGACCATAAAGGATTCTGATAATGATTTGGCTTCTATTTTATGTGCACTCATTAAACACGGTAAAAGTGAAGCTGTAAAAAAAATAATAAATAATGAAAATTTTTTTGAAAAAATATCGAGCCACCATTATACTAAGCTGATGCTTGCATTTATAAATTATGGTGAATTAGAATCGGTAAAAAAGCTTTTACAAAAAAAGAACTTTTTCTTATCCGGATGTTATGGGAATCTGGCTTCTGTGTTACGCGCTTTTATTGAACATGGTGAAGTTGAATTTGCAAAAAACATAGTGATGAACAATGAAACTTGGATTAAAAATATATCGGCTTACGAGTGTTCCAAGATTATGTGTACATTTTTGAACCATGGTGAAGTTGAATTTGCAAAAAACATAGTGATGAACAATGAAACTTGGATTAAAAATGTATCGGCTTACGAGTGTTCAAAGATTATGTGTACATTTTTGAACCATGGTCACGTTGAATTTGTAAAAGAACTTTTACAAAACCGTATTTTAGAAAAAAAATCGTGCAAAGGTTTTGCTAACGTGCTGTGTGCCTTTGTAAACCATGATAAAATTGCATTTGTAAAAAGGATTTTACAAAAAAAGACTACTCTCTTAGCTATCATTAATAATCTGTCTTCTATTTTACGTACGCTAGTAAAACATAACAATTTTGGATTTACGGTAGCAAAAAAAATTATTAAAAGTTTAGACACCGAAAATGCTAATAACGCTTTGTTCGGATGGTCTTTGGATGAAGAAACGTTTGAAAGAGAAGATATGAGGAGCATTTTTGTGGAGCTATTAGAAAAATGTTCTTCTGAAAAATTGGGAAAATTTGTCGAAAAAAATATAAAAAAAGTTGATTTCGAGTTGATGAGTAAGCTTATATCAAGAGTCAGTGATTTTTCCTCTATTGAAAAAATATACTTTGCCCTTAAGAATAAAATTCCTTATACTGATTTGTTACATAAAATAAAAATTATTAAAAATCAAGTGATGTTGAATATTGTAAATAATGTACAAAAAAATATAGATCAAGGAAATTTAAGCAACGATGAAAGAATTTTAGCGCTCGGAAAAACGTTGACACCTATTGATTGGTGGACTTTTGAAAATATGGTAATACACAAGGATCCTTTGACTGTAAAACGGTTAGTTGATTCAGCTTTTGAACGTGCGCAAACAGCTATAAGTAATTCCGATCTATCTAAAAAACAAAAAGTAAATTTTAAAAAAGGGTTTTTTTATATTAGAAACGGATATATAGGCAATATACAATTCAACCGTTATAAACATTTAACACTGTTAAATATCGTTGAAGAACGTCAAAAAGAACGTGAATTTAAGAGAATTGTCATAGAAGAATTTTCTATGGCTGCAGCAAATTATTTGGAATTGAAAGATTCAGGAAGATTATCCGATTATAAAAACCGTTATAAAATTTTGGGAATGTGCATAATAGATTTTAATAATATTGAATTTTTTCATGAAAAGTATCCAAATATTTTTAAGATAAATGCTGAAATAATATTGAATCAATCCAAATCATTTGAAAATATTAGGGTAAACTCTTTTAAAAAATTATCAGATGATTTGTATAATATAACAAAGGGGATATATGACAAAGAAAATAATATCGAGATAATTATTAATGGTCCAGGAAAATTTAATAAATTTTTAGAAACAGTGAAAAAAGAAAGTGAACGATGTCACTTTAAGGACATCGTTCAGAAAGAATTAGATAAGGCTGTATCAAATTATTTACAATTGAACGATGAAAATAAGAAATGTCAACAATGGAATCCTGAAAAATATTATAAATTATGTGGTGTATGCCCGATAAATTTTAGAGAAATTGAACAATTTACGGAAAAATATTCCAATGTTTTCAAAGTTTTTGTTAAGCCTTCTGTTGACTCTAACAATCGTGAATTAAGTATGCCCTCACAATCTTTAGACGCGTTTGAAAATACTCGGTTACACTCTTTTGAAAAATTAGTAAACGATTTTTGTAAAAATAAAGAAGGCATCCGGAATATTATTCTGGGTGAAGGGAATTATGAAAAAGTTGTTCAAAAAATGAAAGAAGAAAGTAATAAAAAATTAGATGTTGGAAATGTTAAAAGTCCTTACTTTCATCTTATGAACTTTTACGAAGATTCTGTAACTCAAGGTAAGAATCCATTAGATACTCCAAAACATCTAATCTACAAAGCAAGAAATTTTAAAAAAGGACGTTGTTTACATGGATTAAATATAGACGCGAATTGGAAAATATCTAACGTAGAAGGGCTTCATTTAGATCTCCCTCTTCCTGTTAGCATGAAGTGTGAATTTACTAAGCAATCTAAAAAAATTATACAATATCAAGATTGATTGGTCGTCTTAATAAACTTTTTTTAGATAACCCATATCTTTTTATGGGTATTTTTGTTGTGTTCAAAAGTCTGACTGTGAAAATTTAGGAAAATGAATGCGTAAAGTATGAGAAGTTTCGAATCAAAGAAACTTCCCATAGTGGTGAGATACAAAGAGATGATCGTTAAGTTGAGTTTTGCGAATAGATGAGCTATATTTAAGAACAAATACTAGCCTGATATATAGTAATTTAGCTTGAAAACGGGACAAAAAGATACTATTTTTAAGAGAAAATGACAAAGAAACACTACAGCTTAGATCTAAGGGAGAGAGTAATAGATTATATTAAGCTTGGTAACTCATCTTACGTAGCACCTTTCAAAATTTGAAGTTCATTGAACATTAAAACATTGGCTTTTAACAATAGTTTTTGTTTTATTGCAAAATGATTCAATGAGGTTTTCACTTTCAATAATT
>NZ_AWTR02000031.1 GCF_000469665.2 Holospora obtusa F1 | reverse complement strand
CCCGATCAATGGCCTACAAAAACGCATTTCCCTTGATCTGTGAGAACCTTCTGTACTGTCAATATGAACAAATCCAAAGGGATAAATTTCTTTTTTTCAGGAGCCGACTCTTTTTTTGGGTAAGACATTTAGACAAGAGGCGTCAATGCAGATTAGAGCCCATGAGATTGGGAATCTTTTCTTTCACTTTGTACAGAGTTTTGTATTTCTTTTCGGACTCGAAGCGTGGTCTTGGCATTTCCATGCAGTATACTTTCCATAAATTAGCCTCCTTTAGTGCCTTATAGGTTATACCATAAGAATTTGGAACTAAACAAAAAATTATTTTCTCCCTTAAATCTAAGCTGTTTTGTTTATTTGTCATTTTCTCTTAAAAATAGCATCTCATTGTCCCGTTTTTAAGCTAAATTACTATAGCTTACGAAGAAATTTATTTTTTTGTTTTTATCCTATTATAAATTCACTCTATTCACTGTGTATTCAGAGTTACTAGATAATAAAAAAAATTAACAAAATAAATATTTTAAATTTCATTAAAACGATTTTAATTTTATAATTTTGTCACAGAATTACTTTAGGTGTTTTTAAAATGGGCATGTTCTGCGAATTAAACCATCTATTTCTTCATAATCAAAAAAAAACCCCAATTGATCTAAGGAGGTCATACCAAATTTTTTATCCAGTCCACAAGGAGAAATGTTTAAAAACGCTTTCGAAGGTGAGTACAGATTAAGAGCCATTCCATGAAACGCAACATTGCGTTTAATTTGAATTCCAATAGATGCGATTTTGTTATTCTGGATCCATACACCTCGCCGTTCTTTTGTGCAATTTCCGTAAATACCTAATTTATTCAAAATATTAAGAATCCATTTTTCTAATATATCTAAGTACGTAGTTACAGTAAGTTCGCGTCGTTTAAGATGGACAAATGGATAAATCATGCGTTGTTCTGGGCCATGAAACGTTAGCAATCCTCCTCGACCTGAGCGATATACGGGAATACATAAATTTTGAGGTATATAAGAAGATGCGTTAGCGCCCAAAGTATACACTGGAAAGTGACTTAAAAGCCAAACAGATTCACACGCTTTTTCATCACAAACATCGTAAGCATACGCCATTATTTCATCATGAACTTTTGAATAATCTTGAAGACGACTCCAACGATAAAAATTAACTGGAAAACAAATCATAAAAACTTAAAAAACTGCGCTATAACACAATAAAAATATTGCTAAAATACACCGATAAAAGAAAAACCATAAAAAAGAAAAGCGTTCAATGTAATATCGAAAAATCAGCAACGTAACTACACAGCTAGTAAATGTTATCGCAATGGTTTGCCCCCAAAGAAAAGAACTTAATCCTAAAGTTCTCCAAGTTTGAGCTTCTAAAGTTACACACGCAAAAATAGAAACTATCCCAAGAGAAATAGAAATTCGTAATGATTCAATTCTAGAGTATCCAATCCATCTGCTGGCTAATAAACATGCCCCCAAACGACTAACTCCTGGCAAAAGTGCTAACATTTGTAAAAAACCTAAAGTCAGCGCACGATAAGCCCAACCTTTTTCAAATTTTTCGATTTTTACAGGATAAAGACGAGCTCCATACTGATCGCTCCACCATAACAAAAAACCAAACAAGACACACAAAAAGGCTATAATGTTAGGTGATTGAAGCCGAATATGTAGCACATGAAGAATACCGCCAACAATCAATACAGGGAGGCTAGAAATCGCAACAAACATCCACCAACGCGCTTCCTTTGTTGTAAAATGACCTCTCAAAATATGAAAAAACCCCAAAAACATTTTTCCTACCGATGAAGGGTACACCGCACAAAAAGCAAGTCCTGTTCCCATGTGCAACGCGCTTTCTAAGGCAAGGCTTAAAGGAAACTGCATCCACTGTGCTATCAACCGAATATGAGAAGACGAGCTTACCGGAATCGCTTCAGTTATTCCTTGAACTAAGCTATACACCCATAAAAATCGCCCCATAGTAACATTGTAATTTAAAATAAGCACACAAGAGTACCACAATTTTTGAAAAGAATGAAGAGGTACCTGTATTTGAAAACATTTTTATCTAAACTCGTTAAAAAAAATTGATATCTTAATATTTACCAACAAATTATGTTGAGCAAAATATAAGCGAAAACTCAACTTATCTTAAATTATAACCCTTTTATATCGTGTGTGCTATATAATAATAGAAAGCCTATCTTCGATTCACTAAATGTCGCGCTCTATTATTCACAAACCGAAACTTAATTTACCCTATCTAAAATTGACCGATATCGTAAAAATCGTAAACATGAACGAAAGCTTTGCAGGAAGAAAGGAAGAAACTTTTTTTTGAGAACGAACGATGACTTATCTAAAAAATCTAGGATATAATAAATTGAATAAAAAATATTTAAATATTTACGATTTTATAATAAAATCAGTTGAAATTATAATAAAACAAAAAAAGTATTAGTTGATTGATATAGTAATTTAGCATGCAAATGGGATTTAAAAAAATGCGCTAATAGCCTCGTAAATTTTATCAAACTGGTTAATTTGATTTTTGACTCATTTTTTCATATTAGCCCAAAATTTTTCTATTGGATTCAAATCGGGTGAGCATGGCAGTAAAAAGATGAGTTGATAACCTACAAATTCGATCAACTCTTTCGTTCTTTGTGATCTATGAAATGCAGCATTATCCATTATTACAATTTACCCAGGTTCTAATTCTTTAATCAATACCTCTTTTATCCAAGCTTCAGATAATTTTGTATGACAAAAACCATAAAATACCATAGGTGCTATCGATTTAAGATATCCAGATATAATTTTTTCCTCTGATAATAGTTACCGCTCTTTTTGGCAGCAAGCTTTTTTCCCCTTTCTGCCCCATCCTGCGTTCTGCACAAATAGTCATCTCAACACCGCTTTCATTATCTTGGTAAACCTGATCCACCACACCTACTTACGCTACTTCTTGGATGTCGTGTTTTGAGTGTTAACAAGCTTAATATATTCTATTACTCTCTCCCTTGGATCTAAGCTGTATTATTTTTTTTTCATTTTCTCTTAAAAATAGCATCTCCTTGTCCCGTTTTTAAGATACATTAGTCCTTTAACCAAATAGGAAAAGAAGAAAAACCAAGAACTTTCGAAAGAAAGAGTTGCAAACGAAAATGTTATCGGCATGCTCAAACGATTTAAAGCTATATCTGAAAAGTATAGAAACAGAGGAAAAAGATTTGGCCTCAGATTCAATCTGATCACTGGAATTTATAATTTGGAGCTCGTATAAATAAGTTTCGAAAGAGGTCTTCCGGAACAACTGGCAATAGTTCTTTTATGCACATTTCGGCGTTTCCATGCCAGAAATATCTAAACTTTTTACAGTCAGTTCAGTTACAGTCTTCAAATAAATCAATCAAAAATCAAATAATATTCAAATTACAAAAACACAGACGGCTGAAACTGTTATTCAAATGGACGAGATGTGGTATTTCCTTCATGGAAAAAAACACTTTACAGATCTGGAGAGCTATTGATGAGGTATCGCGTTACTTTATCGACTGGGAGCTTGATGATGGCAGAGACGCCAGCCTGACAAAACTCATTAAAAGGTCAATGTGTTACAGGTGAATGAGAAAGTTTCTTTAGATATCTTCCTGTGGAAAAAATTTTGCATTTCTTATTGAATCAACACACAATGATATTCGACATTCATGGGAATACTTTAAAAGAAAGACAAAATCATCTTCTCGTAGTCATGATATATTTCATAAGACAGTGAAACTGTTTTATTACTTTCAAGATAACCCAAAAAACGTCAATTTATATATGACTACATTATTATTCTTTACTCATCTTACGTAGCACCTTTCAAAATTTGAAGTTCATTGAACATTAAAACATTGGCTTTTAACAATAGTTTTTGTTTTATTGCAAAATGATTCAATGAGGTTTTCACTTTCAATAATT
>NZ_AWTR02000032.1 GCF_000469665.2 Holospora obtusa F1 | reverse complement strand
TTATCAAATAGTCGCTATAAATATCAAGAAGATCCAGTTTCATTTTTTGTCCTTAAAAACTTACAGACGAAAAATATGATTATTTCAAGCAAAAATCAACTATTGCTGCGTAACATCAGTTATGAATTAAGGCGCACAGGCTTTGGTTATAAAAAAAGTTTTCACCGATGTGGAAAGCAAATAAAGAAAAATGAAATACATACCAAGAAGCAATAAAATATATACCAGTTTCAAGTCTTGTATACATTGATGGAAGAGGGATAGAGCTAAACATTTGCAAAGATAGAGGATGAGACGCAAAAAAAAGTGAAAAACTTGTGGGTAAAAAGAGCGGTAAATATTACGAAAAAATTCATAGTTTAGGGGGGGGAGTAAATAATAGACTTCTTTCGAAACTCATTTATACTCACTCCAAATTTTAAATTCCAGTGATCAGATTGAATCTTAGACCAAATTTTTTTCGTCTTTTTTTTTGCAGCGCAGATTTACTATGCAGTTTTTGTATCCCTTGATATCCAGGGTCAGTAATGACCTTTATATCAGGATTTATCTTTGTTTTCGATTCTTTAAATACTCTAAAATCATATCCATTACCATTTTCAAAAGCAGTTTATATTACTTGTTTCGTCTTCTTATCGACAACAATTTGGGTTTTTAAAGTGTGCTTTCTCTTTTTTCCTGAATAAAATTGCCTTTGTTTGTTATTGGGATTCTTTCTTTTTTTGGGCGTTCTATAGGCATTTTCGTAGCATCTTATTAATATATATTCCACATTGCTCTTAGGCGTTGTTTCCCAGTAGTTTTTAAGAATACAATGATCTTATGATATTTGTAATATTTATGAATATTTTTACATTCCGAGCAAAGTGAATTCATTAAGTGTTTAGTTCCACATTCTTATGGTATAAGCTATAAGGAACTAAAGGAGGCTAACGTATGGAAAGTATACTGCATGAAAATGCAAAAACGACGCTTTGAGTCCGAAAAAAATACAAAACTCTGTACAGAGCGCCGCTAAAAATAGCAAAGCGTCTGGGCCTTCACTATTAAAACTGTTTTGAAGAGGAAGAAAGCCGGTTGTGTTCAAGATAAACGCTCTGGCCCTGAACAGACAAAGCGTTTTATCTGCAACAGAAGCAAGAGATTGTGTGTGAATTCAGACGCGTTTCTAAGCTTTCGCTTAATGATGTTTATAGTGCTTTGAAAGAGAAGATTCCCAATCTTATGCGCTCTAATCTGTATCGATACCTCAAAAGACTAAATATTTATCCAAAAAAGAAGAGTCGGCTCCTGAAAAAGAAATTTATCCCTTTGGGATTTGTTCATATTGACAGTACAGAAGGTCCTCACAGATCAAGGGAAATGCGACCTTTTTATGGCCATTGAGCGGGCCACAAAGTACGTTTATGTCGAGCTCCATTCAAAGATATCGGTTAACAAATCAAGTGCATTTTGAAAAATCTGATCGCCCATTGTCCTTTTAAAATAACAAAAATTCTTACAGACAATGGGGGCGCAATTTACCTATGAGCTGCTTGCGCAACACCTGAAGCCAAAAAACAAAACGCCCCCCTTTGATGTGATGTGAAAGGAGCATACCATTGAGCACAGGCTCACCAACTTCAAGCACCCTTGAGCTAACGCTCAGGTCGAAATCATCAACAGAATCCTCAAACAACGCGCAACACAGGTTTATTTTGACAAAGACCTCGATGAGCTGAAGTGACATATGATGACTTTTGTGCTTTACTGTAATCATCAAAGAAAGCTGAAATCATTGAAATATCAGCTCCCCCTTTGATATTATCATATGAAAATTTGAACGTAACACGTCAAATTTTAATCATAATCAAAATTACATGTTGTGGGGACTAAACAGATAAGCAGAGTGGCGTAAGGGAGGTATTTAATTAAAAAAACATTGACATTTTATTTTTTTTGTTATATACGAATTTCATAGCCATCTAGGTATACAAAAGCACATGAAAAAAAGAAATATTTTTTTGTTTTTAACAGCGATCATATTTTTAGAAAATAAGAGCTTTTCTGCAAAAGAAACAGAAAAAATAGAGATTCAAGAAAACAAAAAGCAAAGCGGATTTGATCAAAATATAAGTAATGAAATTTTATCTGAAATCATCGCTCAACTTAAAAGTGAGAAGATGATGGAGGCTGACTTCTTGAGAGCGATAAAAATATTATTGTCAAAAAAGAGTGAAGTTGAATTCATTAAAAATGCGTTCGAAGACGATCTTTTTAAAAAAGTATTACGAGAAAAAATTCAATCTTTTTGTCAAGTCGGCCTAAGAGTTAATGTAAAGCACTTTTTAAAATACATATTGTCAGATGAAGTCCATGTAGATGTAGCCAAAATCGTTATGAATGGTTTCGATCTGAATCTCGTCAAACAGAAATATTGTCATTTTGGAAATCACGATGAGTTGATAAAGGATGTTTTGTGTCAAAAGAATAATGTTGAGTTAGCAAAATTTTTTATAAAAAATAATAATTGGAATGAATACAAAAAAAATAAAGATTTTTTTCAAATAGAAAAAACGTTATTGATCATTGGTTCTATATTACATAAAGAAAGTAACTCCGATCTTTCTGAGATTTTTTTTAAATCTATTGAGTGGGGAGAAGATTTTATTAGTATATCTCCTAAAGAACTAAACAAAGTGCTTACGGGGGAAGATCTTAATTTGCATTCCTTGGAGATTGTAAGAGAAATTTTGAAATTAGCAGATTGGAAAAAGAAGATTCAAAAATCAAAATTTTATATAAATAAATTTTCAAATCGAGATAGTGTTTTAAAAAAAATACTTTTAAATAATGGACCGTTGTTAGAATTACTCTTAGAGGGGCTTGATTTAAATCATTGTTTCGTTGGTGAAAAGTTTTATAGAGGATATACTAACGATTTATTACAAAGCTTGATCTACGTTCAAAGTAAAGAACTTGTAGAACAATTATGTTCACGAATACAATTTTTAAATGGGGATATTCCAAAAATATGGAATCTGTGTGTAAAAAAATTAGATTATTTAAAAAAGAATCAATTTAAAGACGCAGACACAACAGGTATTCTTTCTCTTTTATTAGATCAAGCATTTGTAAACTTTGAAAATATTTACAAGAACGAAGATATGATTTTGGATGAATCTCTTCTAAAATCTTATGAAAACAAAATTTTGATTGCCTTAAGCTTGATTGCTCATTCAGATTTTGTCTATGCAAAAAAAGTATTTGATCAGCTGAATACAAATGAATCTCGTGTTTTTAAGGTGTTCAAAACAAATACGTCCAAAATTCTTGAACATTTTGTAAATTCAAATAAAGAAGATACTGTGGAGTACTGTTTAAAAAAATTAAACTTTAATAAACTTAATGAGTTTTTTGATCTAAACAGAAATAGACTTACTTCTTCTTCCCCCATTAAAGAAACTTCTAGTATGGTACTGAAACACCTGGTTTGTGCAAAAAATCGAGCAAGTATCAGAGAAATTTCACAGCTTAATTTTTGGCGCTTTATCCCAGATGCTGATTT
>NZ_AWTR02000033.1 GCF_000469665.2 Holospora obtusa F1 | reverse complement strand
TGCTAGTTTTTTTATATCGCTCTCGTTTTTTTGGCTTGCTTGCAAGTAGGTAAAGTTTTTTTTTTACAGCTAAAGCCTAGCTTATTTCACCTCCGATACGCAGAAATACTAGCATTAAATAGTTTTGCTATCTTCTGCTCGTTTTTTATCTTCATTGGCCTTCGACATAAACTCTTAGCTTTTCTGGGGCTATTTTGCTCTTTCTGCTTAAGCGTGGTTTGGCTTTAATGGACCCCGCTTCTTGGCACCTGATCCATCACCTCAATATCTTGGATGTCGTGTTTTGAGTGTTACCAAGCTTAATATATTCTATTACTCTCTCCCTTAGATCTAAGCTGTATTATTTTTTTGTCATTTTCTTTTAAAAATAGCATTTCTTTGTCCCGTTTTCAAGCTAAATTACTATAGTTTAAGACTTTTTAGAAAAATTACAGCTAAAAAATTCTTAAAAACATTGAAAACACAGTATGTGTGTTTCTTAAAATATTTTCGAAAAATACTTCAAAATACATTCATGTTAACATTTTATATTTTTTTTTACATAAAAATAAATACCCTGCTAATTTTTTTGATGTACAATCAAAAAATAAAAAACACACCTCCTACTCTTAAGCATAGCCGCCTTTTTCATTATTTTCCGTTACTTTGTCCTTCAAGAAAATACGACGACGCCGATATCGTCGTTTTAAGGCTTTAACTTCAAGAGCTTTTGCCATTTCCATTAATCCAGGATTTAGATTTTCTTGTTTTTCTTCAACATTTTCGATCTCTAAATTAAGATTTTCAACATTATTTTCGAAAAAATTTACTTTTTCTGATTTTAAATTTTCTTCATCTTCTGAAACTTCTTCTAAATTTTCTTCATCTTCTGAAACTTCTTCTGCATTGTTAAGTTTTTCTTTAGTCTGTAGTACTTGCGTAATATTTTTTTTTCGCTTAGATTTTTTAGTTTTTTTCAAATGTTTTTCTTCCTCCACAGATAAACTTTCCTCTACAGCAAAATCGTCGTTCGAATCTTGAGATTTCTGCAAAGGAACAATAATTTCTCTAGCTTTTTCGATTTCTTTTTTTTCATTTTCTGAATCTAAAACAGAAAAAGGCAACTTTAATTTTTCAGAAATTTTTTCTGTATCAGAAATTTCATAGGACGATGAAGTTAAAAGAGAAATTTCATTTAATTTCGGGGTAACAATTACATCTACGGAATCAAATTGTCGACCAGATTGTATTTGAAGATTGATAAATACTCCCATAGTATTTTCAAGTTCTGTTAAATACCTTCTGTACTGATTAATAAGAACATGCCCTACCTCCATAGAAACCTCAACCGTTAAATGACTTGCCGGAGACGCAAGAGATGCTTGACGTGCAATATTCCTCAAAACCTTCATTGCAAGCGCATTATCTGATAAAATGTATCCGTTTCCATGACATAAATGACACGGTCTAGAAATGCTCTCAAACAATCCTTGTCGTAATCTTTGTCTAGACATTTCCAATAAACCAAATTGACTAATTTTTCCTACTTGAATACGAGCACGATCCACTTTTAACGCATTTTCTAAAAATTTTTCTACTTGTCCATAACGGTGAGAAGGCATATCAATAAAATCAATTACGATCAATCCAGATAGATCTCTTAACCGCAACTGCCTTCCAATTGCCTGAGCCGCTTCTAAATTAGTTTTTAATGCCGTTTCCTCCATTGCACGCTCTCGAATGGATTTACCAGAGTTAACATCGATAGAAACTAAAGCTTCTGTTTGATTAATAATCAAATATCCTCCCGAAGGAAGCGTAACTTGTGGTTGATACAAATTATTAATCATTTCCTCTAACGCATATTTTTCAAAAAGTGTACACTCAGTTTCTTGATATAATTTTACACGTCTTCGATGAGTAGGCATAAAAATCTTCATAATATTTTGAGCTTTTTTAAAGCTTTCTTTATCTTCTACCCAAATTTCTTCAATATCATTACTGTAAAAATCTCGAAAAGCACGATAAATTAAGTCATTTTCTTCGCATAATAATGCAGGAACCTCTTTTACATTTCTCGAAAGTTCTTCTATTTTTTTCCATACTCTGATAAGACGATCGTAATCTCGTTTAAGCTCTTTTTCTGTTCTCCCCAACCCTGCGGTACGCAAAATAACACTCATACCTTCTGAAAGATCTAAATTTTCAGACATTTCTGTTAAATGTTTTCGATCTGCCTTGTCTGTAATTTTACGAGAGACTTTGATCTCTCCTGGGCTGTTGGGCATAAAAACAATAAAACGTCCTGCCAAAGAAATGTAAGTAGTCAGTGCTGCTCCTTTATTTCCGCGCGCATCTTTAACAACTTGAACAAGCATCACTTGACCTTTTTTAATTACATCTTGTATACGTAATGGAAAATTTTTAACACGGGGAACTTTCGAATCTTCTTTTCCTTCTTGCGAAGTTCCTTTCAGTGAGGAATCTTCATGTTCAAAATTTTCTTGTAATTCCGTTTCATTTTTATTCTCTTCTTCCCCTTTATATTGATAATATCCTGGATGAATCTCTGAAAATGCTAAAAACCCTTGCTTTTTATCTCCAAATTCTAAAAAAGCTGCTTGTAACGCAGCCTCCACGCGCGTAATCTGAGCTAAATATATATTTCCTTTTTTTAAACGTTTAAAAGAAATTTCGTGATCAAACTCTTCTAATATCCCATCTTTAACAACCGCCACTCGAGTTTCTTCACCATGAAATGACCGATCAATGAGTAGAACTTTTTTTAAACAATTTTCTTTCATGACCTAATCACACTAAGCTTGACGGATGCTTAACTGCACCTTCCCATTCTTATCAATATCCAACACGCGAACCTGAACAGATTGACCTTCTTTAAGATGTTCGGACGGATGTGTTAATCGTTTTCCAGCTAAAATCTCGGTCACATGCACTAAACCATCTTGAGGAAAACCGAAATTTACAAAAGCTCCAAAATCTAACAATTTTTTAACGACCCCATCATAAACACTTCCTATGATAGGACCTTGTGTTAAATTTTTGATCGCTTTTAGCGCATATTCTGCATCTTCAGCACGATAAGAAAAAATACTTACTTGCCCGTCTTCACCAATATCAATTTTGGATTGACTTGCATCACACAGCTGCTTAATATGCTTTCCCCCAGGACCTACAAGATCTCGAATCTTATCTACAGGAATTTTTATTCGATTTAGACGAGGCGCGTGGACACTTACAGTATCTCTTGGCGCACTAATGGTTTGCTGTTCCATTGTTTGCAAAATTTGTAAACGCCCAACTTTTGCTTGAGCGAGTGCTTGCTCTATTATCTCAAAAGTTAACGTATTAATTTTTAAATCAACCTGAAGAGCTGTGATTCCTTGAGAAGTTCCCGTCACTTTAAAATCCATATCTCCCAAGAAATCTTCTGTACCTGAAATATCCCAAAGCAGAACGTCCTGATCTGACGGGTCTTCTTTTGAAATTAATCCCATAGCAATTCCTGCAACAGGTGCTTTTAATCGTATCCCCGCATCCATTAAAGCAATAGAAGCTCCGCATACAGTGGCCATAGAGGAAGATCCGTAAGACTCAGTAATTTCTGACGCCAACCGTACAGTACAATTCAAATCTTTGGGAAGCAAGTTAATTAAAGCTTTTTGAGCTAAACGTCCATGACCAATTTCTCTTCTTCCAGGAGCAAACATCTTACCGACTTCACCCACAGCATAAGGGGGAAAACAGTAATGCAACATAAAGTATTCTCGCTCTACACCAGAAAGACGTTCAATCATCTGACTATCGTCTTGTCGACTTCCCAAAGTAACTGTGACCAAAGCTTGAGTGTCACCTCTCGTAAATAAGGCGCTACCATGACATCTTGGTAACAAACCAACCTCACACATAATTGGACGAATTTCATCCCATTTTCGACCATCTAAACGCTTTTTTTCTGTTACAATATAGTTTCGAGCAACTTGTCTCCATTTTTCATAAAAATAAGACTCAATATGCTCTAAATGCACATGACCTTGAGATTCACATAATCCTTTCCACGCAAGCAAAGCTTTCTCAAGATGAATATGTCGCGCGCGAGGAATCGTTAAGCAACACGCTTCCTCTAAATCTTTGCGAAGAGAAGCGGGAAACTTTAAAGATAAATATTCTGGAGAAGCATGAAAAAAATGATGAGGCTTGACACTATCTCGAAGCCATTGAATACCTTCAAAGATAGGTTTAAGTGATTGATGCCCAAATTTTAACGCTTCTAGAATAAATTCTTCTGTGCAAGCTGTTGCTTGACACTCAATCATCGAAGTTCCAGAAGGAGTGGCTCCAATCAATACATCAAACGCTTCATGGGGAGAGCTCAATGTAAACTGTCCATTCTGATACCCAACACGTGCCCCGGCAGAAATTTCTTGAATGGGCAAACCAGAAATAGCTAACGCTGCAGACGCTCCAATCATCGACAACACACCAGGGTCAGTATCTATATCATAACTAAGCACCGTACATACAATTTGAACTTCATGAAAAAAACCCTTTACAAAAGAGGGTCTCAACATGCGATCAATATACCTGGAAACTAGTGTTTCATACTCAGAAGGCTTCCCTTCACGCTTAACAAATCCTCCTGGAATTCGTCCTGCCGACGAAAGCTTTTCTTGGTAATACACAGAAAGAGGAACTCCTGACCCAAAAAAAACTTCTTTTCCTACACAAACTGTACACAATATTACTGTGTCGCGATGATAAACGGTGACTGCTCCCAAAGCTCGTCTAGCAATACGTCCAACTTCTAATGTTAAGGGACATCCGGCCCATTCTATTTTTTTTGAAATGATATTAAAAAAATGAGATTCTTTATTCACCGACGCAACTCCAAAGCGGAAAGAATGGTTTTGTAACGATCTTCATCTTCTCTTTTTAAGTAATCTAGCAAACGTCTTCTTGCACTTCGCTGCCCCTCAAGACCTCGACGACTACTTACATCATTTTTATGACTTTTTAAATGCTCTGAGATCTCAAAAATTCTAGCTGTACAAAGAGCAATCTGAACTTCTGGACACCCCGTATCTCCAGTTTTTTTTTCAAAAGTTTCTATAATTTTTTTCTTTTTTTCATAAGATAAAGCCATCAAACATTCTCCATTAGCTTAATTTAAATTATCCGCAAGTCTTTTTATTTATGCGCCGAATCAACAAAACAACGATACGGAACTACACCACCTGCCACTCCTTTAGCTAAACATATCATTTTTTCTTGATATTTACAAACCCAAAAATCGGAAAAAAAGGGTAAATCCAAAAAAACTTGCCTTCCATTCCAAAGCTGTGTCTTTTGTACTTCATTAACAACAATAACAGGGAACTTTAATCCGTAATCTGTTGGATAAATAAACTGTTGAGCATGATCAATCATGTTTTTCGTTAATGTACATACGCTTATTGATTGATTACCTTGAAACGGTCCTACAGAAGTTCGTGTTAGTTTAGACACATACGCTAACGTACTTAAATTTTCTGCTAAATCTTTCGCAAAAGCGCGTACATAAGTGCCGCTATCGCACACCATCTCAATTTCAATATTCTCTCCATCATAGTTAGATTCCGAAGTAATCAAATCTAAACGATGAATGTTAATAAGCTTTTCAGGCAAATCAAAAACTCGCCCTTCTCGAGCTAAGGTATACGCGGGAATTCCGTTAACTTTAACTGCCGAATATTTACAGGGCTTTTGAAAAGAAACACCCAAAAATTTTGAAAGAGCTTGCTTTATAGATGTATAAGAAGGACGCACTGAAGACTTGGATATGATAGATCCTGTAGGATCTTGAGTATCCGTATCAATTCCCCATACACACGTAAAGTGATACGTTTTTGGAAAATTTAATATAAAAGGGACGAGCCGAGTAGCATGACCAAACGCGATGGGAAGGACGCCCTCTGCAAAAGGATCTAACGTTCCTGCGTGACCAACTTTTATGCCCCCTCCAAGCCATCTCTTCACTGCACGATCAACGCGCGTACACACAGTATCACGTTGTTTCCAAATGTTTATCCAACCATTCATATGTTACAAATATTTATAATGATTTTTTTCAAGATATATTTAAACGTCCCCTAGGAGAGAGTCGAACTCTCATGCCTATACAGGCAATAGATTTTGAGTCTACCGCGTCTACCAATTCCACCACCAGGGGGATTGTTCCCATTGTAACAAACGTTTTATCTAAAAATCAAGGCCTAAAACGCTTTTTTTTATCCATTTAAAAAAATATAAAATTGGTTATAAAAACAACGTGTTTACTGGCAATGAAAGTGTTATAGTAAAATTAACTCATCTTACGTAGCATCTTTCAAAATTTGAAGTTCATTGAACATTAAAAGATTGGCTTTTAACAATAGTTTTTGTTTTATTGCAAAATGATTCAATGAGGTTTTCACTTTCAATAACTGATGTTACGCAGCAATAGTTGATTTCTGCTTGAAATCATCATATTTTTCGTCCGTAAGTTTTTAAGGACAAAAAATGAAACTGGATCTTCTTGATATTTATAGCGACTATTTGATAACTCA
>NZ_AWTR02000034.1 GCF_000469665.2 Holospora obtusa F1 | reverse complement strand
TTGAATCATTTTGCAATAAAACAAAAACTATTGTTAAAAGCCAATGTTTTAATGTTCAATGAACTTCAAATTTTGAAAGGTGCTACGTAAGATGAGTAAATAATTGTGTCAACAAAATTCTTCATGCGTAGGCCCTGCTGCCCCATCCAAATCTAATCGCCTAAACCCTTGGTTTTATGATAAAATTATCTATAAACGCCGAAATAAGATAGAACGCCTCTTCAGAAGTCTCAAAGCGTTCCGTCACATCTTTTTAAGCTTTGAAAAACTTGACTCCATGTTCACTTCCTTTGTTCATAGCGCTCTGATCATGGGGATGATCAAAAAGTGTGAACACGCTCTAAAAAACTTAGTTTAAATTATTAAGAATTTATATACCGTGTGCGCTATATCTATATATCAGAGAGCTTCTCCTTTGATTAACTAAGTGTTGCACTTCATTTTCAAACCTCAGGTTGATTAAATATATTATGAACTTCACAACATAACCGTTTACAAAGAGCTCTCACTTAATTCTATCTGTTCACTTATGAAAAATTTCGAAGATCGTAGTTTGTATTAAATAAGCTCTTGTATTTTTTAAATAGGTATGGCAAAATTCCTACACGGTGCTGAAGAATTAAGCATTGTGTATTATATCTAATTTACGCTGTAAAGCGCATAACAAAAGGAATGTTAAATGAATACGTTAAGATCGTGTGGTGTTGTGAAGTGGTTTAATCCAGAAAAAGGGTTTGGGTTTATTACACCGGATCAAGGTGGGGCAGATATTTTTGTGCACATCACCGAGGTCAATCGCGCAAAACTTGGAACTCTGTCAGAAGGGCAGCGTGTGAGCTATGAGATTGTCAACAACCGGGGACGCTCCTCTGCGGGTGAACTTGCTTTAGAGTCATAGTCCCGAAGCATCCGCGGTCTACAAAGTGAACGCAATGCTTAGGTTATGTAAGCAAAATTGAATAAGGGTAGTTCTTAATTATAGTAAAACTACCCGATAAAAATGAAAAAATAAATAAATTTAGTGTAAGGTTTTAAAAAATTTATTCACTAGGTCCTGGTCTCAATTAAGCCAAGCGACAATTGAAGCCAAGTAAATGGCGCCTAGAAAATTTGAAGGCGTTTTATTATAGCATGTGGCAATGGCGCCATACTGCCTTGAGTTTAGAAAAAAATCTCGATCAAGTGACAGAATTTATAAAAATATTTACATAATTCGAAAGCTCCAAACAGTTCTTTAGGTGGAATCACGGCCCTTTTTTTTAAGTTTTAGCAGCACTCTTTCATCGGCATTGTACGCTTTTATCGGCAAGCACCGCATCAATCTTCACAAAGCGATCCATCAACGTACCAGCCTCCTTTCAAATCATGGTCCTGACCTTGTGTAAGGTGAAAAAACGACCAGATTTTCATAGATATCACACGGCGCATGAATTTTAGTTTTGCCCAGAACAGCTTGATTATGCTCTTTTTTAAAGCCTGCGCTGTGTTGACGGAGGAGCACAATCATTGCATAGATCATCGCGCACTCATAATCAGCGTCCTGCAACAGAGATTCAAAGATTTTTTTCTATACGCTTTTTGGGTTTCAACGAGTAAAGCAAGTGTGTATGGCTTTAAAATCACAAAACCTTTTTAGCAGATTAACGCCAAGGACGGGTACGGTATAAAACAACCCAACACACAGGCCGTGATCTTTGGTTGGCCCCCCACATCCCCTGAATTTAGCGTGTTTAAAAATGAGTAATAGCCAGAAAAATAAGATCAAAAAAACGTAGAAAATACTTAATTGCGTAGTTAATGAAAACGTGATTGTCATGATTAAAATATTTTGAAATCTATAGAAATAGTCGCAAAATATTTGATCTTAAATTTAATTTTCGATATTTACAAGATGAAGTTCAGATGACAACAGCTTACGAAAAAGTAAATCTGATCTAATTGTGACTTTTGATACGTGCCTAGCCATAAAAAGTGCGTATAGAAAAAATTTATCCTAAACTTTGGTAAACTCCTCAACACATCAAGTCCTATCGAAAATGAAAAATCTTTGCGTTGCATATATGAAAAATTGTTGATAGAATCAAAAAAATTGGTGACTTTATGAGCCATGGATCAAGCATTTTTGTTTGAAGTATACAGTGATGAAATTCCTTCGAATCTTCAGTGGGATGCTTATCAGCGTATTAAACGCTATGTAGAGCAATCACTTAAATCTGAAAAATTGGTTGCAAAAGTTCAAAGCTTTTCTTCTTTGCGTCGTGTTGGTTTTTTAGTGCATGAATTGAAACAAAGCACCCAAGGTGTTTCTTTTCTGAAAGGTCCCAACGTCCAATCTCCTGTCCATGTTATTGAAAAATTTTTCCAAATTCATGGGGCTGATAGGTGTCATAAACAAGAAACGCCGAAAGGGTGTGTTTGGGTTGCAGAAATCAAAGAATCCTCGATAGAGGAAAAGTTACGTCACATTTGTTCAGATTTTTTAGAGCATTTTTATTGGCCAAAGCGTATGCGTTGGCACGAAACAGATGATTTTACCTGGATCCGCCCTATCCATTCTTTGCTATGTATGTTGGATACAAACATTCTTGACTGGACATTTAGACCCAAAGGCCTTAAGCTTTGTGCGAAAAATATGACTCTGGAACATTCGGCCATGTCACAAGATCCGTTGCGTCAAGATTGGGTATCTATAGATAGGGCCTCAAACTACGAGCAGATATTAAAAGGGAAAAATGTTTGGGTTTGCCCTTTACAGCGTTTTACTTATCTTCAGTCTCAATTGAGAAAATTAGCTCAAAATCATGGATATGAGTTGTTTGAAGAAGATTTGGCTTCTGATGGATTGTTATCCGAGGTATCAGGAATGACCGAGTGGCCAAAATTTTTTTTAGCCTCTTTTTCTGAAGAATTTTTAAAACTTCCTTCACCATTTTTGTTAACAACCCTAAAGCATCATCAACGCTGTTTTCCTGTAAAAAAACGAGAAAGTTTGGCGCCGCACTTTATTGTCGTGTTAGATGGCACAGAGCCTAGCGCTGAAATTAAAAAGGGACATCAGCGAGTTGCAGAAGCCCGATTGTCGGATGCGTTATTTTTTTGGAATCAGGATCTTCGGCAACCGTTGGAAAAGTATAACCACGACCTTAAGGAAAAAGTATTTTTTGAGGGGCTTGGAACGGTGCTTCATAAAGTTCGTCGATTAGAAGTTGTGGCAATGCACTTAGATAAATCTGGGACATTAAGTGCTGCGGCCTTGTTATCAAAATCAGATTTGGCAACTCAAGCAGTAAGAGAGTTTCCAGAGCTTCAAGGAGTGATGGGAAAACATTATGCACTAGCTCAAGATATCGATCCTGTTTTAGCGCAAGCTTTAGAAGAACAATACTTTCCTCTTACACCCCATCAAGACCTTAGTACGCAAAGCTCTCTTGGAGGATGGTTGGGAATGATAGATCGTATGGATACATTGGTGGGGTTTTTTGGTATTGGAAAATATCCTACGAGTTCTAAGGATCCTATGGGGTTGCGTCGAAGTGCTTATGGATGGGTTCGTCTTGCAGTACATCACCCTTATCCTTTTTCCATTTCGGAAAGTATTCGAATAAGCCTTGAAAGTTATCGAAGCACTCAAAGGCTTAATGTTTTATCTGATAAAGATAGTTTAGATTTGTTAGAACAATTAATATTTAAGCAATTTACTCGATATCTGGAAGAGCAAAATTTTCTTCGTGGAATAGCGGAAGCTGTAGAAACTTTTAGATTTTCTAAATCTCCGAAAGAACTGTTTGATCTTTCAAAAGAATTAAATGATTTTTTACAAAAAGATTCGGGAATCGCTTTTCTTTCCTCGTATAAGCGTGTGTTTTGCTTGCTGCATCAAGATCAAGGGTGTTTAATGGAATTTGGAGTTCCCAAAGATGCAGAAATGGTTTCCCCTAAAGAGCGTCAATTATGGAGCTATATCTCAAGCAAATGGAACAAAGAAGAATTTATGAAAAATGCTTTACCGTTTTCTCAATGCATTCAAGAATTTTTGGATACGCTTCCTGTCAGAGGATTTCCTTCTCGTATAGGACTTCTGTCAGCAGTATTGCGATATACGCGTCCGTTAGGAAATTTATCAAGCATGTTTACGCTTTCTCGCTAACTTTTGAAATTTTAGGGCTATGAGAGAAGAGCGTTTTTTGAAGCCTTTTCCAAAAAAACGTTACCGTATTTTGTTTGGATTTGTTAAATGGATTATAATTTTAGGTATTTGGGTGAGTTTTGCCTTAGGGGCTGTCGTAATTTGGTTTGGATACGATTTACCTGATGTTGAAGAAATTACAAAATTATACCGAGATCCCCACATTCTCATTAAGGATCGTTACGGAAATATCTTAGGAAGCTATGGAAGTTTTTATGGAAAAACAATTGATATTAAAACTCTAAAACCACACTCGATTCAAGCTTTACTAGCCACGGAAGATCGAAGATTTTTTTACCATTTTGGTATTGATCCTATTGGAACGTTTCGAGCGCTTTTACGAAATGTAAAGGCAAACGGCGTGATACAGGGGGGCAGTACCATCACTCAACAATTAGCTCGAAATTTTTTTGAAAGCAAAAAGCTTCATCACTACAAGTATCGCTCTTTAAAACATAAAATAAAGGAAGCGATTCTTGCAGTAAAATTAGAAATGAAATTTACAAAAGAGCAAATTCTAACAATGTATCTCAATAGGGTGTACTTAGGCGCAAATGTTACTGGATTGGATGCAGCTTCTTTATATTATTTTGGACATAGTGCAAATCACTTGACTTTGTACGAATCAGCGATCTTAATCGGGATGCTAAAAGGACCTTGTCGTTATTCTCCAGTGATTCATTATGAGCGTTCGGAATCTAGGGCGAAACGAGTTTTACAAAATATGGTAGAAGAAGGTTTTATCACCCAAGAGGAAGCAGCTACTGCAATGGCATTGCCTTCTGTACCAGGAAACTCCTCACAAAAGCAAAATTTATTTCGATATTTTACAGATTGGATTGTTACCTGTCTTCCCGATTTATTAGAAAATATCACAGAAGATGTTGAGGTTATTACAACGATAGACCCCAATGTACAAAGTATTGCAGAAAAAGAAGTGCAAAAAGTTATGCAAACTCAAGGGGCAAAAGTACGCGCTAGTCAGGTGGCCTTACTCTGTACAAAAGCTTCTGGGGAAATTTTAGCTATGATAGGAGGGGTGGATTACAGAAAAAATGCTTATAATCGCGCAACTCAAGCAAAGCGACAAGCTGGTTCTAGCTTTAAATTTTTTACATATCTTGCAGCATTAGAAGATGGCTATGATCCGGACTATATGATCAGCGATTATCCAATCGAAATAGGAGGATGGAAAGCAAGTAATTATAAGCACAGAGCAAGGGGAGAAGTATCTATTCGTACGGGTTTTGCTTATTCAATTAATGCTGTAGCGGTGCGTTTAGCCGTTTCTATTGGATTAAAACGTGTCACGCATCTTGCAAAGTTATTGGGTATTTCCTCTGATTTACCTCATAATTATAGTCTTGTTTTAGGATCTGGAGAAGTGACATTGCTAGAAATGACAGGAGCTTATCTCGTTACTCTTAATGAGGGGCAAATTGTGCGTCCTTACGGGGTAGCAAAAATTTTAAATAAACAGGGAAAAATTCTTTATCAGCATTCGAAAGCTCAAGATTCAGATTCTACGTGCGTTTCTCAAGATGCGATTCAAGAAATGCGTAGTATCATGCATAGCGTTATCACGGAAGGTTCTGCGCGAAAAGCTAGACTTCAATCTAGTCTAGGTAAAGAAGTGTTTTGCGGAGGGAAAACTGGAACTTCTCAAAGATACAGAGACGTATGGTTTGTTGGGTTTGCAGGCCCCATTATGACAGGAATTTGGTGCGGAAATGATAATGAAAGCCCTATGATAAAACCTCAAGATGGTTGGCCAACGCTGCATATATGGCGAACCTTTAATGAACGTTTATTAAAATATTTTAACAATCCTCAGGAAGAAAATTGGCAAAAAGAAGAGTCTATAAAAAATATAGAAGAAGAAAATGCAGTTATTTCTGAAGATCGTTCTTCAAACCAAAAATCCAACGACACGAAAGAAGATCAACAAGAGACAGATGATGAGGAAGAGATCGATGATGAGGAAGAGGTCGATGATGAGGAAGAGGTCGATGATGAGGAAGATGTCGATGATGAGGAGGATAAAAAAACAAAATCAAAATCTCCTTCAAACAAACGATCATCTCCTTCTGCATTGGAGGATTCTAAATTAAATTCTCAAGAAAAAAATTTAAAAGAAGAAGATCTGATAAAAGAAATTTTATCTAACATATAGTTACTGTGATTTCATTATTTTATAGAATAAGATTTATAAAATTAATATGTATGTAAAATGTTTCGTAAAAAACTCCTTAATGCATAGATTTTTTGCAATTTATCACTCCTCTTATACGTATTCATAAAAAAATTAAGTTTGTTTTTCTTTTTTTAAATGAAAGATATCTAAAAAAATTATTGTAATTTGGGCCTGGTTTTGACAACAGTAACGTGTTATAATGACTTTTAGCTTTATACAGCTGAAAGTAAAAATGTGTTGTAAAACCAAAAATAGACTATGAGCTTTCATTCTATAGAGTGTATGAGTTGGTTTCAGCTTTTTGGATTACCAGAAAGTTTCATAATAGATTTAGATGCCTTAGAAAAAGCGTACGTTCTTGCACAAAAGCGTATTCATCCAGATCGTTGGACAGGTGTTTCTTTTAAAACTGCCGAACAATTTAGCGCTCATATCAATAAAGTATATGCGGCATTAAAAGATCCTAGAAAACGCGGTGAATATATGTTAAAGTGCGTGAATTTTTGGCCAATTTCTTCTTTTCCGAAAATTATGCAAGAAATTTTTTCATTGAAAATGAATTCAGATCCTCAGGCTGTACATATACTATATCAAGAATCTTTAATAAAATTTGATAAATTTTTAAAGGAAAAAGATTTTTTTCAAGCACAAAAAGCGTATCTGTATATATGTTATTTAGGAAAATAAAAAAATAAATGCGTATTTTAGTTGATCCATTCAATAGTATTATTGAAAAAAACGAGAAATTTTTAGCGACAGAAGCCGTAGGAATTGATTTTGGAACGACGTATTGCGTCGTTGCGCTCGCTTCAAGCCCTACAGAAGCTTACGTGTTAAGTTCATCAAAAGGCACGTTAATTTCCTCTCAGATCACAACAAAAGACGGAAATAGCGTTGGATCTGTCAAACGAAAGTTAGCACATATCGAAATTTCTGATCCCATATACGATGATTACTTAAGTGCGGCAGTGAGTATTTTTAAACTTCTTGCAACGCATATTTATGAAGCCTTAGGTCGTGTAATATCGCGTGCTGTTATTACAGTTCCCGCATATTTTGACGATGTTCAGCGCTCTCATATTCATAAAGCGGCAACTTTGGCAGGATTTGATGTTCTTAGATTGATCAATGAGCCAACAGCAGCTGCACTTACTTACGGATTAACCCAAGATTCAGAAGGAAAATATCTTGTATATGATTGGGGAGGGGGAACATTCGATGTGTCTATTCTTGATATCCAGCAAGGAATTTTTAGAGTACTTTCTTCAGGAGGGGATACAGCTCTTGGCGGAGATGACTTAGATTTTTGCATCGCACAACATATAAGCCCACTTTCATTAGAAGATCAATCTTTTCTGCAACAACAATACTGGATTCGAGAAGCTCGACGTATCAAAGAATCTCTTTCCCGACCTTATTTTTGTGATGTAGGTGATTTGGAAACAAAAATAACCCCAGAAGATTTAGAAACGTGGTGTTTTCCATGGTTTCAGAGAACGTTAGATATTTGTCAAGACACATTAAATCGGGCAAATTTAGAAATTCAGGATATTCAAAAATTGATTTTAGTTGGGGGAAGCACTCGAATTCCCTTTGTATTCAAGCGTCTTACACGGTTGTGGGATGGCAAAATAGATTCTGTGCTGCATCCTGAGTATGCAGTAGCGCAAGGAGCTGCACTTCAGGCATATCAATTAACGAACACGTGCTCCTTTTTATTATTGGATGTTAGCCCACTTACTTTGGGAGTAGAAGTTTTGGGAGGGCTAATTGAACCGTTAATTCCCAGAAACACTCCGCTTCCCGCAAAAGCAACGTACAAATTTACTACTGCAGTAGATGGGCAAACTAAGATGCGTCTTCATATTGTGCAAGGCGAAAAAGAGTTTGCAAAACAGTGTAAGTCTCTTGGAGTATTTGAGCTCTCCGGTATCGATCCTTTACCTAAAGGAATTCCTCATATAGAACTTACGTGTCATTTAACTGTGGAAGGGTTATTAGAATTAGAAGCAAAAGAATGTAAACAAGATAAAGGTGGTGTAAACGCATCGCTGAAAATTAATACAATTCGCACGTTAGATGATGCGCAAATACAAGAAGAATTGTATGCACTTAATCAAAACGATGGAAGCGAAGTATTGCTTAGTATTTGGATAAAAAAACACCAACAAGCATCTGACGGTTTGCACCAGATGGAAAAAATTCTTCAGCAATTTCCCTATTTGTTTTCAAAAGAAGAGCATTGTGAAATGACCAAAATATGCAAAAATTTTTCTGATTTTTTAAACATAGAGCCTTCTCACTGTGCTGAATCTTTAAAAGAAATTTCCGAAAAATGGGAAATATTTTCGTCTCATATCCTTCCTTATATTGAACGGCACCTTACTGAAATATTAAAACAAACATTAGAGCATGAAAAAAGTGATTTTTTTTAGACCCGCTTCGAGAATATTAATTGGAAGGAAATGTGAACATAAAGTTATGGGATAGATCAAAGAAATTCTCCACATCAATAAAGTCCACCAATCTTGGAAAAAATTCAGGATAGGAGAGTTTTTTTTAAGATGAGCGTTTCCAAATTTAAAATTATAGTAAAAACAGTTGAATTATGATAAAACAAAAAAGCACTAACGGGACTGATATAAGCCCTGGCAAAACTCAATGTGCTGCCTAATCCATCCCTTCATATGTGCCCAAAATTTCTCGATTGGATTTAAATTAGGTGAATAAGGTGCCCCCCCCCCTACAACCAGCAGATTCAAGTAATTTTTTGGTTCTTTGAGATTTATGAAATGACGCATTATCCATGATCAAAACTTGTCCGAATTTTAATTCTTTTATCAAAAACTGCTCTCTCCAAGCTTCGAATCATTGTATGTTACAAGAACCGTTAAAATCAGCTGATATATATTTTATCGATTATTGGTGTGCATTTCGTTTTTCTTTACTTGTTTTCACATAAGTAAAGGATTTTTTATAACTAAAGCCTGCGCGCCTTAACCCATAACATGCACCACTGGCACTTATGCCAAATTCACGAGTAATATCTTTTGGTTTAGAATCTGGATGATTAGTTACATATTAAATAAAAGATTCTTTTTTTATAGTGGGATTTTCACTCAAACGTATTTTTGGGCGAAAATCTCCTTGGCTTTTATAACGCAAATGGCACCTGTTGATTGCCATTTTATAATGAATGAGAACACGACATTACCTAACCCCCATTACCCTCCAAAAAAATCTCTTAATTACCCACCTTACGAAAAAAATCCCTACTCAGAATTTTTATAGATTAAAGATTTTCAGCATTTTCTGAGTAGGTTCAGACATTTACTCCAGTATCCTATTATACAAAGGGGCGTTTTAAAACCCAGGGAAATAGCACCTAGTTTCGGTAAAACCCGATCATTCCTGATGCTTCTTTTTTTCGGGTCTGCTTTCCCCAGGTACGCTAGACTTTTTTTCGTCAATCTAAAGTTTTTGGACACTTATCATAAACTTACCTCTTATTCAAAATAAGTTTACAATATCACGACTGAGCAAAAAATGCGTGCTTTAATCTATGGACCAATTTTTATAAAACTACATTTATACTAAATGCCTATTAAAGAAACAAACACTATACTCCAAATTTTCAATAAAAAAAATTGAAATACCTCATTTGTCCTGTATAGACACATTTGTTCAAGAATTCAAAAATTTCACTATCTTCTTACTCACATCCTCAGAAAATATCGCTCCTCGATTCACTGAATCTACAGTCGTATAAAACCAAGAAACATCTACCTCTCCATCAGAAAGAAGAAAAGAAGGAAATTCAGGATACAGAAATCCAGGCACTGCAATAGATTGTGTCTCCGAATAAAAATCCTTATCAATCAATAATGGAGTCTTTTGATCAGGACTATAATCGTCTGGAACATACAGCGTTTTTAAAAAATCGCCTTCTTCAGAAGTCATAACATCATGGGTTTGTTCCCAATCCCAAAAATCTATCCCAGTCCACCCTTTAAATTTTTTGATATAACCTAAAAACCCTCTACTGTATCTAATCTTCTGATAAACCTCTGATACTATTGACATACATGTCCATCTATTGGGTATTTTGTTCAAATTTTTTCTTTGAATCAATAAATCATCGATAGTTTCAACAGGACTAAACTCTTTTGGAAGCGTAAACCCGGATTGATTTTTCAAATTTAAATCATACTGAGCCAAAAAATACTTATCTACAAAATAATCAAAACAAGACATATGATAGTTATAGAACTTAAGTAATTCTGCATTTTTTGAATCTTTATTTGTAATAAGAGTAGCTCCAAATTTATAACTAAAGTTTGATAATAAATTATTTAACCAAATTTTCCCTGTATCAGCTTTAACTTGTGCCGCATCAATCCACACTTGATCCACGGCAGCACCTTCAGAAGGGATCTTAGAAGGAAGAGAGCAAAATTTTAATCCATAAACTGCGGATTTTTGTAAATCTGAATCAAACTGCACGGAACCAACAAATTTTTGTGAATCTGAATCAAATTTCATGGAATCAACAAACGTCTTTAAAAAATCAATTTCTTCAGGTTTTATAAGCTTAATCGTTACTTGATCCCAAATTTCTGTTCCTAGAGCGTCTTTGCAGTCCTTAGCTAAATATAAAAATGCATCTTTTTGTTTTTTAATTTGATGATAAACTTTCCAAATTTTAAACACGCTATCTGCTCTAGCTTTATCTGTTCCTTTGTACGAACGTTTTTGTGCACTTAAAAATTTAAGGAAACTATCAATAATCTCAATCTGTGTTGGACCAGAAATGTATTGTAAAAGAGTAAATGCGAGATCATACATCGAGAACGTCGAGTAGAGACCAAAATTCAAAATATGAATCCGTTGATCAGAATCAAACGTTTGAGCAGCAATACAGACTTCCCCCAATTTAGACCCAAAATTTGACGATAAAGTACTTAACCACAACTTACCATCATTTGCTTTAATTTGAGCAGCATCAATCCAGGTCTTATCCACCACAGCTCCTGTAGAAGGCAGTATAGCAGGTAGTGCGGGGAACATTAACCCAGGTACCGCAGGTGAATCTGAAAAATCAAATTGTAGCGTATCCTGAATCAACTGTACGAAGGAGTTTTGGGAATCATCGCTTATGAGGTTAACAGAAGTGTCTTTATCCCAAATTTCTTTTTTAACGAACCTTCTGCAAGCGTCTGCTAGCTGCAAAAATTCACCTTTTTGTGTTTGAATCTGATTATAGATGGTCTTAATTTCAGACAAACTGTCTACCAGATCTTTCCCACTCTGTTCACATTTTTGTACGCTTAAAAAATCACTGAGCGTTGTAATAGAGGTCGTTATAGCTTCTGGAGCCTGAACCCCACTACTTTCAAGATCTATAGAAAAAGAATGTTTAAAATCAGCAACTAAAGTATTAAAAGTATCAATATTTCTATCTTGATCAGTAGAAAACGTTTGATCAGTAATACATTCTGCCAAAAATTTATATTCAAACGCTGAAGACAAGCTATCTAGCCACGTTTTCCCATCATTTGCTTTGATTTTCGCCGCATCAATCCAATTTGGACCTACAATTGCTCCTGTAGAAGGCAGTATAGCAGGTAGTGCGGGGAACATTAACCCAGATACCGCAGGTGAATCTGAAGAATCAAATTGTAGAGTATCCTGAATCAACTGTACGAAGGAGTTTTGGGAAGCATCGCTTATGAGGTTAACAATGTCTGTATCCCAAATTTCTTTCCCAACGAGTGTTTTGCAAGCTTTCGCTAGCCCCAAGAACTTATCTTTTTGCGCCTGAATTTGGGTGTAAATTTTCTGAATTTCAGACAAACTGTCTACCAGATCTTTCCCACTTTGTTCACATTTTTGCGCGCTTAAGAACTCAGTAAGCGTTGTAGGGGGCGTGATAGCTTCTGGAGATTGAATCTTAAGATCATTTTCAAGATCTATAGAAAAAGAATTGACAAAACTAGTCACTAAAGTATTAAAAGTATCAATATTTTTATATTGATTAGTAGAAAACGTTTGAGCAGCAATACATTGTTCTAAAAATTTAGTCGCAAACACTGAAGACAAACTATCTAGCCACGTTTTCCCATCATTTGCTTTGATTTTCGCAGCATCAATCCAGGCCTGATCCACCACAGCTCCTTCAGAAGGAAGCGCAAAAAGAAGATCAGAAAACGCTTCCCCAGAATACCCCGAAGGAAACAGTACCCCAAGAAGCGAAGAACGAAGCTCAGGAAACATTAACCCAGGTACCGCAGGTGAATTTGAAGGATCAAATTGCAGCGTATCCTTAATCAACTGTACGAAGGAGTTTTGGGAATCATCGATTATGAGGTTAACAGTGTCTGTATCCCAAATATCTTTCTCAACGAACGTTTTGCAAGCTTTCGCTAGCCCCAAGAACTCATCTTTTTGCACTTTAATCTGATCATAGATACCCTTTATTTTAGACAAACTGTCTACCAGATTTTTCCCATTCTGTTCACATTCTTGTGCGCTTAAGAACTCAGTAAGCGTTGTAATAGGGGTCGTGATAGATTTTGGAGACTGAATCTTAAGATCATTTTTAAGATCTATAGAAAAAGAATTCTTAAAGTCAGTCACTAAAGTATTAAAAGTATTAATATTGGCAAGCTGATTCACATAAAATCCTTGCTCGTCCAGACAGATTTTCCCAAATTTAGACCAAAAATCTGAAGATAACTTATCTAGCCACGCCTTACCATCGTCTGCTTTTTTTTGAGCCGCAGCTTCTTCAGAAAATACTGGAAAATGGAACATTAACCCAGGTACCGCAGGTGAATTTGAAGGATCAAATTGCAGCGTATCCTGAATCAACTGTACGAAGGAGTTTTGGGAATCATCGCTTATGAGGTTAACAGTGTCTGTATCCCAAATTTCTTTCCCAACGAGTGTTTTGCAAGCTTTCGCTAGCCCCAAGAACTTATCTTTTTGCGCCTGAATTTGAGTGTAAATTTCTTTAATTGTATACAAATCTCTCACGCTATTACTAATATATGATTTGAAATTTCCATTATTGTCAACATGAGAAAAAAGATCAAAGAAGATAGATTCAAGCGATACCAATACGTTAAATATTCGGTCCCCTCCCAGATGATAAACGTTAATCTTAAAGGTCTTATGAAAATAATCAACCATCTTACAAAAAATATCTTTTTGATTGGTCTTTATTAAATTAAGAAGATTATCACCTAAAGTTTTTAATCGAATTTTCCCCTTATCTACACTGCTTTGAGCAGAAGTAATCCAATCTTTATCCACGACAGATCCATCAGCACAAAGAGTAGAAGGAAGCGCTGGAAACATTAACCCAGGAACTTCTTGAAAAGGATCAGACGACAAACCCTTAGCCAGATACAACATGTTTAAAAAGGATGCTTCTTTGAAATTTACAAGATTTAAATTTGGAAAACACAAATCTTTAAAGTGTTGTCCAGTCTTATAATGATCCCAATTTAAACTCTCAAAATTGTATCTAGTCAAACAAGTCGCACTTCTAGGATCCATCGATAAGTCCTGAGCACATAATGTAACAGGGCTTAGAAAAGAAAACCGTTGCGCAATGTAACTTAAAATAAAAAACTTATTCCTTTGTGTTTTAATTTGCGTATAAATCTTCTCAATCTCAGACATGCTATCTATGCGTGCTTGAATGTTTACACTTGAAGGCTGTGCCCTTACTGCTGCGCTGATAATTATTCCTTTTTGACCAAGAGTCCAGTGGTAGTTAGGAAGTTCAAAATTATCAAAATCGTCTATCCATTTATTAAAAATAGGTAATTTTTTCTCCAGATCTTCCTGTTCCTTTTGTGCTTGTCTTTCTGCCTGAACAGTTGCTATTTGGTAATTGATCATATTCAATATACTGTCAACCTTGTTGTATGAAGAGTGTATGTCTACTTCTACACTCATTATACGTTCGATACTCTCTTTATCCTCAAGAGACATTAAACTAGAAGCAATTTTCATAGCGGGTGTTTCAGTAATAACGTTAATTTGCATGTTAACCAAGTCATTATTTACCAATATATCATCAAAGCACGTACTAAACAGTTGAAAAACATTTGGTGAATTCGCTTCGTCTACAGCTGTCTTAAGCGCATCGTGTGCAGCTTTTTGCCCTGGTCCCCGCTGATAAATAGATAACCTTTGCACAATAAATTGATCAACTAAACAGCTTGAATTAACATTTGATAACCAATCATCCCAAATTAAAAACCTGGGAAGATTAGACATCGAAAAAAAATTCTTAATATTTATATTAAATATCGTGAATATATCACTGGCAAGGGTTTCAAATATATCTTTTAGATTCTTATTCACATTATAAGCCGTCTTAAACTTCCCCAACCATCCCAGAAGGTTATTGCCAATTTCTAATATTTTATTTGCGCTCAATACCCAATCTTTTTTTGTGATCAGCCCAGGTAAATCAGGAATTTTGAATCCATCAGTATCTACGTTAATAATGCCTGAATTAAAAGGAACTTCTTCTTGATAATATCCTTGAGCAGTAATCGCGCTCCGATTTTTGATATCCTCGCTAAACAAATTTAAAAAATCACTTGCCAACACTTCAAAAGCATCCTTTTGCTCTTTGTGCTTATCATAAATATCCTTAAAGGCTTTTAACTTATCTATCATAATTTTGCCTTGAGACAAAATATCATTAGCTTCACTATTTAGCAAAAAAAGAGAAGGAAGAGCGGAAATCTTCAGCCCAGAAGTATCAGCTTTCGTAATATCGATATTAAAATTATTTTCAAAAAATGTAACAGTTTGGGAATCCGTAGAATTTGGGTGCTCTATATCGATATTAAATACACTCGGATCCTTAAAAGTCGTCACCAGCGCAGAAAATGTACTCTTTTGAGCTTCATGCTGATCGTAAATATACTTAAAGGCTTTTAACTGACCTATCATACTTTCTCCTTCAGACAAAGTATTATCAACAGCACTTAACCATTCAGCTATCGAAGTAGCGGCATCGGAATCAGAAAGATCAGAAATCTTCAGCCCAGAAGTATCAGTTTTCGTAATATCGATACCAAAATTATGCTCAAAAAATGTAATAGTTTGGGAATTCGTAGAATTTGGGTGCTCTATATCGATATTAAATACACTCGGATCCTTAAAAGTCGTCACCAACGCAGAAAATGTATTTTTTTGAGCAACATTCCGAAGAACTCTTACACGCTTGGACAAATCATCGATCAATGATTGACCAGACTTTACATTTGCTTCTGCACGCACAAACCAATCAAAATCCATCACAGAGTCAAGTATTTCTGGTATTTTGTACCCCACGCTCAGGCCACCTTGATTATCAGGTTTTTCAATATCTATCAAAAACTCAGTATTAAATTGGCTCTTTAATTGAGAAAATTCTTTTCTCTGATTTGAATTTTTGTTGCAAAGATCGTCAACTTGAGCCTTAAGATCCATAGAAAAAAGCTTCTTTGATAAATTTTTCAGCCACACTTTTCCCTTATTAGCGTCGTCTATAAAAAGTTCGTAGATAGGAATATACTCAGAGTGTAACCCAAAATATTCACTCCAAAAGTTCAAAAATCTAAACTTCAAACCAGGTACGACCGAAGAATTATCAAATTTACTTGATTGTGAGAGAAAGTCGATCTCATTTTTATTAAAAATATCAGTACACTCTAAAATAGCTTTTCCGTTAAGTTTATCTTTGCAAAGCGCATCCCACTTCAAAAACTCATCCCTTTGCGCTTTAACTTGCGCATAAATTGGATAAATTCTGTATAAATTCAATATTACAAGTCCAAAATTATTAATACGAAAATCTAAATCCATACTTGAATTAAAAGATATATTTTGAGCGATATCTGAAATGGATTCAGGTAAATCAGTAGAATCTTTTATTCCCATATCCTTTTCAATATCTATATCAAGGTCAGATTTAAAACTCTGCACTAACTTAGAAAATTCACTCCTGTACGCACTGAGTTCAACTGAAAATTTTTTTGGACAAAACTTCAAAAAATAAAAAGAATCAAGATCAGCTTGCGTATTTTGAAGATTCTGCATGACACCCAAAAAATCATCATAATTTTGGATAGAAGAAAGACATTTTGGTTTATGAATTTTCGGAGAATTTGAAAATACATCATCACGGAAAACTGCCCACAAAACATTAATCATACAATCAAACCAATTTCTTTGAGCATCATTTAATATCTTCAAAGATCCAAAATTTACAGGTCTTGGCACGAAATTAATAAAGCGCGTAAAAAGGTTTTCACACCAAACTTTTCCTAACTGTGCTCTGCTTTTTGCCAAATTTATCCAGTTTTTGTTCACAACGGAATCGGTAGAAGGAAAATTTTCAGAAAGCGGAACGAACTGTAAGCCGGAAACCTCAGGAGCTGTATCTAAAGAAGAATCGAATTGTACCGTATTGTTCAGTGTCTTCAAAAAATTAGCTTCTCCGGGAGTCAAAAAATTATCTTCAGAATTTGCTTGATTCTGATCCAGAATTTCTTTATTCAGAATTCTTATGAACACATAAGACTGAGCAAAGAACCTATCTTTTTGCGTCTTAATTTGATCATAGATGGTCTTAATTTCAGACAAATTCTCGATTCTATCTTTTCCGTCCTTTACGGTGTTTTTAACAACTTCAACCCAATTCGTTTGATCTAAAATGGTATCAGAACCAATTTCTGCAATCGGAGCAATTCCTAACCCATCAGGTCGTGCATCCTTCACCTTTATACCCAAATTCATTTCAAAGGAAGTCACAAAATCATCGAAACTATCCTTTTGATCTGTATGTATGCGAGTAAACAATGCATTAGCTAAATTTTTCACCCAAGTTTTTCCAGCGTCTACTTCTCCTTGAGCCGCAGTAATCCAGGCCTGATCCACCACAACTCCTTTAGCTTTAGGCGATGAAATTAAAACGAATGTCAACCCAGGTACCGCAGGGGAACTGTCAAACTGCACGGTGTCCTTATTAATCAACTGTACGAAACCTTTTTCTGAATTATTGATAAATGTAAAACCGTCATCCCAAATATCTTTGTCGAATGCATCTTTACATACATCTTTTAGTCCCAAGAACTTATCTTTTTGCACCTTAATTTGATCATAGATGGTCTTTATTTCAGACAAGTTCTTGATTCTATCTTTTCCGTCCTTTACGCTTGTTTGTGCAGAAGAAACCCAATTTGTCTGATCTAGAATGGTATCAGAACCAATTTTCGAAATCGAGGCAATTCCTAACCCACCAGGTTGTGCACTCTCCACCTCTATACCCAAATCCGTTTTAAAGGAAGTCACAACCCCATTGAAACTGGCTTCTTGATTTGTATGTATGCGAGTACACAATGCATCAGCTAAGTTTTCCACCCACGTTTTCCCATCATTTGCTTTTTTTTGAGCCGCAGTAATCCAGGCCTGATCCACCACAGCTCCTTCAGAAAGCGGTGTAAATGGAATAAACGTTAACCCATCAACCACAGTGTACGTAGAAAACTCGGAAGAATTCTCAAACTGCGCACTATCCTTTGCAATCAACTGTACGAAATCTTTTTCTGAATCATTGAGAAATGTAAAACTGTTATCCCAAATATCTTTGTCGAATGCATCTTTACATACATCTTTTAGTCCCAAGAACTTATCTTTTTGCGCCTGAATCTGATCATAGATGGTCTTTATTTCAGACAAGTTCTTGATTCTATCTTTTCCGTCCTTTACGCTTGTTTGTGCAGAAGAAACCCAATTTGTCTGATCTAGAATGGTATCAGAACCAATTTTCGAAATCGAGGCAATTCCTAACCCACCAGGTTGTGCACTCTCCACCTCTATACCCAAATCCGTTTTAAAGGAAGTCACAACCCCATTGAAACTGGCTTCTTGATTTGTATGTATGCGAGTACACAATGCATCAGCTAAGTTTTCCACCCACGTTTTCCCATCATTTGCTTTTTTTTGAGCCGCAGTAATCCAGGCCTGATCCACCACAGCTCCTTCAGAAAGCGGTGTAAATGGAATAAACGTTAACCCATCAACCACAGTGTACGTAGAAAACTCAGAAGAATTCTCAAACTGCGCACTATCCTTTGCAATCAACTGTACGAAATCTTTTTCTGAATCATTGAGAAATGTAAAACTGTTATCCCAAATATTTTTGTCGAATGCATCTTTACATACATCTTTTAGTCCCAAGAACTTATCTTTTTGCGCCTGAATCTGATCATAGATAGGCTTAATTTTAGACAAGCTGTCTATCCGATCTTTTGCATTTTTCACATTCTTTTCTGCGTTTAAGAACGTATCGGTATCCGTAATAGAATCAGCATCAAGCGCTTTGACAGGTTGAACTGATAAGGTATCTTTAAGTTTTATAGAAAATTTTGTCAAAAAAGTATTACTAAAATCATTAAACGAGCTGACATTTTCGCTCTGATTATCAAAAAGTGTTTGCACATTATCCTTAAGATACTTGTCAAAAAGATTTGTAGACAAGGTACCTAACCAATATTTCCCTTCATCTGCGCTGTTTTTAGCTGAAGTTACCCAATCAGCGTCCGCAACCTTACCTTCAGAAGCAAGATCAGAAGGAAGTGGAACAAAATTTAATCCAGAAACCTCAGGAGAAGCTTCGAATTTCGCGCTATCATTAACCGTTTTCAAGAAATCGATTTCTTCAAGAGTTAAATTAAGATCCTTGAGATTCCAAATTTTCGTCTCAAGTCCCATTTCACAAGCGTTAGCTAAAGTCAAAAATTTATCTTTTTGTGTCTTAATTTGGGTGTAAATTTTCTGAATTTCAGACAAACTATCTATCCGATCCTTTCCATCCTTAACACGTTTCTCTGCTCTTAAAAATGTATCCGTACCTGTAACAGAATCAGCAACAAGTTCTGTTACAGGTTGAATTGATAAAGTATCCTCAAGCCCTATAGAAAGCTCCGTTTGGAACGCATTCACTAAATCGTTAAACGAATTTTTATGTGCGATCTGAGTATCAAAAAGCGTTTGAACATTGTTTTTGAGATAATGATCAAAAAGATTTGTGGACAATATATCCATCCACTCTTTCCCTTCATTTGCACTTTTTCGAGCTTCAGAAACCCAATTCTCATCCACAATAGCCCCGCTCTCAGAAGCAAACACTTCAGGAAGAGATACAAACATCAAACCAAAACATTGAGAAACGGTGTCGAATTGCACAGTATCCTTAAGTGCTTTGAAAAAAGTAACTTTTTCAGAAGCAATAAGACCGAGACTTTCTTGCCAAATATCCGTCATCAACACGTTCTTACAGGTCTTAGCAAAAGCCAAAAACCTATCTTTTTGTGCCTTAATTTGATCATAGATACCCTTAATTTTAGACAAGCTTTCGATTCTATCTTTTCCGTCCTTTACGGTGTTTTTAACAACTTCAACCCAATTCGTTTTATCTAAAATGGTATCAGAACCAATTTCTGCAATCGGAGCAATTCCTAACCCATCAGGTCGTGCATCCTTCACCTTTATACCCAAATCCGTTTCAAAGGAAGTCACAGAACCATTGAAACTGGCTTCTTGATTTGTATGTATGCGAGTAAACAATGCATTAGCTAAGTTTTTCACCCAAGTCTTTCCATCGTCTGCTTTTACTTGAGCCCCATCAAGCCAGGTCTGATTCACAATCGCCCCCTTAGAAGGAAGATCAGAAGGAAGCGAAACAAATTTTAATCCAGAAACTGAAGAATTAGAAGGAGAAAGATCAGGAGCAGAATCAAACTGCACGCTCGTATCAATGGTTTTGATAAATTCAACGTTTGCAGCATCTATAAGATTAAGACTTAAATTCCAAATATCTTTATTGAATGCCTCTGTGCATACCTCTTTTAGTCCCAAGAACTCATCTTTTTGCTTCTGAATCTGAGCATAAATGGTCTGAATTTTAGACAAGCTTTCTATCCGATCTTTTCCATCTTGAATGCTTTGCGCTACACTCAAAAACGTATCAGCACCCGTAACAGAACCTGAATCAATCGCGTCGATAGGTTCAATAGCTAAGGCATCTTGAAGATTTATAGAAAAATTAGTCAAAAAAGTACTACTTACATCATTAAACGAGCTGACATTCTCGCTCTGATTATCAGACAGTGTTTGCACATTATCCTTAAGACACCCATCAAAAAGATTTTTAGACAAACTACTCAACCAATTTTTTCCTGCATTTGCACTGTTTTGAGCTGCAGTGATCCAGACTGAATCCACAACAGCCCCTTCAAAATCCAGATTGGAAGGAAGCGATGTAAATTTTAAACCAGGCACCACAGAAGAAGCTTCGAATTGCGCACTAGAATCAACAGTTTTTAAGAAGTCGATTTCTTCAAGACTTAAATTAAGGTTCTCAAGATCCCAAATATTTTTCTTGAGTACATTTTCACAGGTCTTAGCGAAAGCTAAAAATTTATCTTTTTGCGTCTTAATTTGAGTGTAAATCGTCTGAACTTCTGACAAACTATCTATCCGATCTTTTCCATTCTGAAAGCTTTTTGTTGCAACAGAAACCCATTGTGTTTGATCAAAAATACTCTCAGAGTCAATTTCTGCAATCGGAGCAATTCCTAACCCATCAGGTTTTGCACTCTCCATCTCTATACCCAAATCAGTTTCAAAGGAAGTTACGAGCGTTTCAAACTTATTTTTCCAGAACGTATTGATGAAATTAAACAGATTTTTGGATAACGCCTGAACCCAATTTTTTCCGTCATTTGCTTTTTTTTGAGCCTCATTAATCCAATTTGGATCTACAATTGCTCCCTTGGAAGGAAGATCAGCAGGAAGCGGAACAAGCTTTAAACCAGAAACTGTAGGGGTAGAATCCACCTGCAAATTTTCATCAATTGTTTTGAGAAACGCAACGTTTTCAGAGTCTATAAAATTAAGACTTTCATCCCAAATATTTATTCCAAATCCATATACACATACCTTTTCTAGCCCCAAAAACTGATCTCTTTGTTTTTTAATTTGAGCATAGATGGTCTGAACATCAGACAGGCTCTGTATCAAATTTTTTCTGTTCCGTACGTTTTCTTCAGTAGATGAGAACCAATTTGTTTGATCCATAATACCGTCAGAAATAATCTTCTCAATGGACTGAATTCCAAAGCCACCCGATTTCCTCGAACTCTTCACATCTATACCTAAATCGGTTTGAAAAGAAGCCACGAGTGTATCAAATTCACTTTCTTGATTGGTATTGATCAGATCAAAAAGATTTTTGGATAAATTTTGTACCCAATCCTTCCCTTTATTTGCGTTTTCTTGAGCTGAAGTAATCCAAGCTTTATCAACAACAGCCCCATCAGAAGGACGCACAGAAAAAAATGGCATAAGCGTTAAACCAGGCACAACAGGTTCAAAAGAATCTAATTTCAAATTTTCATTAGAATCATCGATAGTTTTTAAAAAACTCACTTCCTCAGTAAGTACAAGGCTCAAACTTTGATCCCAAATATCTTTCTCAAAGGCTACATTACAAATTTTACACAAATTCAAAAATTTATCTCTTTGCACCTTAATTTGATCACAAATTTCTTTAAGCTTTGATAAACTCTCTAAGCGATTCTCTCCATATTTCAAACTTTGACCAGCAAATAAAAATTCTTCTGAATCCGCAACAGAGTTAAAAGACTCAATAGGATCAATCTTCAAAATATCTTCAATATTTATAGAAAAATCATTCTGAAATTTCTCTAACGATTCGTTGATAAAAGTTGTTTGTTCAGTTTTTTGAGACACAAGCTGTTCAACATATTCAGAGTTTTCTTTGACTTGTGAATTAAAAAAATTTGTCGATAAATTGTCCAACCAAATTTTCCCATCAGCTGCACTTTTTTGAGCATTAATAATCCAGTCTTCATTCACAAGTGCCCCCACAGAAGGAAGCTCAGCAGGTAACGGAACAAACTTTAATCCAGAAACTTTTGGAGAAAATTCGAATTGTGGAGTATCTTCTATCGTCTTTAAAAAATCTATTTCTTTAGATTGCACAAATTTAGGACCTTGTTCCCAAATATTGTTATTGGAAATTTTTTTGCAAGCTACCGTTAAATTCAAAAACGCATCTTTTTGTGCTTTAATTTGCGTATAAATTGTCTGAATACTAGATAAACTCTCTACCCGATTTTTTCCATCCTCCACATTTTTTTCTGCCTTAGAAAACCAATTAGAATCTGTTAAAGGACCAAGTACTTCAAGAGACCCCACTCCAAATTCATCTTGAATTTTTATCGAAAAATTCACCTTAAAAGATTCTATCAATACATCAAATTTAGCCCTTTGCGCATTGTCCTGATCGTAAAGTTTTTGAGCTTTATTTTGAAGATCAAGAAATTTTTGAGATAGCAGATTCAGTTTAACTTGTCCATTTTTTACACTTTGTTCAGCATAAGAAAACCAATTTTTATCTGTAATAGGATCAAGAAGTTTAATAGATTCAAATCCTAATCCTCCAAAATCTTCAGATTGTTCAACTTTCAAGAAGAATTCTTTAAGAAATTTTTGATCCAAACTTTTAAATTCACTCACTTGACTCGTATTTTGATCACAAAGTTTTTTAGCACGAGCTTCAAGAATACAAAAATGCTGAGATAAAACTTCTATCAATTTTTGATCTTGCTGTACACTTTTTTCTGCCCACCAAAACCAATCTGTATCTGTAATCACACCAAGAGGCTGAGGAGTTTTTATCTCTAAACCAAAAAACTTCAAACTCTCAATTTCTAAAAAAAATTTTTCCTTAAAATTTTTAGCAAGCTGAGAAAAATTTTCTATTTGTGTTTGATTTTGAGTACAAAGCTTTTGTGCGCGATCTTGAAGATCTGAAATATTTTTGGATAAAGTATTGAATTTCGTATATCCATCTTCCAAATTTTTATTAGCAAGCAAAAACCAAGCTTCATCTAATACACTCCCTGTAGGACGAATAGAGCTTTTTTGTATGACCGTATTTTCAAACAAAGCAACATTTATACCTAAAGACTGCAAACTCTCTATGCTCAACCCAAGTTTTTCCAAACACAGCGCAGACAAATTAAAAAATTTGTTCTTTAATTCTGTTCCTTGTTCATAAATTTTGAAAATTTTAGATAAGCTCTCTACTCTCTCTTTTCCTCGCGCAAGCTTTTGTTGGGAAGACAAAACCCAATCTGCCCCCGAAATAGGACCTAAAAGCTCTGTTGGAGCGATTTCACCTAATTCCGTCTTCACAAACTCAAATGCTTTAAAAAATTCTTCTTTTTGAACTTTATTTTGATCATAAAGTTTTTTGGCTTTATCTCGAAAACTAGAAAGTTGTGTAAACAAATCGCATATTTGATCATGATCTTTTTTTACACTCTGCTCGGCATCTAAAAACCAATTTACGTCAGTTACAGAGCCCAAAAGCGTTGGAGGGACCATTTCTAATCCCCCAGAATTTTTAGGTTTTTCGATTTCTAAAAAGAATTCCTTTTTAAAAAGATCAGCTAATTTAAGAAATTCTTCTACCTGTTCCTTATTTTGAGCAAGAAGACTTTGCTTTTTAGATTCGAGTTCAGAAATTTTGGAAGTCAAGCTCTTTAACTGTGTTTCATTTTTTTGCATACTCAGTCCAGCACAAGAAAACCAATCCATACCAAAAACAGAGATCGCCTCAAGCAATTCAAGAGGAGTCACATCCAAACCTAAAGAGCTTAAGTCCTGTATTTCAAAACCAATTTTTTCTTTACAAAGAGTAGATAATTGTAGAAACTCATCTTTTTGCGTATTTTCTTGAGCATAAAACAAATGAACCTGAGACAATTTGTTTAACTTTTCTTTTCCAAGCTCAATACTTTTATCAGCACTTGAAAACCAATTTACATCTTTAATTTGACCAAGCAAAGCAGGTTCAGTAATTTCCAATTTACGAGATGACTGAAGTTCCCTAATATTCACCCCATACTCTGTTTGACAAAGATCCACTAATTTAAAAAATTCTGCCCTTTGTTCTTTGTTTTGCGTAACAAATTTCTGAGCCTTATTTTGAAGATCATCAAGCGCCTGAGATAATCCATGCAACTTTTTTTGACCTTGCTGTATACTCAACCAAGAGCGCGCAAACCAACCCGCATCAGAAACCGATCCCAAAGAGCTCGGAGGATCAACATCTAAATCAAGCGATTTAAGATCCTCAATCTTTAGACCAAGAGATTCTTTGCACTGTTGCGCTAATTTAAGAAATTCATTTTTTTGCTCAGTTTCCTGTTCATAAAAACCCTGAACTTTATCCCTGAGATCAAAAATAGCCTCTGATAAAACCTGCAATCGTTCCTGGCTTTGCTGAGCCTTTTCGATACGAGAAGTCAAATTTTCAAAAGTGATAGGTTCGAGATTTTGAAAAGAATCAATTTTTAATCCAAGCGATAAAAGAGCATCTATTTCTAAACCAATCTCATTTTTACAAATTTGAGTTAATTTAAGAAACTCATTTTTTTGCTCTGCTTCCTTAGTATAAAGACTTTGTGCTTTTTCTTGAAAATCAGAAAGAATTTGGGACGAGTACAGTTTATCAAAAACTGAAGTACTGGTGATCTGAGTTTTGCCAAACATCCAAGTATGCCCTTGAAGACTATATAAAATATTCCGATACTTAGAAGCTAAATCTGCAAGAAAAACTTGACTGCGCGCATCGAAATTTTCGGGAGCGCTTCCACTGATTCCAGACGTATCTGGAATCACTTTTACTAAAACAGACTGAACGAAAGCATCTTCTTCTTGGCCTCTTTCAAAACTCGAGTTCCAATTTTCAGTCTGTTTCAACAAATATTTCCGACGACATTCTTGAGGATTTTCTAATAACCACTTTGATGAAGGTAAATATTGAGTTCCAAACGACATAAAATAAGGGGAAAAATACAGACCTTCCCCAAGTTCTTGCACTGTATTAGACAAAAGCACTCCACCCAACACAGTTTCTGGCATCAAGACTTGTTTTCCCAAAAACGCAGCTTTAGATTCTCCAAATAATGTCCCAGGAACTGCTCTCAACCCACTTCTTTGCGTATTTCCAGAACTAGGCAATAGCGCGATACTTTTTCCTGAAATCGAAATTGTTCGTTGATCGATCAAACCATGAAGCGCAAGAAATCCTCCCCGATTCACTATACTAGATCTCGTTTGACTTTGATTTTGAACGCGATGAATTTCCACAAAAGCTGGAGGAGTAATCACTAACTCACCAGAACAACTTTCCGCAGTCTCAAAAACCCCACGCTTATTATAACGCATCTGACCTTTGATCCACTTTAAAGATACCGACGCAGTTTGTGGTCCTGCCACAAAAGTTCCAGCCAATTGAAGATACCCAATTTCTGTGTTACCAGAAACTTGCAAAGTACCAGAATTTATAATTAATTTATTTACGACCAGACCATCTCCAACAAAGCCCGACCCCCCTAAAAAAGTCATACAATCTATGGTACTTGTCTTAAAAAATCCAAGACTAGGCAAGCAAGAAAGATTAGAAAGAGCCGAAAACAATGGATAATGCTGAGTGCTTAATTCAAGATGAGTATCACGAATACATCCGTAGTTTCTTAATGCTGTAGATCCCCAAGATTCATTTGTAATATCCACCACGTGTTGTCCCCAATCCACGCAACCGCTCCATTGATACCATGTATCTAGTTGCAATTTCGCATCTTTACAGACCATTTTCCCCATATGTAATAAACGTTTTCCCTGAAATTCCACGCTTTGTGCACACACATCGCCTACAATTAAGAGTTCGTCAAAATTTTTGAATACGATGTTCGTTGCTGTGGAAGGCGCTAATACAATACCTTTTTTTAAATTTCCCGATGCTCCCCACACGACTTCTCCGCCAATATCTGGAGCCCAACTTTGAATCCATACTCTATTTCCTTGAATAAAGTTAGAAAAATGTCGTTTTCCTGCTGCATCCATCCAATCTGCATCCTGAAGGCGATGCTCTGCTGTCTTTATCCAGTCTGCATCCTGAGGGCGCGCTTCCACCCTATTCATCCAGTCAAGAATGGCAGAATCGGGACTTTGGATCCCCTGATCAGGCGCCACCAAACTACCTACACATCCCCCCATTATCCAGCGTCCTGAAAAAAGATTTGCACTAGATCCTGTGATGTTTCTTTGTAAAACTGTTCCCCCTACAAAAGTCCAAGACTGCCAATTTCCAAAACCAAAACCAAAATTAGGACAAGACACATCAAGCTTGACAGGCAACACTCCAGAGTTGCCTAGATACACCATTCCTCCTTGGTTGCTTATCACTCCTGTACCTTGGATATCCTTGATGTAAGCGGCGCCAGGATTCGTTATCGGAAACTTGCCTTGAAGACACTCCAAAGTCAACCCTTCAACACATACACTGGCTTGATCTAATACCACATGCTGTGCATCCAATCCTCCACTGAGTTTGAGAACACTGTTTGAAAGAGAAAGATTTTGAACCTGAAGTTCTCCACACAACCACACCCGAGCACACTCTTTTAGCTCCAACGCCCCAACACTCCATCCTTGGCTAAGATCACTTTTCCATGTAGATAACCTAAAACCTGAAGGTGCAGAAGTTTTTGTCTGGCCCTCGCCTCCATAAACGGAAGTCAACGTTAAAGGAAATACTCCGTATTGATGCGCCAAGAGCAAGCTTGGATCCTGATTCTGCCAAGACCAGCTTAACCCACCACTGCCTTGATATACCTGTTGCGCTCCCGATCCAATCCACGCATTTAACACCTCTATGTTCACGTTTTTAGACACAAGTTTATGCTTACTTACCAAAGTTTTTGCCTGCACACGAATATCCAATGCGTTTAAAATAGGACTATCTAATATGATCGTTTCAGCATTTTGCACCTCTAACGTTTCCACATCCTGAAGTCCGGTTAAAATTCCACTTCCTCCCTTAAAAATAACATGCGTTTGTCCTTTAAAATCATAACTCTCAAGCACAGGAAGAGAAGGCAAAGGCGCTCCTGTAATTTGTACCAGAGATTGTAAAGCTTCTCCCGCCCCATAACTAGGAAACGCTCCGAACATCAAGGAAACTTTAATACTTGCCAAAAGAAACTTAGTATCAATCTTCATAAAAATACGCTCATTATTGTAACGGTTCTAATATATCCCCAAGATTCACAAACTATTTGATCTTTTTAAAAAAAAAATATTTTTTTTGTGTGTGATTTAGAAGCATCAATCCTTCAATACCTTTTGTGTAAGTAATTTTTGAGAAAGAGAGCAGTGTTTTATTTAGAAATTTATCTTTTTCAAATTTTATTTTAAGCAAGGGCAAATTTGTTTTTGAAGAACGATACCCGAAACACTATTATGGTTTGTTACAGTATTAATCAGAAAGAATTTTGAAAATTTTTATTTAGGAGAATATGTGTTCAATTTTATTCTTTTTCTTGTAGATCCAAAGTTTTATTTTTTAACCTTTTGAAACTTTTTTTCTGGATGATATCTTTTCAAAGCTTTGATACTTCGAATCTACGTAAATTCTGTCGTGTTTAGAAAGAGAAGATCCTAGTTTAGGAAGCGTAAAATCATATCTGGAATCAGGTGCGGTATTTGACACATGCTCAATTCTTCCCTTAAAGGATTTATTTTTAAGAGCGTGGCGTTTCTTCTTACCTCTAATAAAAGGTTTCTTGGTCATTCTGTGCCGTCAATAATGAACGACTCCACCTCTTCTTTAGGTCAATGTCTGTCTTTTCCAATGGCCATAACTTGAGCCAAAATAAGCTCTAATTTTTGGATAATTCGGAATGAACTACCTATAAATCCTTGCGTTATAACCTGCTGTACTAGAAAAAAAGCATTAACACTCTTTCATTAATCTTAAGCTTATTTGGACGTTGATAACGTTCTATCACTCGCTTTTTTCACAAAAAACAAATTTTGCTGAAAATTTCCTCGAATTTATAAAAAGTTAGGCAAAACAAACGTTCAAATGTGATTGGATGTTTGGGAATATTTGCATATCTTAGCAACATGAACACTTACTTTAGACCGTCAATCCTATATTTTCTCATAAAATTTACATAAAATCATACTTACGCATCAGGTCTAGTAAAAAAATTCTTTTAACACAAAAAGATAAAAAAATCGAACTATTCTCAGCAAAAGAGTTGTAAATAAAGATAATAATGGTGATGCTTAAACGATTAAAAATCATAGTAGATACATACAAAAACAGACGAAAAGATGAATTTTTCCTTAGTATAATTTAATGGAATTTTTCGCATACTGTGGAGTGAGCACAATGACAGTTTTCGAAGAGGTCTACTGAATTAGCTACATTCACTTAAATTTTAGATATACGCATTCACTACGCCCTCTTGATTTTAGTTGTTTGTGCACATTAGAATGTGGATGATTGATTTTATTTTTGATAGATAGTGAGATATAGTCCTTTTAAAGTGCCTTTGGTGTGGACAGCGTGTGTTACACCTTTTAAAGATCATAGCTTGAACGTAGATTATGAAGGATTAGAACGTGTTCTTCGCAAACAAGTGTCTTGTGAGAATGGTGTTATTTTGTTTGGAAGCACAGGAGAAGGAATTTCCTTAAGCACGGAAGAAAAAAGAAAAATTTTAGATTTTATTATGCGTTTAGACCTAAATATTCCTATATTTTCCGCAGTTCCGACCTATAACTTGGATTCAGCAATGGATTGGATCAAGCAATGCCAGGACTATGCATTACAAGGATATTTGATAAGCACTCCTTTGTACACTTGTCCTGGTGATGAGGGGCAGGCTCAATGGTTTCAAGCGCTGCTTACGATCTCGCAAAGACCTGTAATGCTGTACAATGTTCCACGTCGCACAGGTGTTTCTTTGTCTGTTGAAGCTCTGAAAATTCTTAAAGATTATCCTTTTTTAGTCAGTTTAAAAGAATCAAGTGGGTGTTTAAAGAGTGCATTTTCTTACGCGCAAGCAGCTCCAAGAATCGATCTTCTGTGCGGAGACGATCATTTAATGCCCGCTTACAGTACACTAGGAGCCAAAGGATTGGTTTCTGTTCTATCTAATATATGGCCAAATCTTGTAAAACATTATGTGCAAGAAAGTTTAGAAGGATGCTGGAAAAGATCATTTTTTTGGGAAGCCCAACAAGCTCTCAGCAAGGCTACCAATCCGGTCTCTATTAAAGCGTTATTGCGCCTTGCGAATATTATTTCTTCAGATATGGTGCGTTTGCCTTTGTCTAAAAACGATCTTTCCGATTTACAATCTTTGCGTGTTTTGCAACAATTAGCTTTGGAAGAAATAAAATGTTTAGGAATTTTTGAAGAATGATTAGATAGTGTAGTCACGAGATAAGAAGTATGATATAAGTGATGCAGTTATTTCATGAATGCATAAGTATTATATGTCAGAAGCCCATCGTCGCCACGATATTTCAGATCGCGTATGGAGTTTGTTAGAGCCTCATTTACCAGGACGAGAAGGTGTTTGGGGCGGGAGAGCTAAAAATAATCGCCAATGTATTAATGCCATTTTCTGGATCTTAAGGACAGGATCGCCATGGCGAGATTTGCCGCCAGATTATGGAAGTTGGAGCAATACGCACCGTCGTTTTATCAGATGGAGAGACAAAGGTATCTGGGAGAAGTTGCTCGAAGAATTAGTTGATGTTCCGGATTATGAATGGCTGATGATTGATGCAAGTCACATCAAAGTACGTCTTCATGCAGCCGGTGCGAAAGGTGGAAATCAAGAGATGAGCCGCTCAAAAGGGACTTAATACAAAGGTACATTTGCTAGTGTTTTTGCTCGAGTGTTGTTTGTGATATTTGAAGTAATGATTTGAAAAAAAATCAAGTCAGTTAAAAAGTTTTGTTTGTTCAAGTTAAAGTAAGCAAAGTTTTTTTGTTACGTTTAAGATCGATAAACGCTTCGTGTTTTGTAAAATTCTGGGCACACGTAAAAATAAATAACATGACACACATCACGTAAAGAATGCAGTTAAAATTTTTGTTGACGATTGATGCTATATTTTTTTGTTAAGTAAATTTTTGTCATTTTCAAGAATGAATACCGTGTAATAAATTTTCTAAAAAATGCTTCTTTATAAAAAATATGTATGTCAAAAAATATTTAAGCTTTTTAGTTCCCGTGATTAAATTAAAAAAAATTTAAGCGCTAACACTGCGGTATCTTGCGTGAATAGAATATTTTTTTAATAATAAAGTTTGATTAAGGCAAGTTACAGTATTTTTTTACAGAAAAAAGTTCTCAAAATAATTAACGCGGCACTGTGATTTTTTTAGGCGAAAATCAAATAAAAAATTGAGGATCAACATGATCAAGAAAATAAATTAATTATTTACAGATTTGAAGTAACAAGCATCCGTAAAGCATAAAAATAACAATGACAAGAGGTAGTGTGAAAAATTTTTGGATTTGGAAAGCAAAAAATCTAAAAAAAATTAGAGCCACTTTGTATTCACAATTTATTCAAGAACACGACCGACATGTTTTATGGGTTCCTTTTGGAATTGCAATAGGGATTTACAGTTATGTAATGTTACCTTACGAACCTAAAGCAATAACTTACGGAGTGATATTCATTGCTTTTTTCGCCAGTTTGTACGGACTTTTTCAAGAAAAACGTAGAATTTTTAGAGTATTTTTTTGGGCAATTGTATGTTTTGCGGTAGGATTTTTTAGAATCGGGATGTACCCTCAGCATATATTGCTTAAAAAAGAGTTAGGTCCGTTTTGGATTAAAGGACAAGTCACTGCATTAGATCATACGGCTTCTAATTCAGGAAAAATTTATCCCAGAATATGGCTTAAATCTTTGCGATCCAAGAAGGGAGCACTGTCATTTCCCTGTGTTCGATTAAGCATCCGAACACAGTGTAAACAAAAAATTACTCCAGGAAACTGGATAGAAGCTAAAGTTAAACTGCTTCCTTGGGCCAGACTAACTGTCCCAGGAGGGTATGATGCGCAATTTCATCAATTTTTTCAAGGTGTTTCTTCTTACGGTTTTACTGTTTCTGATGTTCAGGTGACTTGCGAAAAATCTGGATTTTTAACAAGAATGAGACATTACTTAACAAAAACGTTTCACGATAAATTACCTTATCCTTTAGGAGCCATCGGTAGTGCGTTGATTACTGGAGACAAAACAGCGCTTCCCTTACAGTTGCGTAATGATTTTTCTGTTTCTGGTCTCTCTCACATTCTTGCAATATCTGGATTGCATTTATCCATCGTGGCAGCAATGTGTTTTTTCGTATTTCGATGGTTACTTCAAGGTGTTCCTAAATTAGGATTAATCATTAGTTTGCAAAGCTTAGCAGGCATATGCTCTTTGATTGCAGGGGGAATATACGTATGTATTTCTGGAGCAGGTTATCCAGTACAACGCTCTTTCATTTTAATGTTTGGAGCTCTGATAGGTATGTTTTTGAATCGTTGGCCTTCTTCGTTACGCATGTTATCTTTGTGTGCATCAGGGATACTCTTCATAGAACCTCATGCATGTTTTAGCTTAAGTTTTCAGCTTTCTTTTATAGCAACAGCTAGCTTAATGACTATTCCCAGCAAATTTTGGAGAAAAAGTATGTCAGAAACTCAACAACCTTTTTGGAAACGTTGGGCAAAAAGTTTTTTCATGATGAATGTGACAACCATTTCAGCCACATGCTCTACTTTACCCTGGATAGCTTTTTATTTTCATCAGTACTCTTTTCAAAGCGTAATTAGTAACGTGTTTGCGGTAAGCTGGACGAGTTTTTGCGTTATGCCGATGGCAGGAATTGCATTACTTTCTTTGTTAACGCCGTATTCAAAAAGCGTATTTTATTTATGGGGATTAACACTTAAAGGATTAGTAAGTATCGCGCAAAGCTCTTCATATTATTTAGGATTTTTGTTATTTCATTGCCCTCTTTATAGCCATTGGTATTTTTTTGCACAAGTTTTTTGTGTGTTTTGGTGGTTGATTTGGAAAGAAAATTGGAGATGGTGGGGAATTTTTGCTTTAGTTTTACTTCAATTTTTCGCATGGTACGGGGCTTTCAAACCTAAAATTTTAGCAACACCTGACTACATAGGAATCATTCAGGAAGAAATAAGCACACTGTGGGTTACAGAAACAAGAAAAGGCAAACACGTTATTTCACAATGGGCCAGAGTTTTTAATCTTTCTCACATTTGTCAAGAAAAAATGTTAAAGGATTCAAAAATAAAAGCATTATTCGAAATAGGAAAAAAATTAAGAAAACAGTATCCGAAAGCGCTGACCTTTCAGTATAAAAAAGGTGTATGGATCCCTGGAACGTTATCGGACGAACAGCGTCCGTGGCGTTTCTTATATTTTGAAAAAAAGCGTAAAAAATTTTATAAAAAAAGATATCGGATCACCTCAAAAAAAAATCAGTTGTCGTTAGATTAAATCAGGTCAAGAAAAACACCATAGTAAAAATATTAAATTTTACGAATAGAAGTAAATCCTGTCACTCAAAGATTAAAGAAAGACGTTCTTTGGTATATGATTTTAGAATTTTTTTTCTAGAAATAACACCCATCTTTGTAAACGTTAACCTAATTGACTATATATCAAAAAATATCCATTTTTATACCGATTTTTCTCTACACAAGACTGCTTTTATCTTCTTTATACGCTTCCTAAATAAAATACGTTCTAAAAAATTTGTAATTTGCGGCGCGTCAATGCTTCCTTCTTACAGCTGCGAAAAATTTTTCACGTGATCAAAAAATATTTGTATCCATCTTGACAGCCCTCTAAATCAGTAGACAAATACTTAAAAATACTTTATCATTTTCTGGAATCTTTTTTGAAAAAATGTAAAACTCAGCGCTAAAAATGATTTTAAAAATTACAGTTAACTTAAAGCAAAGACTTTAATTTTTTCAATGTATGCAATAAAAAAATTTTGTTTCAATATAAAGTGAGGTAAACTTATGACATCGCCTAAAAAACAAATTGAATCTCATTCTCTTATGCCCTTCATAGACTTGAAAGCGCAGTTAGCGCGCTTGCGTTCTAACATAGAATCTGCAATTAAGCGCGTGTTAGATCATGGAACTTTTATTATGGGACCAGAAGTTTATACACTAGAGGAACAATTAAAAACTTTCTGCGAGGTAAAGCACGCGATTGCATGCTCTAATGGAACAGACGCTTTGAATTTAGGATTGATGGCTTATCAAGTAGGTCCAGGAGATGCAGTCTTTGTACCTTCTTTCACCTTTGCAGCAACCGCTGAAGTTGTGGTATGGAGAGGGGCTGTTCCTATCTTTGTTGATGTTTTAGAATCTAGCTATAATATGGATCCTGATAGTTTAGAGCAAGGTATCCGTTATGCAAAAAGTTTAGGCTTGGCTCCTAAAGGGATAATTCCCGTAGATTTATTTGGTCAACCTGCAGATTACGATACTATTCAGTCTATTGCTCATAAAAATTGTTTGTGGATTATTGCAGATTCGGCGCAAAGTTTTGGAGCAACATACAAAACAAAAAAAGTTGGAAATATTGGCAATATAGCTACTACAAGTTTTTTCCCTGCAAAACCTCTAGGATGTTATGGAGATGGGGGAGCGGTTTTTACAAATGATGATGACCTTGCTGTGTTGATTCAGTCGTTACGCATACATGGTCAAGGCAAAGAAAAATATGATAATGTTCGGATTGGGATCAATGGGCGATTAGATACGATTCAAGCAGCTATTTTAATAGAAAAACTAAAGGTTTTTCCTGATGAATTGATCGTTCGTCAAGAAATCGCAGATACGTATTTCAGGGGACTTCAAGGTATATTAAAGACGCCTTTCCTCCAAAAAGACGTTACTTCTTCTTGGGCACAGTATACTGTGTGCTTACCTGAGACAGTGTGTCGTAAAAAATTAATGGAAAAATTGCAATCTGTAGGAATTCCTACAGTTGTTTACTATGAAAAACCTTTGCATTTACAAACTGCATATAGGCAATATCCAACAGCAACAGGAAAAGGATTGCCTCAATGTGAAAAATTATCTCACGTTGTTTTAAGTCTTCCAATAAGCGGGTATATGCACGAAGCAGAGCGTATAATTTGTGCCTTAAGAAAATTTATTTAAATAAATGCATGTAAATAAATTTTATTTACAGCGTTTGTATTTTTTTACTTTCAGTGATTCATAAATTTTGTCGTTGATGCGAAAAAAAGTAAAGATTTAGGTTTTCTATTATGAATCTATTGAAAAAGAATGCTAGGAGATTTTTTAAGGTAATCAAAAAAATTAAGGTTTGAGTGAGTCAAAAATTTCGCCTTAATTTTATGTACGTACACAAATTTGAAAATTTAATAAGTCTTGTATATGTGTTTCTTAAAGATTTTAATTATGTTCGTATTTAAAAAGTAAAACGAACATAATTACAGCGTAAAATGAATATTTAGAAATAAAAAAATATTTTTTGTTTTCTCTTTTTTTGTTTTCCGTTCATTAAGTTGAGCTTTGTTTTTAAGCTCAATCATTTTCAAGGCACACTGTTAGATCTTCATCGTTAAGGTTTAAAAAAAATTACATTTGTTAATAGTATAGAGTAAATATAAAGAAAGTTCATGCATCAAAATTTACACAAAACAATGGATACGCAAATCTCAACTGAATTTATTATAAAAAAATGCCAGCGTTAATTTTGTTTTTTGGGTAAATGCTCTCTGAGGCTTATTTAGAATTTAAGGGCAAAGAGATAAAAAATGATGTATTAAGGACAAAATTTCAATTTAATATATTGTATTATTTTTTAGTTCAAAAGCCTAAACTTAATTCATTACCATTATATATTTTTTAAAATAACTGTGTTTAAAATAGAAAATTTATTACAACCATTATTTAGCTTAATTGATGTGCGTGTGTTAAATCACAAAAGATTTAGATTTGTAATTTGTTTAAAAAACTTGACTCTTTAAGAACCTTCCATTAGCATAGTCTTATGGTCAGGTAAGCGTTAGAGCAGGGAAAGTGTATATGCATAAAAAAATGTCTTATTTTGTATGGTGTTTAATGGGAGTAATGGGCTTTAGTGGAGAAAGTCAATCTCGAGACACCTTAAAAGATAAAAATAGCGATGTTAAAGACAATAAAGTTTTGTGTATTATTGGAAAAAGAGTAATTAAACAGTCAGACATTGATCAAATATTACAACAAATATTAAAAAAAAATAAAGAAAAAAAATTTTCGGAAGAAGACAAAAATCGTCTGAAAGATGATTATATCACAATGTGTCAATTAAGTGAGTGGGCTAAGAGTCAAAAATTAGATGCACTTCCTGAAACGGTATCCGCGTTGGACCAAGTTTACGTTTCTGCGGCTTTACGAAAATTAGCAGAAGGTTCAGAGCAGGTTGGAAAATCAGAAATTGAGCAAGAAATAAAAACGCTTAAAGAAGATCCCGACGTAATGGAAAGCGTAGCTATTGAGACGGTCATTGTAAATAAAGCGGGAAAAAGCAATATCGAAGATGAGTTAAAAAAATTAAAAAATTTGGGAAATGATTCAGAAAAAGTATTTCCAGTATGGGCAAAAAAATTTCAAATTGATGAGCCTAATGGAGAGTACAAAGTTAATGAATTTACAAAAAAAATGCTAAAATCTAATTCTCATCTTAATGGTATTTTGCAAGAAATGCAGGTGGGAGAAATAAAAGTCGTTCCGTTAAACAAAGACAGTTCTTTGGTTATGGTTGTACGTTTTATGAAAAAAGGTGTGCGCACCTCTGAAAATGTGGTAACTCAACTTGCAGTTCAGAATATGAGATCTAAAAAAATGCAGGAATTACTTGCAAAAATTAAAAAAGAATTTCCTGCTAAAGAACCGTAAGTTATTTAATTGTAATGCGCTGTGCCTTTACGAAAATATCTTTTGAAAAGCTGAAAAATTTTACTTATTTTGTTTTGAGTGTTTTTAAAACTTAATTTGTAAAAATAAATAATATTTTTTGTTTTCGAAGTTCATAGAAAAAGTATCCTTGTTTTGTTTTAAACGTTTTGTATAAGAAGGTTTTGTTAATTTTCGATGCTTTTAAAAAAACCTAGAAAATATTACAGTGGTAAAAATAAAAACGTTACAGATGCAATTTTTAATATTGCATCTTATTTTTTAAATTTTTTTAAAAAAAGCAAGCCCACTTAATAAAATAAAAAAAGAATTTCTTTAATTTCTTTCACTGATAGATTTAAAATTTTTTGACATTTCTTTTAAAAAAATTATCTAAATAAATAGAAAAATCTTTATTTATTGTTATGATGACATAACAAAAAAACCAAAAAAACAAAAATACTTTTGAATTTTGTTTTTTTGGATCGTTATTTCTGAATTTAAATATTTTTACTTTTCTATAAACACAATAAATCAAATTCTATCTTTAAAAACCTTTACTATTTTTTTTCCCTTCCGAACACAAAACTTCACATAACCAGAAATTCTTGAAAATAGTGTATAATCTTTTCCGCACCCAACATTTAATCCTGGATGAATTTTCGTTCCTTGCTGACGCAAGATGATGGTCCCAGCATTAACCATCTGTCCATCAAACCTTTTAATTCCCAACCTACGACCAGCAGAATCTCGACCATTTCTAGATGTTCCACTTCCTTTTTTTTGTGCCATGACATTCTCTACTTTTTCTTTATCTCAGAATATCACTAAATTTCGATAGACTCAATACGAACTCGAGTTAAGACTTGCCGATGCCCACGTTTTCTACGATAATTGTGTCGACGCTTTTTCTTAAAAATCAAAACTTTTTTTGATTTTATCTCCCCCAAAGATACCGCTAAAATTTTTGCCGGAAGCACTGCTCCTTCAAGCTGAATAGACCATCCATCTAAATTCAAAACATCACCAACGCTACACGGTAAGCGCTCTACGTCTAAAAAGCGCCCTTGCTCAACACGATATTGCTTTCCCCCAGTTTTTAAAACTGTGTACATACTTTCAACCAAACTTTTCTTTTATTTTATCACAGTACTGTTTCCAGAAGCAATACCTGCGTTTGGGATAGTCCTTAGCGAATGACGAAAATCAAGCGCATGTTTGTACTTTTTCTAAAAAATAATTTGTTTTCTTATATAAATTTACTTTAAAAATAAAAAATTAATAAACCTCTTTTTATCGTACATTTTTATAAACATGTTGTGGAAGTTCAGGGGATTCTAAGGGAAAAAAGTAATCGCTACACTTTACTCCCATCTCTTTTAGCAAGTGCGTCTTTGTCAAAAACGCAACTTGATCATTCCAAACTCCAAAATCAGTTGTTGATGGCGCGTAGCAGTATGTGTTGCTTTCTTGCCTATTCATATGTGAACACGCTGACATTTGGAGTCCTTTTTCTGAAAAAAAACGACCATGACTAATGAGAATAACAATGATCCCGTCTTCTTTTGCGTGATTCATAATAGATACATCTTTTTCCAACAAAGAAAGCGTAGATGGAGAGCTAAACAAAAAATGGCACAACTCTACCGAAGAAATACTATTTTTTGATCGATATTCTGTTAAGCTTGGTTCCACAACAAAACTCATCCAACGGTTAAGACCATCTTTTGCGATACGCTCTGAAAGTCCCAAAGTTCGAAAAGGGACTAACCCTTTCCAATGTTTTCTGCAATTATTTTGTTCAACTCCCTGACTTTCTATTGACGCAGGGCACGGAAGCCTTTTTTCTCTTAAAACAAACCACATTACAGCACTCAAAATCTGTTCTTGATGTGACCGGGTGCACATACATTCTTGTCTTCGATAATACCCTTTCAGCAACGCTCCACACGTTCCTATCAAAATTCCAATAACACTCAACACTATACAGAGCTCTATCAACAAAAACCCAGATTGAGCACGCAAGGAGAAAATTTTTCTTACTAAAAAAATGAGCATAGTAATACTAAAAACTATTAAGCGCGCCTGAAGAGATTCGAACTCCTGACTTTTGCCTCCGGAGGGCAACGCTCTATCCACTGAGCTACAGGCGCTTCTTCTCAGCCAGTATACGCATATTTTCATTTTAGATCTAGAGGTCATCACAACCGTTTATTCATATATTTTTGTACGTTGAACAAAATTAAAAAACACAAATCATCAAAACCAGATACAACAGGCCTATTAGAAAAATAAGTTTTAAATAAGATGTAAATTAAAAAAGATATGTAGGTTTTTGCAAAATACGAACAGATCAAAAAGCTGTAGTCATTTAGATTGAACTGGGAGATATTTAACCAAAGAATAACAATTCGGTCATATATAAACTGATATTTTTTGGGTTGTTTTGAAGGTAATGAGACAGTTTCATTGTCTTATGAAGCATATCATGACTACGAGAAGATAATTTTTTCTTTCTTTTAAAGCGTACCGATCCATATAGAATATCACTGTGTGTTGATTCAATAGAAAATGTAAGATCTTTCTCACGAACATTCTTTTCTTCAGGAAGACGTCTAAAGCTCCTATTCATCTGTAACACATTGACCTTTTAATGCGTTTTGTCAAGATGGTGTCGCTGCGATCACCAAGCTATCAGTCGATAGAGTGACGAAATACCACGTTAATGACTCTCCAGATCTATAAAGTATTTTTTTCCATGGACAAAATGCCACACCTCGTACATTTGAATACAGTTGCAAGCGTCTGTGTTTTTCAACTTGAATATTATCTTCTTTTTGCTTGATTCACTTGAAGACTACAATTTCACTGACTGTAAAAAGTTTAGATATGTCCAACATGGAAACGCAGCAATGTCAATTTCAAGTTGTTTCGGTGAGAAAGACACGCTTTTGGGGGGGGCAGGGCCTGCGCATAAAGAAATTTTATTCTACAACTGTGTTTAAAAGATGTATAGATGTATATTTGCCTTAAAATTATAGAAAGCCATTTTAGTTCATTGGAAGATCCCCGTTCCTCAAGGAATCAACGCCACCCTTTTATGACTTTGATAGCAACCAGTTTGTTAGCAGTTCTTTGTGGTATCGACAGTTTTAGTGGGATGCAGGATTTTGTTGAGATGCATAGGGAAGCGTTGAAAAAATATTTCGATTTTCCGTCTGGTGTGCCAAGTCACGATACTTACCAACGGCTTTGGGATAACTTATTCCCCAATCAATTTAGAGAGTGCTTTGGCGCTTTTGTAGAAAGTCTTCAAAAAATAACGAGTGACATTATGAATATCGATGGGAAAACGATCCGGAATAGCTCTTCAAATAAGCTTTTTCATAGTGTAAGTGCTTGGTGCCATAAGAATAAAATGGTTTTCGCTCAAGAGAAAGTGAATGAAAAAAGCAATGAAATCAAAGCCATTCCAAAAATGTTAAAACTTTTAGATCTTGAAAATAAAATCATTACGATCGATGCCATGGGAGCTCAAAGGGACATGTGTCAGCAAATCGTTGAGAGGAAAGGTGATTATGTTATTTCACTCAAAGACCAAGGAACATTGTTTGAAGATGTTAAGCTCTTTTTATCTGAGTTAAATAACCACGAATTCATTAACGAAAATAATGATAAAGGCCATGGAAGAATTGAACAGCGTGTGGCCGTTGTTTCACATCATACAAAGCGGCTGAATGACATTCATCAATGGCCTGGTTTAAAATCCATAGGTCGCATTACCTCAACGGTGCTTCGTAAAGGGAAAGAATCGAAAGATACCCGATACTATATTTCATCAAAATTATTAAGTGCTTTTGAACTGAATGAGATTGCCCGTCAGCATTGGGGAATTGAAAATCAACTTCACTGGGGTTTGGATGTTGTTTTCAATGAGGACAAAGCCTGCATTCGGAATGATTGCGTTACCGAAAATTTGGATATACTCAGAAAATGGGCTTTAACCATACTGCATAAAGCAAAAAATAAGCCAGAAAACTCGATCAAGTCTATCATGCGCAAACATTCTATGTCTTTTAAACATCTTATTCATTGTGTGAACACAATTCTTCATGCGTAGGCCCTCGCTGTATTGACAAATATATAGAAGTACCTTCAGTTTTCGGTGTTAATTTATAATTCAATAAAATTAAGGAAGGCTTGATATTTAATTGTTTTTTTGTTAAAGTGACCTTCGTAAACAACTAAACCGTAACAATGTCTATGAATAAAAAAATTATTTTATCTTTAATATGCGTGCTTTCTTTAGGAAGTAAAAGCTTTTCCGTGAAAGAAAGCCAACAACATCTTGTTCAAGAAAGCCAACAGCCAATTGGTTTTGAACCCAGCAACGAAAATTTATCTAAGATCGTTAATCAGCTTAAAGGCGTAGAGATTATGGATGCAGATAGCTATTATGATGCACTAAGAATATTCGGATTAGATTCATTATATAGCGATTATGGAAGAGCTCCTTTGTTCACTAAATCTTATGCAAGTTTTTTATGTGCGCTAGAATTGCTCTTACGCAACTGTTATAACTTTAGTATTGAGGCTGTTAAAAATGTACTTCAAGATATTGATTTAAAAAGTAAATTCAAAGATAACACTTATTATGTGATGAATTATATGATGACCTGCTTAATGTCAAATAAGAATAATTTAGATATCGCAAAAATGGTTATCAATATTTTAGATTTCAGCTTTGTGCTCAACGAAAATTTCAGCACAGACTTACGAATTCACTCCTTGATAAATACGATTTTGCGCAATAAAGAGGAGCATTCGGACAACGCTGAGTTGGCTGAACTTTGCCTAGAACGTATGAACTTGAATGCATATAAAAATTTTGACCCTCAGACAAGATCGTTAACGCTTATTACTTCTATTTTGAATCCAAGAAATGATCCTGTTTGTTCTGAAAAATGTTTTAAATCTATGATATGGGGGGACGATTTTTTAAAGGTACCTCTTTTTAAGATTTTAGATACATTAAGAAGTGAGGAGATTCCAAATAATAATATAGTCAAAGAATTTCTTCAATTATCAAATTGGAGAGAAAGGATTCAAAAAGAAAAAATCGACATAAGTGTTTATAAAGAAACATACAACACAAGTCCTAATAATGACAATTTTTTGTTCCGGTTAGTATCTGATAATCCGTTGTTAGAATTACTCTTGGAGGGCGTTGAGTTAAATCATTGTTTCGTTGGGGAAAAGTTTCATAGAGAATATACTGACGCTTTATTAAAAAGCTTGATCTACGTTCAAAGTAAAGAACTTGTAGAACAATTATGTTCACGAATACAATTTTTCAATGAGGATATTCCAAAAATATGGGATCTGTGTGTAGACAAATTAGATTATTTAAAAAAGAATCAATTTAAAGACGCAGACACAACAGGTATTCTGTCTCTTTTATTAGATCAAGGGGGGGGGGAATTTAAAAATTTTTATGAGGACGAAGATTTGCAAAATAGATATAGGTTTTTATTTCCACGCTTTTATGAGAACAAAGATTTGCAAAATAGATATGGGCTTGTACCTCCAAAATCTCATGAAGAAAAAA